>JBEKHI010000180.1:0-15462 GCA_050012355.1 Streptosporangiaceae bacterium | reverse complement strand
CCACCAGCAGCACCCGACCTAGGGCCGCCGGGCGCGGCAGTCGGCCCCAGCCACCAACGGCCCGCAGCCACCCGACTTTCACGCCACCGCGACCGCCCCCCGGACGAGGCAGGCTTTTCTGGGTAGTGCCGCACCAGCCATAATTATTCGAATGCATGGGCAGCGGCGATGGTCGATGCAACCGGGTGATACCGCACAAAACCGGCCGACCGCGACGACATGCCGGTTTTCGGCGGCTAACCCTCGGCCTTGATGCCGTAGCCGCCCAGGGACGGTTCGAGCAGGTCAAAGGCCTGGTCGGCGGCCGCCGCGAGCACCTGGCAGATCTCCTCGTGCGGCTGGCCGGCCAGGACGCGCCTAGTGCCATCATCGAATAGCACCCGGTGGACCGACGCGAGCTGGGCGGCCACGATGCGCTGCTTCACGTCGTCAACGCCGGTCTCGGCGGCGATGGCGTCGCCAAGGGCCTGTTCGCGCAGTTGCTCGATCTCCCGGCCCCGGCTGGTGAGCACGTGGCTGCCGCGGACCATCCGGGCGAACGTCTCGGTGGGCACGCCGAGCGTGACGTCGCCCACGGAGATCCGCTCGGCGTAGTCCCGACGGATCGCCGTGAGCAGGCTCTCGCCGGACGCGCGCGCGGCGACGGCATCGGCCAGGCTGGCGATGATCACCTCGGCCCGGTCAAAGACCAGGTCCTCCTTGCGCGGGAAGTAGTTCGTCACGGTCATCTTCGACACCCCGGCCGCGTCCGCGACCTGGGAGATCGTCACCGCGTCGAAGCCCTGTGCCTCGAACATCGTCATCGCGACCCCGGAGATGACCTGCCGGGCCTCCTGCTTCCGGCGCTCCCGCAGTCCTGTGCTCACCCTGTCACGTTAGCACAAAATTATGCCGGACCAAAAGTTATGTTTGACATAAATTTATGTCCGACCTAGATTTGAGTTATGGTTACAAATACCGGCTGGCGAGCCGTCTCCGTTGTGCTCGTCGGAGCCTTCATGGCCTTGTTGGACACCACGATCGTGACCGTGGCGCTGCCGTCGATCCGCACCGGCCTGCACGCCTCGCCGGCCGGCCTGGAGTGGATCGTGTCGGGCTACGCCCTTGCCTACGGCCTGGTGCTGATTCCCGCTGGCCGCGTCGGCGACCGAATCGGCCACAAGTGGCAGTTCATCGCTGGGCTCGCGCTGTTCACGCTGGCCAGCGTGGCCTGCGGGCTGTCGCGCACTGCCAGCGAGATCATTGCCGCGCGGGTGGTGCAAGGCGTCGGGGCCGGGGTGTTCTACCCGGCGATATCCGCCACGATTCAGCTCTCGTTCACCGGTCGGCAGCGGTCGAAGGCGTTCGCGACGCTGGGCGCGGTGATCGGCGTGTCCACGGCGCTCGGGCCGGTGCTCGGCGGCCTGATCATTCAGGCCGCGGGTACGGCCGACGGGTGGCGATGGGTGTTCCTGGTCAACCTGCTGATCGGCGTGGTCGAGTTGCCGCTCGCCGCCTGGCTGCTGCCCCGGCCGGTGGCGCGTGCCCGGCGGGGGATCGATCCGGCCGGTCTCGGACTGCTTACCGCCGGGCTGTTGCTGCTGCTGATACCGCTGATCGAGGGGCAACCGAACGGGTGGCCCGCCTGGACCTATGTATCTGTCGGTGCTTCGGTGCCGGTGCTTGTCCTGCTCGCGGTATGGGAGGTGCGCACCGACCGGCGCGGCGGTGACGCGCTGCTCAAACCGGCGCTGTTCGCACGATCGTCCTTCTCCGCGGGGGCTGTGTTCGCGATCGTTTTCTTCGCGGGATTCACCAGTGTGTTCTTCACGCTGTCGATGCTGTGGCAGATCGGGCTCGGCCGCGGCGCGCTGGCGAGCGGGCTAGTCGTGACGCCGTTCGCGCTCGGCAGCCTGGTGGGGGCGGCGAGCAGCGCCAAGCTGTCGGCGCGACTGGGCCGCAAGGTGCTGATCATCGGATGCCTGCTGGTCGGCGTCGGCCTGGCGGGAGTCGCCGCCGTGATCCATCTCACCGCGCTGAATCCAGGCGGGTGGGAACTGGCGGGTCCGCTGCTGGTGGCGGGTCTCGGCAGCGGCATGGTGATCGCGCCCAATCAGGATTTCGTCCTGGCGCACGTGCCGCGGCAGGAGGCCGGCACCGCTGGCGGGACGCTCACCACCACCCAGCGGATCGGCAGCGCGATCGGTATCGCGGTGATCGGTACCGTGCTGTTCGGCTCGGCCAGCGTCCACCCCGGCCCGGACGGCTTGGCGCGGGCCTACACCCACGGAGCTCAGCTCGCGATGCTGGCCAGTGTTGCCTTCGTCCTGGTGGCGCTGCTGCTGGTGAGCGCTCTTCCGCGGGAGGCCCCCGCGCGTCGCTGAGGGCAGTCGGTGTCCGACGTGCGGCTGCGACCCGACCGGTTTGGTGGGGTATTGCCTGATTGTGACCTCGGCCAGGAGTTCGGGTCATTCTAGTGAGTGCTGCATTACTCAGAAAAGAGTGTTGGTAATGCAGCACCAACCAGAATCGTCCGGCGTCGCAGCCGGGCGGGATGGTGCGAGTGTCCGACTTGCGGTCCCACCACTTCGCCATTATGTTAGTCACTAATATGTTAGCTACTAACGTCATGGAGGCCGAAATGCGGGCTGGGCGATGGTGGATGCTGGGCGTGACGTGCCTGTCGGTGATCGTCGTGAACCTGGACCTGACGATCTTGAACATCGCGCTGCCAGCCATCTCGGCGGCGCTGCATGCGGGAACCGGCGATCTGCAATGGCTCGTGGACGCCTACTCGCTTGTCTTCGCCGGGGTCATGCTGCCCGCGGGGATGATCGGGGACCGCGTCGGCCGCAAGCGGCTGCTGCTAGCCGGGCTAGCGATATTCCTGGCGGCGTCGCTATGGTGCGCGCTGTCGGTCTCCGCGGCAGAACTGATCGCGGCGAGAGCGCTGATGGGGCTGGGCGCCGGGATCGTGTTCCCGCTATCCCTGGCGGTCGTCTCGGCGGCGTTCGGAGATGACGAGCGTCCCGCGGCCATCGGCATCCTCACCGCGGCGATCGCGCTCGCCCTGCCGCTCGGACCGGTGCTCGGCGGCCTGTTGCTGCAGCACTTCTCCTGGCATTCGGTGTTCTGGATCAATGTGCCGGCCGCCGCTCTCACCCTGGTCGCCGGGGTCATCCTGATGCCCGAGTCGCGCAACCCCGCCGCGCCGCCGCTGGACGTCACGGGCGCGCTGCTGTCCACCGGGGCGGTTACCTGCCTGGTCTGGGGCTTCATCAACGGCCCGGAGCGCGGCTGGACATCGGCGTCGACCTGCATGCTGCTGCTCGGATCGGCGGTGCTGCTCGCCGCCTTCGTGATCCGTGAGCGGCGCTCGGCGAACCCGGTCATCGACCCGGCGCTGTTCCGGGACAAGCGGTTCACCTGGGGCACGGCCGCCACCATCGCCGTCTCGGTGGCACTGTACGGGATCTTGTTCGTGGCGCCGCAGTACCTGCAAAGCGTCCTCGGCGACGATCCGTTCAACGCCGCGTTGCGACTGTTGCCGTTGATGGGCGGACTGCTCGTCGCGGGCGGGGCGGCTAGTCCTGCCGTGCGCGTGACGAGCACCAGGCTGACGGTGGCCGCTGGGCTGGCGATGCTCGCGGCCGGGCTGGCGGTGCTGAGCCAGGTCCACCTGACCACGAGCTACGCCGTCGTGGCGGCCGGGCTGGCACTGTGCGGGCTCGGCACTGGCGCTTCCATCGGCGCCGCGATGAACACGGTCATGACCGCTGCGGGCGGTGACGAGGCCGGGATCGGTGCCTCGGTGAACAGCGCGCTGCGCAATACCGGCGGGGCGATCACCGTTGCCGTGCTGGGCAGCGTCCTGTCCGGCACCTACGCCCGCGATCTCCGGCCCGCACTCGCCGCCTTGCCGGCCAAGGATGCCGCCACCGCGCAAGCTTCCATCACCCAGGCCGTGCAACTCGCCAGCCGCCTGCCCTCCGGCGGCTCCGCCTTGCGGGCCGCGGCGGGCACCGCGTTCCTGCATGGCATGAGCACCGTCATGCTCAGCTGCGCCGCGGTTGCCATCGCCGCCATCCTCACCAGCCTGCGGTACCTGCCCGGACGGAACGCCTACCGGGACACGCCCTCGTCGCAGGCACCCGCGAGCACGACCGCGGACACAAGTACGCGACGATGACCTTTGTGACCGAACACGAACCAGACTGGCGGCAGCGCAAGAAGAACGCGACCCGCGACCGTATCCGCGACAGCGCGCTGCGGCTGTTTCGCGAGCAGGGATATGAGGCCACCACCGTGGAGCAGATCGCCGCCGCGGCTGGCGTCTCGCACATGACGTTCTTCCGCTACTTCCCCGCGAAGGAGGACGTGGCCTTGTCCGACGGCTACGACCCGCTCATCGCCAGTCAGATCGCGCAGACCCCGGCCGACTGGCCCGTGATCCGCCGGATCCGTGAGGTGCTGATCGAAGGACTCAGGCAGGTCTACGACAGCGAACGCGACACCATGCTCGCGCAGAACCGGCTCATCGTCGCCACCCCGGCACTCCGCGACCGGCTATGGGCCGACCAGATCACCACCCAGCAGCTCATCCTCCAAGCGCTCGGTACCGACGACCGTCCGTCCTTCCAGGACCGAGTCACCGTGGCCGCCTGCCTGGCCGCCGCCACCACCGCCATCCTCACCTGGGTAGAGAACGGCGGTACCCCTGAACTGCCCGACCTGATCGAGCAGGCCTTCGATACCCTCGCCGGCGCCCAGTAGCCGGATCATCGGCGCCGAGGTTAGGACAAGCGGGACAGGACAGCTTCGCACGAGCTTACGCTGACGCCGCGTTCGGTCTCGACGTCCAGGTTCCTGATCACGCCGTCCTCGATCACGGCGGCGTAGCGGCGGGACCGGCTGCCGAGGCCGGCGGCCGACAGGTCGGTGGTCAGTCCCATGGCCTGGGTGAACGCGCCGTCTGGGTCGGCGATCATGGTGATCGCGCCGTCAGCTCCGGCGGCGGCTCCCCAAGCCGCCATGACGAACGGGTCGTTAACCGACACGCACGCGACCGTGTCGACGCCCTTGCCAGCCAGCTCGCCCGCCCGCGCCACGAACCCGGGTAGGTGCACGTTGGAGCAGGTGGGCGTGAACGCACCGGGCACCGCGAACAGCACCACCCGGCCACCGCCGAGCAGTTCTCCGGTGCTGACCCGCTGCGGGCCCTCCGCGCTCATCACATAAGCCCCGACATCAGGGACCTGGTCACCGACTCCAGCCGACATTTCGCTGCCTCCCACTGAAGGATCCGCCCGAAGCTCATTGTCCCGCCGCTAGCAAGCGTGACGCAGCCGGGGCTCCCACTTCGCCTGCCTCGGATTATCACCTCATAAGCGGGAAAGATCGAGGCTAGTGTCCCATGAGCGAGACACCTCGCCCGCCGCCGTTAGCTGCCGGGTAATAGAACTTCGTTCACGCGATACCAATGTCCTGCACCTGGAATTACCGACGTAAGTTCCTGTCTCCCGATCGGCTGACCGTCACAGCATGCTCCCCATGCGTCACGCTGGTTGCCGGCGCGTCGGACGATGGAAACTAGCCGTCGGCACGCGACGGCTAGTTTCCATCCTCGTGCGGCAGGCCTGTCCGGGCCGCCGGGCGGTGCCGCAGGATCCGGCATGCCGGACACATTTCCGCCTGGTCGTCGCGCGGCACCGATCCCCTTCCGGATACCCGGGCGGGCGCGAGCCGGATTGAGTGCGAGGAACTTACCCGGCGAAACTGGTATCTCGCCCCATCCCGGGAATTGCCCCGCGCTGGCTGTGGCCTTTCCGAGGGTTTGGTCTACGCCGTCCCTTACGTGCGGCAGCGCGGATAGCATGCTCCTGTATATCCGGGCACGGGGAAAGAGGCTTGCCTTGGCGATCGATCTTGACCTTGATTTGCTGTTCCGGCGGTATGGGGACGAGTACTGGGTGCAGGTTCTCCAGTCCCCCGCAGGCGAGGGCCAGTCGGTCACTTTCAGGCAGCCGCTTATCAGTGATCTCGAGCTGGAGAACTTCGCCCTGAAGGCAACGGGGGCCAGGGCGCGGATACGGCGTGTTCAGGATCCCTCGGTCGCGGCGGCCAAGGAGCTCGGGGGGCGCTTGTACGATGCCGTCTTCTCCGGGCCCGTCGGTGAGTGCCTGCGGCTTAGCGTCGACCGTGCCGGGGAGGACCAGTCGGTGCTCCGGGTCCGGCTGCGGACAGACGAGTGCCCCGAGCTGGCGAGCCTGCCCTGGGAGCTGCTTTACGACCGTGCCGATGACTGGTTCCTTGCCCTGTCCGGCAGCACCCCTGTCATCCGGTACGTGCAACTGCCGTCCCCGAAGCGCCCGGTAGGCGCGAGGCTCCCATTGCGGGTGCTGGTGATCCGGTCCGAGCCGGTCGGCCTCCCGCACCTTGACCTGAAGCGGGAATGGGCACAGGTCTCGGCAGCACTCGGCGACCTCGTCGGCGAGGGGCTGCTCGCGGTTACCGAGCTGAGTGCCCCGACCCTGAGAGAACTGCACCGCGCTCTTTCGCGCGAGGAGTTCCACGTGCTGCATTACATGGGCCACGGCGCATTCGACCAGAGCCGCGGCGGGACGCTGCTGTTCACTGACAGGGAGGGACAGGGCCTGCCGGTAACCGCCGAGGACCTGGGGGTGCAGCTGCGGGACCACAAGAGCATGAGGCTGGCAGTCCTCAACGCTTGCGAGGCGGGCCGGACTGACCCGGCCGACCCGTTCGCCGGCGTCGCGGACACGCTGGTCCGCCGGGGCATCCCCGCCGTCGTGGCGATGCAGTTCGCGGTTAGCGACGCCGCCGCCATCGAATTCGCCCCGGCACTGTATGGCGCGCTGGCCGTCGGGCAGGGCGTGGACGCCGCGGTCGCCGCGGCGCGGAAGGCGATACGCACGGTCAGCCCCGTCGAATGGGCGACCCCCGTCCTCTACCTCCGGGCCGACGACACCCGGCTCTTTGACCTTAGCCAGGACATGCCCGTCCTACACCAGGCCCCTGCTGCGGAGACGGCCGCAGCAGCGGGTCAGCTGCCGCCTGGGGAGGCCGCGGCGCACGCCGCGCAGGGCGACAACCTGATCAGGCAGGGCCGGTACGCGGACGCTGAGACCGCACACCGGGCGGCGCTGGCTCTTGCTCCCGGGCTGGCTCGCGCTCACGCGGGGCTGGGGCGGGCCCTGTGCGGGCTCGGGCGGTACGCGCAGGCTCTGAGCGCCTGCCAGGAGGCGATCCGGCTGGACGCGGCGCATGCCCCCGCGCACGAGGGCCTGAGCAAGGTCTTGCGCGGGCTCAACCGGCATGAGGAAGCCGAGGCCGCTGCCTGGGAGGCGATCCGCCTCGACCCGGCTTACGCACCTGGCCGTCTAGCCCTCGGCGGCGCCTTGGTAGCGAGGGGACGGTACCCCGCGGCCGAGGCAGCGCTGCAGGAAGCGATCCGCCTCGACCCGGCTTATGCCCAGGCGCACTGCAGCCGCGGCCAGCTGCTGAGCCTGCAGAAGCAGTACCCGGAAGCCGAGGCCTTCATTCGGGAGGCGATCCGGCTGGCCCCTGCGCTTGCATTCGCACATGTCGCGCTGGCCGGGTGCCTGGCCCGGAAGAAGCAGTACCCGGAGGCCGAGGCCGAAATTCTGGAGGCTATGCGCCTCCAGCCTGGCTTCGCGTCGGCGCACTTGGGCTTGGGTACCCTCCTGACCGAGGTAGACCGCCGGGCAGAAGCCGAAGCGTCCTACCGGGAGGCGATCCGCCTCGACCCGGGTTTCGCCGCAGCGCATGGCAACCTCGGTCGGCTCATGCTCATCGCTGGCCGGAACCTGGAGGCCGAGGCTGCGCTCCGGGAGGCGATCCGCCTCGACCCCAGCCTTGCCGTAGTGCACAGCATCCTCGGGTTCGTCTTCAAGAATGCGAAGCGGTATGCGGAGGCTGAGGTCGCGTACCGGGAGGCGATCCGGTTGGATCCGGATTCCGCGTCAGCGCACGGGTACCTTGGTGATGTGATGCGGCAGGCGAAGCGGTATCAGGAGGCCGAGGCCGCGTACCGGGAGGCGATCCGCCTGGACCCGGGCTCGGCTGCGGCACGAAACAATTTTGGCCTGCTCATGATGAACTTGCACCGGCATGCCGAAGCCGAGGCCGCGTTCCGGGAGGCGATCCGACTCGACCCCTCCCTCGCCGTAGCGCATGACAACCTCAAGGATGCGACGAAGCGCAGATAGTCCCTTAAGCGCGAGCTGCAGACCAGCCCTGGTTCCCGTGACATCTACCGCATACCGGGCACCGGGCGGCGTTCCTCGCGACGGCATCACAGTGGCGTCGGCCGGCGGAGCGGGGGAAGGGAAGGGCCCAACGGGGCTAGAACCGGCTACGCGCGGATCATGCCGTCCTCGAGTTCGAGCACCTCGTCGGCGATGTCTATTAGCGCCGGGTCGTGCGTCGCCACCAGCGCGGTGACCCCTTCGGAGCGGACCACCGAACGCAGCAGCCGCATGATCTGCTTGCCGGTCTCCGAGTCGAGTTGCGCGGTCGGCTCGTCGGCGAGCAGCAGGGCGGGGCGTACGGCGAGGGCGCGGGCGATCGCGACCCGCTGCTGCTGGCCGCCGGACAGCTCGCCCGGCCGCTGCCTGGTGTGCTCCGACAGCCCCACCAGATCCAGCATCAGCCGGACGCGTTCCTCGCGCTGCGCGGGGGAGATTCGCTGGATCCGCAGCGGGACGCCCACGTTCTCCGCCGCCGATAGCACCGGGATCAGGCCGAACGCCTGGAAGATGTAGGCCACCGCGGACTGCCGCAGTGACAGCAGCTCGCGTGGCGACATACCGGTCACTTCCCGCTCGTTCACCACCACCGAGCCGGAGTCTGGGGTGTCGAGTCCGCCCACGACGTTCAGCAGCGTGGTCTTGCCCGATCCCGAGCGGCCGCGCAGCGCGACGAGCGTGCCGGCCTGGATGGTGAAGGACACGCCGCGCAGCGCGCGGGCGGCGGCCGGACCGCTGCCGTACGTCCGGACGATGTCCTTCGCCCGCACCATGTCGGTCATTGCTCACCCCGGCCATCTTGAGGCGGCAGAGTGTCCGGCCAGACACCGATGTGATCCGGCTCGGCCTGAAGCCGCACCCGGTCCCGCATGCCGAGCGCGTCGGTCATCTCCACCGGAAGCTGCAGCCGACCAGCCCGGTCGAGCACCGCGTACTCCACTCCCGGGTGCTCGTCGGACTCGCGCAGCGTCTCGGTGGCGGTGCGGCCGTCCCGTATCCGCACCACCCGGCGCACCATCCCGGACACCGAGGGGTCGTGCGTGACGACCAGCACGGTCACCCCGAGCTCGGCATTGGCCGTTCGCAACGCGTCGAAGACCGAGGCCGCCGTCTCGCTATCCAGCTCACCGGTCGGCTCGTCAGCCAGCACCACCTCCGGCTGGTTCGCCAGGGCCACCGCGATCGAGGTGCGCTGCTGCTCGCCGCCGGACATCTGATCGGGCCGCCGCGCCGCGCAGTGCGCCACTTCGAGCGTCTCGAGCAGTTCCTCAGCGCGCCGCCGCCGGGCCCGGGACCGCACGCCGGCCAGCCGCATCGGCAACGCTACGTTCTGGGCCGCGGACAAGTACGGGAGCAGGTTGCGCGAGGTCTGCTGCCAGATGAACCCGACCACCCGCCGCCGGTAACCGAGCCGGGCCCGCGCGTTCATCGAGCCGAGGTCGTTCCCGGCGACGCGGACCAGGCCGGCGGTCGGCGCGTCCAGCCCGGCGAGGATGTTCATCAGCGTCGACTTGCCGCTGCCCGACGCCCCGACCAGGGCGGTCAGCTCGCCTGGCCGAATGACCAGGTCGAGGCCCTGGAGCGCCTGGACCTCGATGCCCTCGGCCTGATAGATCCGCACCAGCCGGTCGCACACGATGACCGCGCCGTCCCCGTAACCGGTTGTCATGGAACTCACCCTCCCGTCCGCAACCGCGGGCCGATATCCCGCTGCCGGGCCCCGGCGGCGGTAGCCGCGGCGGCGAGCAGCACGAGCGCCGCGAGCGGCACGATGTACGAGGTGGCATCCGGCGTCACCGTCACCGACGCGCTGGATCCGGTGAACACCGAAAGGTTGAGCGCGGGGGCGAGAATCCGGGGCAGCGCGACCGTGGTCACCCCGGCGGCGACCGCGGCCGCCAGCAAGCCTGGCGCCAGCTCCCCGCCGATCAACGCGATCCGCTGCCGGGCGGTGAGCCCCATCGCCGCGAGCCTGGCCAGCGTGTACTCCCGATCAGCGGCGCCATACGCCAGTTCGCAGCCAAGTGCCGCTATGGCGAGCAGCGCCGCCGCGATGACGGCCAGCAGGAACATGACATCCGCGCCGTGCTGGAGCGGCGCGTCGGCCAGCCCGCTCAAGACGTCGCCGCGGGCGGTGACAGTCGCCCCGGGCACTCTGCTCGCGACCAGAGATCGCAGGACCAGCGGATCAATCCCACCGCCGTTAAGTAGCAAGATATTTGGCTGGACGGCGGCGGGATCCCTGAGTGCGGCGAGGTTCACGATGATGAACGCGGCGTTGCCTGGCAGCGCCGGTGTCTGCGCTACCGTGCCCGCGACGTGGATGGTCAGGCTGGGCAGCCCGATGCTGTTCTGCAGCGTTCCGGAGTCACCGGCGAGATCGGACGAAACCTGCGGCGAAACGATGGCGCCGCCCGCCGCGGTGAGCTTGGCCGCGCTGATCGGCGGCCAGCCGGGCGAGCTAGCGGTGAACGCCGCGTACGACGCCGGGTCCACCGCCACGACCGTGGCATCCTCGTTGCCCGGCAGCACCCAGCTCGTCGTCCACACCGCCGCCTCGTGCTGGACGCCAGGCAGCGCGGTGATGGCGGCGCGGGCCGACGGAGTGAACCAGGCCGACTGCTGGGCGACGATCGCGTCGTCAGCACCGGTGGTCTGCCACGACGAGGCGACCTCGCCCCTGGTGATCGCGTCGCGGACCATGCCGCCGAAGGCGGACACGGTCAGCGCGAGCACCACCGCGAACGCGGTGAGCGTAGCGGGCCGGGCCGCCCGGGCGAGCGCGATCAGCAGGGGAGCGCCGGCCCGACGGCTGGTAAGCCTCCTGGCAACCCGGACGGCTAGCGGGGTCAGCCAGGTCACGATAACGATCACCGGGATCGCGACCAGCACCGGGGCGGCGCTCGCCAGCGGGTTGACGCCGCTGACGTCGGCGGGACCGCGCCGGTAGACGATCAGCCCGGCGACGGCGGCCAATGTCAGCGTGACCTCGGCGACGATCCGGCGGACGCGACCGCGACGAGTCACCACCCGCCGGGTCAGCAAGATCGCCGCGACGGCCGGGGTCACGAGGGCGACGAGCAGCACGATGCCCGCCAGAATCCATCCGGAACTCGGGGTCTGCCCGGCCCCGCTGGTGACCGCGACGCCGATCGCCGCTCCGGCCACCGCCGCGGGCACGCAGCCGAACGCGACACCGCGCACCGCGATCCACCCGACCTGCCACCGGGACGCGCCCCGGGCGCGCAACACGGTGAGTTCGTCCCGGCGGCGCGCGGCCAGCAGCCGGGCGGCGAGCAGCAGCACCGTCGCGGCGGCGACGGTCAGGCTGACGAACAGCAGCCAGGACAGGTTCTCGGTGGCCGTCTCGGTCGCCAGGTAGTCCGTCAGTGCTCCCGTGAGGTTCTCGGTGAGCGAGATCGCCTGCGTGGCGCGGGCGAGCTCGGAACGCAGGCTGGGCGCCTGCGCGGTCGCGGTGCCCAGCGCACTGGCGAGGCCGGGCACCTGCTGGGCGCCGATGTTGCTCAGATCCAGCGGAAATGACCAGCTCAGCTGCGGTGACTGGGAGCCTAGCGTCGCCTGAAGCGGCAGCGCCTCGGCGTCGTTGGTGAGCATCCCGGTGTCCCACCAGCTTTTCGTGGTGGTGGTGACGAGCGCCGGCTCGCCGACCATGGAATCGGCGGTCCAGAAAGTAAGGTTCTGTCCGACCGGCTGGACGATGCCGGTGACCAGCACCGAGGCGCTGCCGGACACCGTGTCCACCGACAGCTCCGAGCCAGAACGCAGGCCGAGTAGCGCGGCGGTCTGCTGAGTGGCCACGACCTGGAGGAGCGTGCTGCTGGAGGTGCCGGGGTAGGAGCCGCTGACCAGCCTGGTGAAGCTCGGCAGGCCGGTGCGATAGGCGACCTCCACCCTGGGCGGGACATTGGCACCGGACGGCGTCGCCTTGGCGGGCACCGGGGAGGCGATGCCGGTGAGCTTGGTCGTCAGGCCTGCCCAGGCTTGCGACAGCGGAGCGACGGGCAATCCGTCGGCCACCAGATCGCCGCGGAGCTGCGCGGTGGACTCCTTGAACTGGGCGGCGGTCAGGCTGCTGGTGTACTGCCCGGTGGTCGGGTTGCTCAGTCCGCTGAGGAACTGGCTCCAGCCCGCCTGGCCGCTGATCGCTGTGTTAACGGCGGGCTGCGCCGCCAGCGTCTGGTGCAACGCCTGCGACCGGGCGGCGAGATCGGCGCGCGGTCCGGCGATCGCGAGGAACGCGCAGGCTCCGACCAGCACGGCGAACGCGGCGCGGATCACGTTCCCGCCTCCGCGGCGCGAAGTTCGGTGGCCGGATCCGGGCGTCGCAGCAAGGCGGCCGCGGCGACCAGGGTCGGCGCGATGGCGATCACCAGGGCGAGCGGCACCGAGTCGGCCAGATTCAGCATCGTGATCGGCGGCGGCACCGGCGTGGTGGCGGTGGTGGTGAGGGTCACCGCGGGCACCAGCAGCCGGGCGAGTACCGCGCCGAGCACGAGACCGAGCACGGCGGACGGCAGGCTCAGCATGAGTTTTTCCAGGCAGAGCTGCCACGCCGTCGTCCGCGGGCCGACCCCCAGCGCCGCGAGCAGCGCGCTCTCCGCGCGCCGCTGCCTGATGCTGGCCGCGATCGAGACGGCGAACCCGGCGATGGCCAGCAGCGCGGCGGTCGCGGCGGTCGCCAGCAGCGCCTGCTGCGGCGCGAGCGATACCGGGTCCTGGGTGATCGCGTCGGCCAGCGCGGTCCGCGAGGTGATCACGGTCCCGGCGGGCAGCGCGGCGGCGACCGCCGACGCGGCCGCCGCGTCGTCTCGGGTGGCCAGCCACCACTCGGTGACCGGTACCGGCGTGCCCGCCTGGGTGGCCAGGTACTCCTGCAGCGCGGGCAGGTCCACGATGAGCGCGCCGCCCGAAGCGCTGACCGTCGGGAACTCGGCGGCGGTGGCGACGATCTCGACCGGCACCTGGATGCCGTTGACCGTGACCTCCTGAGTGGAACCGATGTGCAGCGAGTTCGCGTGCAGGTAGCTGGTCGTGGCGATCGCCGGGATGGCCGCGAGCGTATCCGGTCTCGCCGCGGTCAGCTGGATCTGGCCCTGGATGGTCTGGTAGGTAGGCCCGGTGAGGGAACCGAAGGTCGGGGTGACTCCCTCGCCGTACCCGGCGTCGAAAACCAGCTTGCCGTGGCCGAACGTGACGGTGGTTGGTTCGCCGTGCGCCGTGACCTGGCTCTGCGTCTGGACGAGGCTGGCTAGCTCGGGCGAACTCACGACCGCCGACCAGGAGCCAAGCGTGCCGCCGTCGGCCGTCACCACCAGCTGCGCTTTAGGCTGGCTCGTGACCGGGAGCGTGTAGGTGGCGGAGATGGCGATCAGCTTGGCGTCGCTCATGTCCGTTGGCACCGTGATCTGGTGAGTGCGCCCGTCCGCCGCGAGGGTGCCCGCTCCGAACTGGTAAGCGTTGCCTTGCGAGTCCATGACGGTCACGGCGAGGTCGACCGGGGCGAGGTTCCCGGTGAGCGTCGCGGCCAGCGTGAGCTGCGGACCGGACAGCGTGATCCCCGGGACGCTTGTCGGCGTGATCTTGCCGAACACCCCGTTGGCGATCTCGTCCGGGCGGGTCAGCACCACCGCCGGCGCTTGCGTCGCGTTGATCGCCAGGACACCGCTGGTGGACAGCACCGACACCGCCATCGCGTGCGTGACGCCGGTCGCCCTGGTGACACCGGCGGCCTGCGCGGGGGACGGCTGGGTGAGGGAGTCCGCGCGCAGGTCCGAGCCTGCGGTGAACGCCGCCTGATCGACCGCCGAGCGGGACCAGCTTGCGTGCTGGCTGAGCGCGAGTGTCCCGCTCGCCGCGGCCAGCACGATGAGCAGGGCCGGGCCGCCTTGCCGGACCGGCTGCCGGGCGAACTGCCAGCTCGCCAGCGCCGCGACCAGGCCGCGTCCCCGGGCGGCGAGCCGTTCTCCGGCCTTCGCGGCGGCCGGCAGCAGCCGCAGCATGAGCACCGCTCCGCCGGCGAGCGCGAGCGCCGGTGCCAGCACCAGAACGGGATCGGTGCCGGTGGCCGGTGACGCCGAGTACCGGCGGAGCTGCCAGCCAGCCAGCACCGCGAGCGCGATCAATGCGATGTCCAGGCCGGCCCGGCTGACACCCGCCAGCGCCGCCTGACGCCCGCGGCTGGTCCGCACCGTCCCCGGCATGACCACGCGAAACACCGGGACCAGAAGCAGCAGCACACAGACCAGCGCGGTCCCGCCGGCCGCGGTCAGCGCGTCGCCAAGCGTCGCGGTGCCGATGCCCGGCATGCCAAGGTTGGCGGCGCGCAGCGCTCCGGCGCTGGCGAGCAGGTCAGCCAGCCAGATGCCGGCGATGCCTCCGGCGACGGCCGCGGCCGCGCACAGCGGAACGATCTCGATCGCGGTCAGCCGGGCGAGCTGCGTGCGGGTGGCTCCCCGCGCGCCGAGCAACGCCACCTCGGACTCGCGCTGGCTGGCGAGCAGCCGGGCGACGGCGATCAGCGCGGCGGCCGCCAGCAGCAGCAACTGAACCGCCCCGATTCCGAGCAGCGACCTGGCCACCGACAGGTCGCTGGCGGTGCCGCTGAGCACGCTGGGCAGGCTGGTGGTGAGGTCCAGGCCGCCGAGCAGCGAGTTGTTCGATATCGACCCCGACAGTGCGGACACGTTGGCCGCGAGCGCGGCCATGTCCCGGCTGCCGAGCGCTGCCATGTCCGGTTGCGCGACCCACGATCCCGACGCGTACGTTAGCCGGGAGGCGTACGCCGCCGAGCTCACCACCAGTGGCCCGTAGGTAGTGAAACCGCCGGTCGTGGACGAACCTGAGGCGGAGATCGTGTTGAGGTTCCAATAAGCGTCACCGCTGCGCGTCCGAGGTGCGAACAGCCCGCTGATACGGAACGCTTCGAGCTTGCCGTTGTTCCGGTCTTTCAGCCGCAGCAGGTCTCCGGTCGTCACGTGCAGCAGCGCCGCGGCGGTTTGGGGGAGCGCGGTCGGGATGGGCTGGCCGTCGCCCGGCGCGGTGGGCCAGGCGCCGCTGACCAGCACGGCGTGGCTCTCGACGCCGGACAGCGCCGCCGCTTCGAGCAGCGAGGTGTTGGAACCCGCGGGCGCCCTCGGCAGCGCGCCGGGTACCAGTCCCAGCGGGTCGGACCACT
>JBEKHI010000179.1:0-15472 GCA_050012355.1 Streptosporangiaceae bacterium | reverse complement strand
GGCCGGACAAGGTGGCAGGGTGCCGCGGGGGGTTAGATTTCGCCGAAGAGGCGGTCGCCGGCATCGCCTAGGCCGGGGATGATGTAGCCCTTGTCGTTGAGGCGCTCGTCTAGGGCTCCGGTGACTACGGTGACCGGGGGAGTGTCGTCGGGGAAGCATTCCTCTAGGTGGCGCAGGCCCTCGGGGGCGGCCAGCAGGCAGACCGCGGTCACTGAGGCGGCGCCGCGGGCGGCGAGCATGGAGATGACGGTCTGCAGGGTCCCGCCGGTGGCCAGCATCGGGTCGAGGACGAAGGTGTCCCGGCCGGTCAGGTCGGCGGGCAGTCGCTCCGCGTAGGTCGAGGCGACCAGGGACTCTTCGTCGCGGACCAAGCCGACGAAGCCGACAGCCGCCATCGGGAGCAGCCGGACCATTCCGTCCAGCATGCCAGCGCCCGCCCGCAGGACCGGGACGATCAGCGGTACCGGATTGGCCAGCCTGACGCCCTGGGCGGTCGCGACCGGGGTCCGCACGCTTACCGGCACTGTGCGCACGGAACGGGTCGCCTCGTAGGCGAGCAAGGTCACCAGTTCGTCGGCCAGGGCGCGGAACGTGGCCCGGTCGGTCCTTTCGTCGCGGAGCTTGGTGAGCTTATGCGTGACCAGCGGATGGCTGGCGACCAAGGTGCGCATGGGTGACAGTCTGACAGGTCGGTACCGGGATGTAACGCCCGGGCCGCTTGGCCGCGGGCGCTGGCCAGGTCCCGCTCGATGGCGGCCGCGGTGACCCGCAGCGGGTCGAGCAAGCCCTCGACGATCGCGTCCAGCGTGCGCCGCCCGGCGTGGGTGGAGATGTTCACCGCCGCGATCACCTTGCCGTCGGCGTCCCGGACCGGGACGGCCAGCGAGCGCAGGCCCTCCTCTAGTTCCTGGTCGACCAGTGCCCAGCCCTGCTCGGCGATCCTGGTCAGCTCCTGGCGGAGCGCGATGGGATTGGTGATGGTGTGGTCGGTAAGGCTGTCGAGCGACACTGCCGACAAGTAAGAGTCCAGCCATGACAAAGGCTGCGCCGCGAGCAGTACCCTGCCCATAGATGTCGCGTATGCCGGGAATCTCGTACCTACACTAATCGTGACCGTCATGATACGCTTTGTAGGGACACGGGCAATGTAGACGACATCCTCGCCGTCGAGTTCGCAGACCGAGGAGGACTCGTGAACCTGTGCGACCAGCTCCTCCAAGTGCGGCATCGCGACCTCGGGCAGCGTCAGGCTGGACAGGTAGGCGTAGCCGAGTTCAAGGATCTTGGGCCGCAGCGAGAACTTGCTGCCGTCGGTGCGCATGTACCCCAGCCGGACCAAGGTGTGCAGGAACCGCCTAGCCGCCGCCCGAGACAATCCGGTGGTCGCCGCGACCTCGCTCAGCGAGAGTTTCTGGTGATCGGCGTTGAAGGCACGGATAACGGCCAGCCCTCGTTCAAGGGACTGGACGTAGTCACCCTCGGCGGGCGGGTCGAGTGGCTGGTCGTTCAAGGTGCCTCCTGGCCACCTAGAAGGGGTGCAGTGCGGCGCTGGTGTCATGGTAGACCGCCCGGACGTTTAGCAAGAGCTCATGCGCAATGTTCGCTTCATGAACTATTGTGCGTTATACGAACCCCCTGCCGGGGCAGAGCATAGGGAGCAGGTCATGGCGCTCATGGACGAGTCCGCCTGGCGCGGAAAGATCTACAGCGACGGCTGGATCGCGGGGAGCGGGGGCGATGCGCCCGTCACCGAACCGGCCACCGGCGCCGAGCTCGGGCGGATCGGCATCGCGACACCGGACGACGTCGCGCGGGCCGCGGCGAGCGCCGCGCGGGCGCAGCGGGACTGGGCGGCCAAGCCGCACGGCGAGCGGGCCGCGATATTGCGCAAGGCCGGTGACATCTGGCAGGCCAATGCCGCCGACATCGAGTGGTGGCTGATCCGTGAGGCCGGCAAGATCGGCGGCGTCGCCCAGTTTGAGACCCACCTCGTCACGTCCGAACTATATGAGGCGGCCACCCTGCCGTCCCGTGCCTATGGCCAGCTGCTGCCCAGCGATTCGCCCCGGCTGTCGATGTCCATGCGGGTGCCGGTCGGCGTGACCGGTGTCATCTCGCCGTTCAACTTCCCCCAGGTACTCGCGATGCGCTCGGTCGCACCCGCGCTCGCGCTCGGCAACGCCGTCATACTCAAGCCCGACCCGCGCACCGCGATCAGCGGCGGCGTCGCGCTCGCCCAGGTCTTCGAGGAGGCTGGACTTCCAGCGGGCCTGCTCCACGTGCTCCCCGGCGGGGCCGACACCGGTGAGGCCGTCGTCACCGAACCAGGCATCAGGCTGGTCTCCTTCACCGGCTCCACCGCGGCGGGACGGCGGGTCGGCGAGCTGGCCGCGAAACACCTCAAGCGCGTCCACCTCGAGCTCGGCGGCAACTCGGCGCTGATCATCCTGGACGACGTGGACCTGGACCGGGCCGTCTCGGCCGGCGCCTGGGGATCGTTCGTGCACCAGGGCCAGATCTGCATGACGACCGGCCGGCACATCGTCCACGAGGCGATCTACGACGACTACGTCGCCAAGCTGGCCGAGACGGCCGGGCACCTGCCGGTCGGCGACCCCGCCACCGAGCAGGTCGCGCTCGGCCCGATCATCGACGCGAAACAGCGCGACCGGATCCACGGCCTGGTCACCGGCAGCGTCGAGGCCGGCGCCAAGCTGGCGGCCGGCGGTGAGTACCAGGGCCTGTTCTACCGGCCGACCGTGCTCGCCGACGTGACCACCGGGATGCCCGCGTACGCGGACGAGGTCTTCGGCCCGATCGCACCAGTAATAAGGTTCGAAACGGCAGATGAAGCTGCGAAGCTCGCCGCCGACACCGAGTACGGGCTCTCCCTCGGCATCCTCACCAGGGATGTCATGCGCGGCCTCGACCTGGCCGCCAAGATACCCACCGGCCTGGTGCACATCAACGACCAGACCGTGAACGACGAGGCGAACATCCCGTTCGGCGGGATCCTCGCCTCCGGCACCGGCGCGCGGTTCGGCGGCGACGCGAACCTCGACGCGTTCACCGAGACCCGCTGGGTCACCGTGCGCGGTGACATCGCACCGTATCCCTTCTAGGAGGCCAGAAGATGAGAACCCAGGTCGGCATCGTCGGCGCCGGCCCGGCTGGTCTGCTGCTGTCGCACCTGCTGGCGCTGCGCGGCATCGAGTCCGTCGTCGTCGAGACCCGGTCCCGCGAGTACTGCGAGGCGCGGCAGCGAGCTGGCCTGCTGGAGGCCGGGACCGTCGACCTGCTCCGTGACGCCGGGGTGGGCAAGCGGCTAGACGCCGAGGGCCTTGAGCACGGCGGCATCTACCTCCAGTTCGGCGGGGAGCGGCATCACCTCGACTTCCGCGAACTGGCCGGCCGGACCGTGACGATCTACGCGCAGACCGAGATCGTTAAGGATCTGATAACAGCAAGAACGGCTGCCGGAGCGAATCTGGAGTTCGAGGTATCAGATGTCCAGGTAGACCGGGAAAACGCCGTTATGGCCTACAAAACAAAGGACGGCGAACAGCGGGAAGTCACGTGCGACGTGATCGCCGGATGTGATGGGTTCCACGGCATCTGCCGTGGACTGGTGCCGGATCTGGCGACCTACGAGCGCGGCTACCCGTACGCGTGGCTGGCGATCCTGGCTGACGTCGCGCCGTCCACCGACGAGCTGATCTACTCCCGGCACCCGGACGGCTTCGCGCTGCACACCATGCGCGGGCTGCGCACCAGCCGGCTATACCTGCAGGTCCCCGTCGATACCGACCTCGCGGACTGGCCGGATGACCGGATCTGGGAGCAGTTGCATAACCGGCTGGCGGTGCCCGGGTGGACGCTGCATGAGGGACCGGTTCTCGACAAGGCCGTCACTCCGATGCGCAGCTTCGTCGCGGCGCCGATGCGGTACGGGCGGTTGTTCCTGGCTGGGGACGCGGCGCACATTGTCCCGCCGACCGGGGCGAAGGGCCTGAACATGGCCCTCGCCGACGTCGGACTGCTGGCCGACGCGTTCGACGCGCTGCTGACCCGCGGGGACCATGAACTCGCGCACGACTACTCGGATAGCTGCCTGCGCCGGGTGTGGCGGGCGACGCATTTCTCTTGGTGGATGACGTCGATGCTGCACGTCGACCCGGCCGCCGGGCCGTTCGAGGAGCAGCTTCAGCTCGCCCAGCTCGAGTACGTGGTGTCCTCCCGTGCCGCCGCCACGACGCTCGCGGAGAACTACACCGGCTACCGGTTTTAAAACTTTCCTCGTGAGACAGAAGCATGGTGGCGAGGGCGCAGCGACCGCGCCAGCAGCGCGGACAGTGCCGCGTAGGTGCCGGTCGGTGACAGCGAGATCGGCGCGGTGAATATGTCCGCGTTGCCGAGCAGGTGCAGTGCCCGTAGCCGGTGCCGGAGTACGTGGATCTCGCCGCAGGCGGCCGCCGCGAGGCTGTCCCCGCAGCGGCGGGTCCACCCTTCCCTGGCGAGCATCTGGGTCAGGTTGACGGTGAGTTCCTCATAGCTCAGCGGCCCGGTGACCAGGCTCAGCAGCAGCGCGCCTTCCCTGGCCGCGACCCCGAAGCCAGGGCGCGGGCCGTCGTCGGCCCCGATCAGCGCCGACGTGCCGATGTGCCACATCACGGCCGGGTCGGCGATCATCACCCGGCCCGCCGGGGTGAGCACCAGGTTGCTGCCGCTGCGCCTGATCGCGCCCATCTCGCGGGCGGCGAGCACCCGGAGCGTGTGCAGCGGCATGACCGTGAGTTCCTGCCTGCGACGGCCGGGCGCGAGGTCCTGCCAGCCGAACTTCTCGACGGCCTCGTCGACCACCGCGGGGGAGATGTAGTGCCGCGAGGTGAGCGGGATGCCGCGGGCCGCTAGGCCGAGCAGCCAGTCCAGCGTCGGCAGCTCGCTGGATCCCGGCGGCTCGAGCAGCCGGGGCACGATCGTCCTGGCCAGGCTGGCGCGTTCCCCGTGGGAGGTCTGCACCCAGTCGTCGATGCGCTCGGAGCTGATCCGCGACAGCCAGGTGTCGCCGTCGTCACCCGATCCCGGTTCGGGCTCGGTGTGCGTCAGCCAGCGGTCCACCAGCCGGACGCGTTTGGTCCGCCAGCCGGTGGCGCCCGGCTTTACCTCGCCGGAGGCGATCGCCAGCTCCAGCGCGGCGGCGCAGGCGTCGTAGGCCGCGCGCTCGGCCGGGCCCATCACCGTTCCCCAGGCGAGCAGGTCGGTGTCCGGCGGTGCGGCGTCCGCCTCCTCCATGGCCCGGGTGTACGCGGCGATCCCGTCGGTCTGGGTCCGGCTGTAGGCCGTGATGATCCTGGCCGTCTCCGGCGAGGCGCACACCCGCGCGTACCGGTCAAGCCCGGCCAGGTCGAGCAGCCTGCCGAGCGCGCCGGCCACGGCGACCTGGTCCTGGGACGGCACCGGCCATTGCGAGGGCAGCACGTACCAGAGGAACTCCTGCAGCCGTAGTAGCGAGATCGCGCCGAAGCCCTCGTCCCCGGTCAGCCAGCGCAGCGCCGCCTTCGCGTCGTCCGCGGCCGCGGGGTTCTCCCGGGTGAGTGCCTGGAACGCCTCGGCTTCGGTCATCATGCGGCCAGTCTGCCGCAGTGCCTCCCGGTGATGCTAGGGTCGCGGGCTGAATTCTCGCCGGCGGAGTTTTATCGGGCATGATGGCCGGTGTGACCGGTATTTACGACACCCCTGAGCTGTACGAGCTGACCTGCGCCTACCGGGACGTGTCCGCCGAGGTGGACGCGCTGCAAGGCTGGTTCGCGTCGTTGCTGCCCGCTGGAGCCCGGACGCTGCTTGAGCTGGCCGCCGGTCCGGCCGAGCACGCCCTCGAATTCGCCCGCCGTGGCCTGGAGGTGACCACGCTCGACCTCAGCGCGAAGATGTGCGAATACGCCAGGTCAAAGGCCGTCGCGGCCGGGCTGCCGGTCGAGGTGGTGCGGGGGGATATGCGGTCGTTCGCGCTCCCGCAGCGGTTCGACGTGGCGATCACGATGCTGAACTCGGTCTGCCACCTGATGACACTCGACGACCTGGTGGCGCACCTTTCCACGGTGGCGGCGCACATCGAGCCCGGCGGGCTGTATCTGCTGGAGCTTAACCACCCAGCCGATCAGCTGTCCCCGAGCCCGCGGACCAGCAGCGACTGGGTAACGGAGACCGGCGGCGTCCGGGTAGCGGTCCACTGGGGCGGCCCGTCGGACCGGATCAACCCGGTGACGCAGATCACGAAGGAGCACGTAGTCGTCACGGTCACAGAACACGATGGCACGGTACGCACCGTAACGGACGTGGTACCCAGCCGGTTCTGGACCGCGACCGAGGTAGCGGCCGCCGTGCGCCTAGCCGGCGATTTCGAGATCGCCGCCCGCTACGGGGATTTCGCGGGAGCCCCCCTCGAGGACCCCGAAGCCTGGCGGATGATCTTCATCCTCCGCCGAACCGTCCAGGAATGACAATGGGCGGTGCGGCGCTACCCAGCAAAGAGTGTGGGTAAGGCCGCACCGCCCAGAAAAAGGACCGGCTACTCGACCGGGATTTCCTTGTTGATTAGGCCGAGGTCGATGCCCTGGCGCTTGCGGACGACGCGGGCCACTATGTAGATGACCAGCGCCAGCACGTACATGGCGCCCATGTAGTACAGCGAGTCCTTGTCGTTGACGCCGTAGGTGGAGTTCGACAGCCACTCGTACAGGTTGTAGCCGAGCAGGCCGATCGTGATGACGCCCGCGGCGGGCACGATCGGGATGCCGATGAACTTCAGCCGGGAGGCCGGGGACGCCTTCCACAGGTCGGGCTTGACGAACGGCAGCACGACCACCGCGATCGCGCTGAACAGGTAGGTCACCGCGATGACCAGCGTCGCGTCCAGCGTGTACGTGTGGAAGGTGGAGTTGTAGGAATACAGCGCGCCAAGACCGACCGCCGGGAGCAGCATCAGCACCAGCGACCAGACCGGGACCCGCCGCTTCTCCGACACCTGCGCCGCGCCGTCCGGCAGGATCCGGTCGAAGGCGGCGGCGAAGATGACCCGGGTCGAGGACAGGAACAGCGTCCCCACCCAGCCGAAGAACCACAGCGACATGAGCAGGATGATGATCGCCTGGAGCACGGAGTTGTGCACCAGCCAGGCGGCCATCATCACCGGGTACGGGAAGACCGGCAGCGCGTGCGCGGTGGAGACGGTGGCGCTGTCAACCCATAGCGCGTTCGCGTCCTGGTAGAAGTTGAATCCGAAGGTCTTCGCGAACAGCGCGAGGAAAGCGACCGACAGCAGCACGGTGGTCCACAGGCCAGCGAACATGCCCGCGAAAACGCGCTTGAAGTCGCTCGCGCCGCGGATCTCGCCGTAGAGCGTGGTGCCCCAGTTCGGCCACAGCAGGTAGAACATCAGCATCGGGACCAGCAGCATGGACTGCCCGATCGAGCCACCGAAGCCGAAGGCCGGCGGGGTGTACCCGATCTTCTTGCTGGCCGCGTCGGCCAGCGTGCCCGCGTAGCCGTTCTTGATCCCGAACAGCTTGAGCGTCTGCGCGTCGAACGACGACGCGAAGCTCGCCCGGCTCGATACCAGCATGATGATCGCGATGATCGCGAAGCCGAGCAGGCCGCCGTAGAAGCACCACTTCTGCACCTTGGCGTACCCGGACATGCCGAGCGAGACCAGCAGGCCGGCGAGCCCGATCGTGATCAGCGTGACCACGAAGGTTCCGTTGTGTCCGGCGAACCAGGTGGCGGTACTCGGGCTATTAAAGGTCAGCGCCAGCGGCTGGAAGAACTCCTCGCTGAGCACGGCGCCGTAGATCGGTGCCCACAGCCACAGGATGAACCACCATCCCGTCGCCGCCATAACAAAACCAAGGCCGCTGCCAAGAATGCGGCTCTGCCACACATAATCCCCGCCAGCCCTGGGGATCGTGACGACCAGCCCGGCATATGCGATCACTAGGAAGGAAACCCAAACGCCCGAGATCAGGATGGCAGTGAGCAAACTGCCGGTGGGAAACGAATCCTGGAACGCAAACTCGACGAGTCCAAGCGTGACGACGTTGGTCGACAGGCACGCGTAGATCATCGAATCTCGTACGGACCAGCCGCGTACGAGGCCGGTCGCCTTCCGGAGGAAGAGAGTGGGACTCTCTTCGCCGATAGCGCCCGTAGTCATTTCAGACACTCCTGTACCATTGTGCCCATAAAGGGCTATTTGTCCGGTTTGTTAACGTGGGGGTTGCGGCAAGCCGGGACGTGAGGGAGTTACGCGTCGATTTGGCCTACAGGTCCGAGTTGTACCACAGGGGGCTAGCCGTTGACGAGGATGTACTTCGCAACTTTTCCCTTCTTCTCGTTCAACTCGATGACCGCTCCCTGTAGCACTCCGTCGCTGTAGGAACTCCCTGGGTTCATCGCCAGTGTCCGCCCCATCTTGGCGATGCCCCTGCTCTCATGAATGTGGCCGTGCACCGACAGCACGGGCTCATAGCGCTGGATCGAGTCGCGCACCGCGGTCGAGCCAACCGGCTTCATTACCGCGCCACCATGCGTTGGCCGCAGATTCGCGTCCAGTGCGGGCGCCTCGTCAAGGCCGGTTCCGTAAGGCGGCGCGTGGAAGTTGAAGATCGCCCGGCTCAGGTCGGGAATCTGCGACGCGATGCCGTCGATCTTCTGCGCCAGCACGTCCTCGGGCGCCTCGCGGAATGTGTTCCACGGTGTCGGGTTGGTCCAGCCCATCGAGGCCATGTACCAGCCGCCTAGATCCAGCACCTTGCTCTCGGCGAACGCCACGCAGGGGGACGACTCGATGATCGAGTCGATTTCCCAGATGTCGTCGTTGCCGCCATTCAGTATGCACGGGATCTGGCCGCCGCGTAGCTTACCGTCCGCCATGTCGAGCCAGCGATCGAGCGATTTCACCATCTCGACCGTGAAACGGCGGTCGACGGATCCGTCCGCCTCGTTCAGCGAATCGAGTTCATCTTGGGTGACGATGGTGGGGTAGGAGCCGCGGTCTCTGATCCGCTTCTCGACCCCTTCGAGTTCCTGGCGCGTCTCCACGTGTATCTTCTCGCCGCGGAGGGTCAGATCCCAGCCTCCGTTGCGCGCGATGATCGGGACCATCACCTTGCCGGTGACATCACCGCCAAGCACCACCATGTCGGCCTTGTAGAAAGCCGCGGCGTTGAGGAACTTACGCCAGCAGATCTCAGAGCCGTGGATGTCGGTGGCGAAGAAGATTTTCATCGGGTGACAGCTTCCTTGACGCGAAGTTAAGTTCTGTTCAGTGGTCGACTTCTTCGGGGAGCTCATACCATTTGACGCGATCGCCGATGTTCGCGCGCATCCGCCATTTCATGGACTTGGGCACCTCGTCCGCGACCCGCTGCAGTCCAGCGGCGGCGGCGACCGGGTCGAATTTTGCTCCGGGCGGGACCAGCCGGGGATCCGCCTCGATCAGTGACGGGACCTTCCGCAGGCTGCCGGTGACCGTGCGCCACCAGCCCCAGTCGCTCGCGAGCACCTCGCCGAACCGCGCCGGGTCGATGCCCCCGTCTGGCCCGATCGGGACCCCCGACAATAGGTGCACGATGTCGTGGGCGTCCTTGGCGTTCAGCTCCACGATCTGCAGCTTCGACAGCAGCAGGTCGGCGGCGTCCAAGGTCAGCGCGCTGTTCTTCAGCGACGGGCGCAGGTCGAGCGTGTGGCACATCTGCAGCCGGTCCACCATCACGTCGATCGGCCGCCCGGAGGGGGCGGTGAAATACATCTGCCGGTCGCCGTTGAGGTTGTTGAACCGCTTGTCGGGCTGGCAGCCCGACTGCTCCAGATAACTCGCCACGTCCTTGCGGCGTTTTCCGGCACAGGCGAAGTCCATGTCCTGCCCCGCGCGCAACCGCGGCGGGAAAGCCGGACACAATACGCGGACCCCGAGCCCGCCCAGGATGCGCACCGGGAGGCCAGCGCGCGTGGCCCCCTGGATCAGTCCGACCGCTTCGGGAAGCGGGTCGTCGACGGCGGATGTGGTCATGCTGCTCCTTTAGTGCGCGCAGTACCGATCATGCTGATCAGACCGCGCAACTGTCCAGACATTCGGGGATAAACAACCCATTGGTTCCATTATGTGGGTCTGCTACCGTTTGGATAAATTGACCATAACGACGTGGTCACATCACCGCGGTGCCGGTAGAACTCCAGTGGTTCAGGGGCGAGCGGAGCGTTGCCCAAGATCAGGTCTGCGGCTTTTTCGGCGGTCATCATGACCGGGGCGTAAATGTTTCCGTTGGTGACATAGGGCATCACCGAGGCGTCCACGATCCGCAGCCTGTCGAGCCCGTGCACCCGCATTGTCGCCGGGTCGGTAACCGCCAGCGGGTCGCTGGCCGGTCCCATCTTGCAGGTGCACGACGGGTGCAGCGCGGTCTCCGCGTCCCGGCGCACCCAGTCGAGCACCTCCTCGTCGGTTTTCACCGTTGGCCCGGGGGAGAGCTCGCCGGTGCTGAACTCGTCGAAGGCGTGCTGGGTGAGGATGTCCCGGGCGACGGCGATCGCCTCGGTCCATTCGCGGCGGTCGGTCGGGCTGGACAAGTAGTTGAACCGCAGGGCGGGCTTGATCCGCGGGTCCGCCGACATGAGCTTTACCGTGCCGCGCGAGTCCGAGTACATCGGCCCGATGTGCACCTGGTAGCCGTGCTCCTCGGCGGGCGCGGAGCCGTCGTAGCGGACCGCGATCGGCAGGAAGTGGAACATCAGGTTCGGGTAGCCGACCTCGTCGTTGGACCGCGCGAAGCCGCCGCCCTCGAAGTGGTTGGTAGCGCCGGGACCGGTCCGGCCGAGCAGCCATTTCGCGCCGACCATCGGGCGGTTGCGCCACTTCAGGTACGGCGCCACCGACACCGGCTGCTTGCAGCCGTACTGCACGTAGACCTCGAGATGATCCTGCAGGTTCTCGCCGACGCCCTTGAGGTCGGCGACGGGTGTCACGCCGAGCTTGTTCAGCTCGTCGGCGTTGCCGACCCCGGAGAGCTGCAGCAGTTGCGGTGAGTTGATCGCGCCACCGCAGAGAATCACCTCGCCGGCCGTCACCGTGCGGCGTTGCCCGTCGTGGGTGAACTCGGCGCCGCTCGCCCTGGTCCCGTCAAACCTGATCTTGGTGACGAACGCGCGGGTGATCACCTTGAGGTTGGGCCGGTCCATCACCGGGTGCAGGTAGGCGCGGGCGGCCGACAGCCGGCGGCCGCGGTGGATGTTGCGGTCAAACGGCGCGAACCCCTCCTGCCGGTACCCGTTCACGTCGTCGGTGAGCTGGTAACCCGCCTGCTGGACCGCCTCGAAGAACGCCTGGAACAGCGGGCTGGTGGCCGGGCCGCGCTCGAGGACCAGCGGGCCGCTCGTGCCACGGAACTCCTCGCTCCGGGTGCCGGGGGCGGCCAGGCAGGTCTCCATCTTCTTGAAGTACGGCAGGCAGTGCGCGTAGTCCCAGTCCTGCATGCCAGGGTCGGCTGCCCAGCGCTCGTAGTCCAGCGGGTTACCGCGCTGGAAGATCATCCCGTTGATGCTGCTCGAGCCGCCGAGCACCTTGCCGCGAGCGTGATAGATGCGCCGGTTGTTCAGGTGCGGCTCCGGTTCGCTCTCGTACCGCCAGTCGTAGAACCGGCTGCCGATCGGGAAGGTGAGCGCGGCGGGCATGTGGATGAACGGATCCCATAGCGAGTCGGTCCGGCCCGCCTCGAGCACCAGCACCCGGGTAGTCCTATCGGCCGACAGCCGGTTAGCGAGCGCGCTGCCCGCCGAGCCGCCACCGACGATCAGATAGTCAACAGGGATGGGCGCCATGAGCGTTATGCCTTTCTTTGTACGGGTGGCGCTATTCCTGGGTAGCGCCGCGTAGATTCTCCCGCACTGTGTCGGTCATCGGGTGGTCCGGGCCGAGGTACCGCTCACAATCGACGAGCGAGCGTCGTAGCACGGTGACCGTATCGGCGAGCCTGCCCGCCGAGTAGTAGGCGGTCGCCAGGTTGCATCGCGTGGTGAGCGTCTCGATGTCGCCGGGGCCGAGCATCCGCTCGCAGTCGCCGACCGCGCGCTCGTACTGCTTGATCGCGTCCGGCCAGCGCCGGGCGAGCTGATAGGCCGCCGCCAGGCTGCCGCGGGAGGTGAGCGTGTCCCGGTGGTCGGGGCCCTGCACGCGCTCCCGGCCATACAGCGTCTGCTCATAGAGCGGCACCGAGTCCTTGAGCCGTCCCGCGGTGCGGTAAACGAAGGCGAGGTTGCCGCGCGCGGTGAGCGTGTCGGGATGGTCGGGTCCCTGGATGCGTTCCCGGTCGGCGAGGATGCGCTCGTAGTTCGGTATCGCGTCCTTCATCTTGCCGGACAGCCGGTAGCCGTTCGCCAGCGCGGCCCGCGCCAGCAGCGTGTCCGGGTGGTCGGGTCCCTGCGCGCGTTCCCGGTCGGTGAGGGTGCGCTCGTAGGCGGCGATCGCCTGCCGCAACTGGCCGATCTCCTGGTAGGCGGCCGCCAGGCTGGCCCGCGCCGTGAGCGTGTCGCGGTGGGTGGGACCGAGCGCCCGTTCGGACTCGGTCAGGGTGCGCTCGTAGAGCCGGATGCCCTCGTCGGGGCGCCGGGTGCTCTGGTACGCGCTGGCCAGCGCGGCGCGCACCGCGAGGGTCTCCTTGTGGGCGGCGCCGAGCAGCCGTTCGGACTCGGCGAGGGTGCGTTCGTACAGCCGGATCGCCTCGTCGTCACGCCCGGCCGCCAGATAGGAGTGCGCCAGCTTCACCTGGGCGCCGAGCGTATCCGGGTGCTCGGCGCCGAGGTTTCGCTCCCGGTCGGCGAGCGCGTTCTCGAAGACCGACATCGCGTCCGCGATCCGGCCCGCGGACTCGTAGGCGGTGGCGAGCCGGTCGCGCGCCTGCACGGTTTGCGCGTGCGACGGACCGAGCAGCTTGGTGGCGGTCGTGTACAGCCCCTGCCAGTAGGTGATCGCCGAGTTGGCCAGCAGCGCGCCCTCCAGCGACTGGCCGGCCCGGAACAGCAGCGGATGAGCCTCCGGCTTCCAGAGCAGTTCGTCAGCGAACTCCTGCAAGCTGGTGGCGCAGTCCCGCATCGCCTGATCAAGCTCCAGGTCGGAGATCTGCTCCGGCCAGGTGTCCAGCAGCGCCGCGGCGGCGGCCGTCGTCACCTGCTCGACATCGGCGGGCGGCAGGTATCCCTGTACCGCGGCGCGGACGCAGGAGTGCATCCGCACGGTGCGGGCGGCGCTGATCGTGTCCACGCTCACCAGGCCGAGTCTGGCCAGGTTCCCGAACGCGGCGCGCACCACTTCCTGGTCCGCCGCTCCCGCCGTGGACGGACGGCCGGTGATGTAACCGCACGCGGAAGGAGAGGTGAGCACCGCGGCCGGGATGCCGACCGGGTCCAGCATCGCCGATAGCGCGAGCGCGGGCCAGGCCAGCCCGGACGGGTTGAGCTCGTGCGCGCGCTCGACCGCCAGCGACCATGAGGTGAGCACGTTGGCCGGGCATTCCGGCGTCGCGCCCCCGGCGACGTGCTGGTACCGCTCGGCGTAGCGGGCACGGTAGTCGCGGCAGGTCTCGTTCCGGTCGGTGATGTACGCCGCCGCCAGCCCGAGTGCGAGCGGATGCCGCCCCAGTTCCTCGGCGAGGTCGAGCGCCTCGAGCCGCTGGTCCGGATAGGCGGTGAGCCGGCCGTTCAGGTAGGCGAGCGCTTCCCGCCGGCTGTAGCAGTCGACCTGCACGACCTTGCGGTCCGGCCCGCGCAGCTGGGTGTCGGGCAGCCTGGTGGTGACGACGGTCTGCCCGGTCGTGCCCTGCGGCCATAGATCGTCGAGGTCGTCGACGTCGTGCAGGTCATCGAGGATGACGACCCACCGCCTGCGGGTGCGGTTGAGCCAGGACAGGAAACGGGTCGCGGCGGCGTCGGCCGACTCACCGGGTATGTCGGCGTCCACTTCGCCCGCTGCTTGCGCGTAACCGAGGAGTATCGCCTCCCGGCTGCTGGCGGGCACCCAGACGAGCAGGTCGACCGCGCGCGCGTTCCACACGGCGTGCGCGAACGCGACCGCGAGCTGGGTCTTGCCGGTGCCGCCCGCGGTGAACGCGGCGGATGGCGCGCTGCCCGCGCCGGTGAGCGGATCGGGGACCGACGGCCGGTCTCCGCTGGTCAGCACTATTGTCTCGCCGGGACGAAGTCCGTCCGTCAGTCCGGCGCCGGTTTCTGGCCTCTGGTGGTACGGGTCGGCGATCGGGGGCACTGCCCCGGACAGCACTGGCGTGCCTGCGCGCTGGGCCCCCACGATGTTAGCCTCTCCTACTACCGGGTAACTCGAATGGCGGCGGCGCGGGTGAGAGATGCCTGACGGATCGCCAGTTCCTGGTCGGTCAGCCCCCGGCGGCTGGCCTGTCCCTGATCAAACGTGCATAGGCACGTGCATGTGTACGCCGCCATGAGATGGCGAGCCTCCCTGCCGCGCAGCGTTGTATTAGCGGCATCCTAGTGGCGCTGGTCAGGTTGTGGCTATATGTCCAGCTAAATACTGCTTTGCAGGAAAGTTTGCTACCGGAACAACGCTACCGAACAATCGATAGGGCTTTCTCTAGAGCGCCTGAGTGGTATATGCCTAAACGTCCGCTATAGCCCGAGTGTCGCGCCGCCATCGACGGGCCATCACTGGCGTGATAGCACCAGCGATGGGACATCCATGGGCCCGGAGGCAGCGAGACGTTACTGTTCCGCGAGCCCGACCGGGACCGGCGCCGCCGGGGGAGTGGCGGGCGCTCCGCGATCCCGGCCGGCCGCGGCGATCAGCACCCCGATCAGCATCAGCGCGACGCCGGCCAGTTGCCACCCCGACGGGTACTGGCGGAGCACCACCGCGCCCAGCGCGACCGAGCCAGCAGGCTGGATCATCAGCAGGACGCCGATCAGCCAGGCCGGAAGCCGCGGCATCGATGAGGTGATCAGCAGCCAGCCGAGCACCTGCGAGGTGAGTGCGAGCAGGGTCAGCCAGCCGAGCGCGGGCCACACCGGTCCCAGCCACAGGTCATGCAGCGCGAGCCCGATCACGAGCGACCCGGCGGTCCCGCCAATGGTCGCCTGCAGCAGCGGCTCCGCGATCGGGAGCGCGGCCGACCGATCGGCGGACGTCGCCTGCCGCAGCATCAGGATGTAGATCGAGTACAGCACCCCGACTCCGGTGCCGAGCAGCACGCCGAGCCCCGGGTCGGCGCCGTACGCGTGCGAGCCGACGACCCCGCCGACGAGGACCAGTCCGCCGAGCAACGCCGGCGCCGCGAGCAGCAGCGAGGCGCGCGGCCGTTCGCCGAGTATCCACCAGGCGAGCAGCGCGGTGATGACGACCTGCAGGTTTCCGGTGACGGTGCCGAGTCCGGCGCCGATCTCGTCGATCGCGCGGCTC
>JBEKHI010000178.1:0-15620 GCA_050012355.1 Streptosporangiaceae bacterium | reverse complement strand
GGGCAACTCGTGGCGACTGGTCTCGCTGGTCATCTTCGTGGTTGCCTCGGCCACCGATCTGCTCGACGGGCAACTGGCCCGCAGCCGGGGACTAGTCACCGACTTCGGCAAGCTCGCGGACCCGCTGGCCGACAAGGCGCTCACCGGAGCGGCGCTGATCACCTTGTCCGCTCTCGGCGAACTCGGCTGGTGGGTGACGGCGCTGATCCTCTTTCGTGAGCTGGGAGTGACCGCGCTACGATTCTGGGTAATCAAGGCGGGTGTGATCGCGGCGAGCAAGGGCGGCAAGCTCAAGACGGTGCTGCAAATCATCGCCATCTGCTTGTACGTGCTCCCGGCCTCGCTGGCCCCGCCCGGCTACGTGCGGGACATCGCTATGGCGCTGGCGGTCGTGGTGACGCTCGTGACCGGAGCGGACTATGTCGTCCGGGCGGTCCGCTTGCACCGGGCTAGCCCGGCTACCTGAAGGAGCCTGATGGCCGGTGTCGCGGGGGAGACGGCGCGGGAACTCGCCGTAGGCGTCCTGGCGGCTTTGCAAGCGGCCGGCCAGACGGTGGCGGTCGCGGAGTCGCTGACGGGGGGCCTCGTCGCGGCGGCCCTGACCGATATCCCTGGCTCGTCGGCCGCCTTCCGCGGCGGTGTGGTGTCCTACGCGACCGAGCTGAAGGTGCGGCTACTCGGCGTGGACGCAGCGGTACTCCGGGCGCACGGGCCGGTGTACGGGCAGGTGGCGGCCGAGATGGCGGCCGGCGTGCGGGACCGGCTCGGAGCGACCTGGGGAGCGGCCACCACCGGGGTGGCCGGACCAGACGCCGCCGACGGGCACCCGCCAGGAACGGTACATATCTCCGTCAGCGGAGAAGGTGAGACAGTCGTAAGCACTCTCGCACTGGCGGGAGACCGGGACACGGTCCGTAGACTAACGGTAGAGCGTACGCTGGGGCTCCTGCTCGCGAGGCTGCGGGAAGATAGTTGATGATTACAGCGTTACGTCAGGAGCGAACACGCGGGGGCAAGGTCTCGCGGACGTACCGTAAGGAAAGGTACGGTGGAGGGGTGGGCAGGCGCTGGCAACGGATTGCCACCCGCAACGTAGGGTAGGTCGGGAAGGACCCGGCACTAGGAGACCCGCAGGAGGGAGTGCGACGATGGTTCTGCTTCGTCACTTGCTAGGTGACGTGCTGCGCCGGCTGCGCATGCGGCAGGGTCGCACCCTGCGCGAGGTCTCGGCGTCGGCACGGGTATCCCTTGGTTACCTGTCGGAAGTAGAGCGCGGCCAGAAGGAAGCGTCCTCGGAACTGCTTGCCGCGATCTGCGCGGCCCTCGAAACCCCGCTCTCCCAGGTTTTCCGCGAGGTCTCCGACAACTTCGCGCTCGCCGAGCTGCAGAGCGAGCCGGTACTGGGCGCTCCGCGCGAGCCCGGCCTGCGGGTGCCAGCCGGCACCGACGGCGCGGCTCTGGAGGGCGCTAGCCTCGGTGGTGCCACGCTGGACCGGGTGGCCACCGCGACCCTTGAGCGGCCGTCTGGCCTCGATCGGACAGCGACCGCGGCGGCGATTGAGCGCGCCGCCCTTGAGCAGCGTCAGCCCGGCCGCGATGACGACAGCGGTCACGTATGTGACGTAACCGACATGGTTCCGGTCTGAGCTAAGTCCCTGATCACGCAAACGTCCGTAGAATCTGGCGCTCCGGCAGCAGATTCTACGGACGTTTTGAGTTAGATCCAGGCGCTGGGGTTGGCGACGAGGCTCTGCACCATGTCGGGCAGCTCGCCGCTGACGACATCGGACAGGGTGACGGTCTCGAGTACGGCCCGCTCGTTGGCCCGTAGCGCGATCCAGACCCGCTGCAGCGGCGCGGCGGCCCCCGGGTACTCGATGTTCTCCGGACGCTCACCACGGACGCCCACCAGCTGGCCGTCGATGGCGCGGATGATGTCCGCCAGCGTGATTTCCTTCGCGGGGCGTGCCAGCCAGAAGCCGCCGTCTGGACCCCGCTGGCTTCTCACCAGGCCAGCTCGACGGAGCTGGGTCAGAATGGTCTCGAGGAACTTGCCAGGAATGTTCTGGGCCGTGGCGAGCTGCTCGGCGGTCACATGGCCGTCTTGCGCAGCGGCCAGCTCAATGGCGGCACGGAGCGCATAGTCGGCGCGGGCTGACAGTCGCATGTCGCCATTATGCAGCTTCCCGGCCGGCAAACTGACATCGACGGGCACATAGACCCAGATGATCATCTTCGGCCGAGAGCGCCGGCACCCCTGAGAGCCCGAGCCCATCGATGTCCCATCGCTAGCGCGACAGCACCAGCGATGGGCCATCGACAGCCCTGTAGAAGCCACTCTTCCTGGCGATATGCCCCTTATGTGGCCCCTCCGCCGAGGGGCTCCGCCCGCTCGGGGGAGGGGCCGGGAGCCCCCGGCGGCCGCGGGGAGGGGAGCGCGGCCGCCGGGGGTGCGCCGCCGCCTGGTGCCCGGCGGCGGCGCGGGTGCCCCGCGCCGGGCCGTAGGCGGGCGCTACGGGCCGCAGGCGGCGCGGGTCAGGCTAGGCCAAGGATTTCGGCGGTTGCCTCTGAGCTGGCCCGGGAAGCCCCGTAGGTGGCGATGAACGTCGCGGCCTGCGGGCGCCAGAAGGGGAGCCCCATCTCGACTGGCACCGCGTCAGGGCGCTCGGCCAGCACCGCGGTGACTAGCGCGCGGGTGCCGGCGGAGCGGTGCGCGTCCCGGTAGAGCAGCACCAGGTCGCGGTCGCTGGCTGGCTTCAGGACGGCCGACGCGTCGGCGTCGGGGGAGACCCGGCGCAGGCTGTCGGCCGGGATCCAGTCGGCCAGACCCCAGTGGAAGCTGCCGGCCGCGATGTTCACCAGCGGCTCGATCTCCACCACGACCGGCTGGGTGAGGGCCGGCCGGGCCCCGGTCAGCCGCAGCGCCCGCCGGGCCGCGACCAGTCCGAGCTCGTGCATCGGCGGGGCCGCCGGCAAGACCCGCGAGCTGAGGGAAAGCCGGAGCGCGGCCACCCGGGCGGTGGCCTCTTCCAGCCGTCCGGCCGGGATAGTGCCGTCACGGACCGCCGCCACCAGCGCCTCCCGCGTCGCGAGATAGCCATCGGCCGATACGTCCCGGCCGAGGCACAGCAGGTCGGTGCCCGCGACCACCGCGAGTACGGCGGCCCCCGCTACGCCGTAGACATCGCTGACCGCCCGCATCTCCAGCGCGTCGGAGACCACCACGCCGTCGAAGCCGAGCGACCTGATCAGCGCGATCGCCTCCGGCGACAGCGACGCGGGTGCCGTCCCGGTGAGCCCGGGTACCCGCAGGTGGCCGGGCATGACCGCCGCCGTTCCCGCCTCGATCGCCGCGGTGAACGGCGGCAGGTCGCGTTCGGCCCAGCCGTCGGTCACCACGGCCAGCGTGGCGTGCGAGTCGGCTAGCGTCGACCCGTGTCCAGGGAAGTGCTTGACGCACGCGGCGACACCCGCCGACTGCAGTCCAAGCACTGCGGCGACCCCGTGCCGCGCGACCAGTTCGGCCGTCATGCCGAAAGCCCGCGTCCCGATGACCGGGTTCTCCGGCTCCGCCAGCACGTCCAGGCAGGGCGCGAGGTTCAGGTTGATGCTGAGCCCCGCCAGATCGGCGCCTATGGACCGGTAGACCTCGCGGGTCATCTCGGTGTCATCGGCCGCCCCGAGCGCGGCGTTGCCCGGGTACGGGCTGCCGGAGGCGTACCACAGCCGGGTGACGTCGCCGCCCTCTTCGTCGATCGCGATCAGCGCGTCCGGCGCGGCCGACAGCATCGACCCGGTCAGCTCACGCAGCGGCTGCGGGCCATCCGCGACATTCGAGCCGAACAGGACCACCCCGGCCAGCCCGTCAGCCAGCGCGTCGAGTACCCAGGGCGGGGCTGCTGGACCGTAGAACGGCGGCATCAGAATGCCGTCGGCGAGGCGCGTCAGCGCGGTATCTATCACGCTCATCCCTTCAGTGCTCCGGCTACTAGGCCACTACGCAGACGGCGCTGGAGGATCAGGAAGAACACCATCACCGGGATCGTGAACATGGTGGAAGCCGCCATGATCGCGCCCCAGTCCGCCGTTCCCTTGCCGAAGAAGTAGGTGACGTATAGCGGCAAGGTGTATTTCGTTGTGTCGGTACCAAGGAAGCTCAGCGCGATCACCAGCTCGTTCCACGCGAAGATGAACGAGAACACGCTGGTGGCCACCAGGCCCGGCGCGACCAGCGGCAGCAGGATCCGGAAGAACCGCCGGACCGGCCCGGCCCCGTCGATCGCAGCCGCCTCCTCAAGCTCACGTGGCACGGTGGCCACGAAGTTGCGCAGCATCCAGATCGTCACCGGCAGCGAGAACGCGGTGTAGGTGAGGATCAGGCCGACCAGGCTGTCCAGCAGGTTCACCCGCCGGAAGTCGAGGAACAGCGCGATGACCAGCGCCTGCTGCGGCAGCATCTGCACGATCAGCAGCAGCACCAGGTAGGTCGCCCGGAACCTGAACCGGAACCGGGCGACGGCCACCGAGGCGAGCAGCGCGATGAACGACGACAGCACGACCGACACGACCGTGACGAGCAAGCTGTTGCGCAGGAACACCCAGTAAGGCATTCCGATCACGTTGCCGCTGATTACCGAGCTGAAGTTCGACCACGTGGGGTGGGTCGGCAGGAGCTGCGGGGTGAGCGAGAAGATCTCGTTCTGCGGCTTGAACGCTGTCGTCACCATCCAGAAGATGGGAAACAGCGTCACCAGGGCCACTAGCACCCCTAGGCCGTTCAGCCCCGCGCGCCGGGTGCGTGGTCGCGTGGTCATTCGACGGCTCCGGTGCGGATGGAGGAACGGACGTAGCCGACTGTGATTATCAACAGCACCACCGTGAGGATCAGGCCCAGGGCGCTCGCCACGCCGTAGGCGGGTGGCATCGTGAACGCCTGGTCGTAGGCGTAGATACCGAGGTTGAACTCGTCGCGGTTCCCAAGCTCACCGGTGACCAGGTACGCCTGGGTGAAGATGCCGAAGTCCCAGATCACCGAGAGCAGCAGCAGGACGAGGAACACCGGCTTGAGCAGCGGGAAGCGCACCCGCCAGAACACCCGCCAAGGTCCGGCGCCGTCCACCCGGGCGGCGTCGATCAGTTCGTCGGGGATGGTGCGCAGGCCCGCCAGCACCGACACCGCGATGAACGGGAAGGCCTGCCACATCACCAGTAGCGTGAGCAGCGTGTAGGCCGGCAACGGCGCGTTGGTCCAGGAGAACCCGGTCCAGTGCGCGCCGCCGCCGAGCCAGCCGGGCAGCTGGCTGAGCAGCCAGTCGACCACTCCGCCGTCCGGGCTGAAGATCCACACGAAGATCACCGAGGCGGACACCGCTGGCGTTGCCCACGCCAGCAGTGCCGCCGTCGATACGAACGCGGCCATCCGGTTGCCGAGCTTGCTCAGCAGCAAGCCGACCAGTGTCCCGGTGGTCAGCGTCAGCGGCACGACGACTGCCGCGAAGACGACGCTGATCCGCAACGATGACCAGAATTCCGGGTCGGAGAGTATCTGGGTGAAGTTGGACCACCCGACCCACTGCGTGCCGGCGGCGCCGGACAGCTGCGGCAGCCCGTAATTCTGGAAGGAGAACAGTCCCAGCTGGATGGCCGGCCAGACCAGCAACAGTCCGATGGCCACCGCCGACGGGAGCAGCAGCAGGTAGGGCGTCCACCCCCGAAGCCCCCGGCGCCGGGCGCGGGGGACGCGCCCAGCGTCGTTATAGGACAAATTGGTGGTGTCCGGAGCGGTGCTCAGCATGGCAGCGACGCTAGCTCTCCTTGCCTGTGTTGAGAACGTTCTGCAACTCGGTGTTGGCCGTCGCCACTGTCGAGGCGAACGGCGCGCCGCGCATGAGCGCCTTCATCATGGTCGGGATGATGGCGTCGGTCGCGTCCGCGGTGGACCAGTTCTTCGAGTTCAGCGGGGAGATCTGGGTGACGGCCGCGGCCTTGGCGAATCCGGACATGAGCTGGCTGGAGGAATAGGTCCCGCCGGTCAGCTGCGAGGTGAACGGCGGGAAGAATCCCTCCGCGTTCGCGAACGAGGTGGAGTTGGGCACGCTGTCCATCACCTGGATCAGGTCCCAGTCCGCCGCCTTGTACTTGCTTGCCGCCCAGACGCCCAGGTCGGAGCCGCCAGCGAACGCGGGCGCGGGGCCGGGACCGTTCTCGCTCGGGATGGGGAACGAAGCCCAGTCCGACTTGTCCACCGCGTTCGTCGGGAACTCGGCGGATGCCCACGGGCCGTCGATGTACATGTCGAGCTTGCCGAGTGCGAAGTCCTCGTTGGACCCGCCCGATGTCGCACCGACGTTGCCAAGCTCGGTCTCGCCGATGTACTTCGACGGCGAGACACTGTCGGTGAGGTACAGGTCGGCGTAGAACTTGATGCCCGCCTCAGACGCCGCCGAGGTCAGGTCCGCCTTCCAGGTGCCGCCCGACTCGGTGGCCACCTGGCCGCCCGCGCCCCAGATGAAGGACACGATCGCGTTGGTGTAGTCGCTGGGCGCGCCAAGGCCGTAGGTGCCCGGGTACTTCTTCTGCAGCAGCTTGGCATCGGCGACCAGCGCCGACCAGGTGGTCGGCGTCGAGGTGATGCCCGCCGCCGTGAACTGGTTGGTGCGGTACCAGATGCCGCGGACGCCGCCGAACCACGGAACAGCGTAGGTATTGCCGTTCTGGGTGTCGTTGGCGAGCATGCCAGCGACGAGGTCCGACTTGTTGCTCCACGAGTCGACGTAGCTGGAGATGTTGGCGAGCATGCCGAGCGAGGCTTCGGTCGGTGTGTCGGTGTTGCCGAGCTCGGTGATGTCCGGCGCGTTCTTGCCGCTGGCCAGCGCCGTGGTCCAGTCCTGAGTGCGGTTAGTCCACGGCACGTAGACGGTCTTGACCTTCGTGTTCTTATATGCGGGATAATCCTTGTGGAACTGGGTGATCACGCCGTTCATCCAGGTGACCTGGGACGGAGTCGACGCGCCCATGCGCCACACGGTGAGCTGGCTTGGGGCGGACGACGCGGATGTGCTGCCGCCGGCGGAGCTCGTGCCTGAGCCGCAGCCCGCGGCGGCGGCGAGCGTCGCCGCGACCGCGACTGCGGCCAGGGCGGTTCTCTTGGGTCGCACTGCTGGTCCTCCTTTTTATCCTGCTAGGGGATACCGGAAAAATTAATCGGAAACTTTCCTATAAGATAGAGCCCGGGGCTGGCTGTTGCAGGATTGAGATTTTCCCGTCCCGGCGGGGATGCTGAGAACTGACGGAAAGGCACGCGGATGACAGTGAAGTGGGATGGGGAGGCGGGCGGGTTTGCGGGACCGACGGGAGGCCGGTCGGGGCTGGCGGCGGACGGCCGTGCCCCGGTGAGCGCGCCGAGGGACACCCGGCCCCGCGGCGCGCGGCCCGGGACGCCGAGCCTGCTGCGCGAGCTCAACGACCGCGCCGCGCTCGAGTTGCTGCTGCCCGGCGAGCCGCTGACCAGAGCCCAGCTCGCCGAGGCAACCGGGGTGTCCAAGGTGACCGTGGCGCAGATGCTGACCAGGCTAGAGGACCGCGGGCTGGTCTACGTCTCTGGTGAGGTGGCGGGTGGCCGCGGCCCGAACGCGGCGCTCTACTCGGTCGTGCCCTCCAGCGCCTACGTCGCCGCCCTTTACGTGGAGTCCGGGCTGGTGGCGACGGCCGTGGCCGATGTAACCGGCCGGGTCATCGCCGAGGTCAGGGAGAACCCGGAAGACGGGCCCGACCCGGTGGAGCTGATCAGCGGCGCGGTGGACCGTGCCTGCCGTAAGGCCGGTGTGTCGGTGAGCGCGCTGAGCTCGTTCGTGATCGGCACGCCAGGGGTCGTGGACCCGTCGACCGGTGACCCGAGGTTCGCGATAAACCTGCCGGCCTGGCACGAGGGCGTGCTCGCCGAACTGCGCAGCGCGCTGCGCCGTCCCGTGGTGATCGAGAACGACGTGAACCTCGCCGCGATGGCGGAGCATTCCAGCGGTGCGGCCGCGGGCGTGGATGACTTCGTGCTGGTCTGGATCGGGGTCGGCCTGGGATTGGCGACCGTGTTGCGCGGGCAGCTGCACCGGGGTGCCGCGGGGGCGGCTGGCGAGATCGGTTACCTCCCGGTGCCAGGTGCACCGGTGTCGGCTGATGTCCGGAATCCGGCGAGCGGCGGGTTGCAGTGGCTGGCTGGCGCGGAAGCGGTCCGCGTGCTGGCCAGCGCGTACGGGTTCGCCGCGTCGTCGGCGGGTGAATCGGTCCGCGCCGCGGTCGCCGCCGCCGAGGGAGCCCCCACCGGGGGGGCCGCCACCGAGGGGGCCGCCGCTGCCCGTGCCGACGAGTTCCTCGGCGAACTGGCGCACCGGGTGGCGCTCGGCGTCGCTTCGGTGTGCACGGTGCTCGATCCTGGGCTGGTGGTGCTCGGCGGGGAGGTGGGGCTCGCGGGCGGGACGCAACTCGCCGAGCGGGTCGGGGCCGAGGTGACCGGGATGTGCCCGGCGCACCCGCGAGTCGTACCGACCGAGGTGCCGGTGGTGCCGGTGCTGTGCGGCGCCCTGCAGGCCGCCGTCGACCACGCTCGCGCCGACCTGCTCGCCTCGGTAGGCACCTGACCACCGACCCCATGGATGGCCCATCGCTGCGGTCGGTAACCGTCGGGCCAGCTGGGCTAGCAGGTTCTTGTCCCAGACCATGATCGTGCAGTGCACGGCGTGGTAGACCCGCACCGGGCGGCCAAACGACGCGAGAGCCTGCCGGCGCTCGTTGAAGCCGCCGTAGTCGCCGGCCGATGGGTACAGCACCACGAAGTTCGCGCGGTAGTCGTGCGGGTTGTACCAGTTCTCGTTGGTTTCCAGGCCCCCGGCGGCGAATCTGCCCCGGTGTGAGTCGCCCACCACGATCCGTACCTCGGCGCCGGTGGTGACCGTGGTCACGCTGGACGCCCAGTAACCGCTCAGCCCGCTGGTCAGGTGGTGTCGCACGAGCCAGTTGGCCAGGTTGGCGTGCATCGGGGGAGCGGGCGGCGCGGCGACCTCGTACGCCAGGCCGGCCGCGTAACCAGCGAGGACGAGGCTGAGCGCGGGGACTAGAATTCGCCGTTTTGACCAATGAAGCAGAACCGGGCCGAGACGCCGGCCGGCGAGCGCGGCGGCGAGCGGGAGCACCGGGTTCATCTCCCGGGTGGTGCCCACCGAGACCGCGTCGGTGGTGAGCAGGTAGCCGGCGATGTTCATGATGATCGCGACGACGATGATCTGGTCCACCAGGTCCGAGCGGAACCAGCGCCAGGCGGTCACCAGGAACGCGCCGGCGGCGATCGCCAGTCCCGCGAAGTGCAGCGCCGCGAACGCGTAGTTCGCGCGGCCGGACAGCCCGCTGAAGCTCGCGCCGCCCAGCAGCAGCAGGCCATTGGCGACGACCTTCAGGTTGTGCCCGAGGATCTCCGGCAGCGGCGCGAGCTGCGAGTGCGGCCAGAACATGTAGAACCCGCCGGCCGCGTGGATCAGCCGCAGCACCCCGACCGCCGCCAGTCCGCAGGCGAGCGTCCCCGCGCCCAGCGAGATCTCGAACCACCGTGGCCCGCCGCGCACCGCCCGGTAAGCACATATCAAAACGACGGGGGCCACTCCCACGTACAGCGTCAGCACGTCGCCGACGGTGGTCCAGCCGAGCAGCAGCGAGACCGCGACCGGTACATACCAGCGGCGCCCGCCGCGCTCGAGTATCAGCCAGGCGAGCAGGATCGGCACGGCGGTGCCGATGTGGTCCGGTGATGAGACCAGGGTGTTGGTCCCGTCGCCGAGCTGCGGGGCGAGCATGATCCCGGCCGCCGTGACCGCGCGCAGCACGCCCTCGCGGCCGGTTGCGGTGCCCTTGGCGACCAGCGCGGCGGTGAGCACGGCCAGCGTGTAGGTCATGGCGGCGGCGATGTGGACAACCCCCGAGTTCAGGCCGCGGACGAGCTCGATGAGCATGTACTGCGGTAGTTCGGTGGTGTAGAACGAGACGTCGGACACCCGCCAGCCGCGCAACAGCAAGTTCCCGTGCAGCATGTCCCAGGCCTGCAGCGCGTTGGCCGCCCCGTCGGAGTCCACCGCGCGGGTGCGGGCGAGCTCTAGGTACACCACGAACCCGGCCACGGCGAGCAACGCCCAGCTAGCGACGGTCAGCCGCTTCCTTGAACGGGGTGTCGCGGCCTCGGGCAGGCCTGGTCGCAGAATGGTCACCAGGCCAACACTACGAGTGATCAGTACTTGCTGCCGTGCACCTCAGCAAGCAGGTTCTTGTTGTAGACCATTACCACGTAATCGCCGAATACGTACGTCTTGCGCGGTATGCCGAACTTGGCGGTGAGCTGCGCGATGGCCTGTGACGGCTGCTTGAAGTCGTAGCCCTTTTCTTCCACGACGAAGTTCGCGTCGCCCTCGTACCAGGAGGTCTTGGCACCCCACAGGAACTTCTCGAAGTCGTCGATCGCGCGTATCTGCACCTGATTGTGGGTGTCCACCGTGACGATGCTGGCTTCCCAGTAGCCAGCGATCCCGTGCGTCAGGTGATGATCCTCGAGGAACGACGCGAGCTGAGTCTGGCCGGGGCCCGCCGGCGGCAGGGTGTCAGTGCCGATCAGGCAGGCCAGGTAGCCCGCCAGCGCGGCCACCCCGACGACCGTGACGACCCGGCGGCCGGACCGGCCGAGCGCCTGCCGGACCCGGTCCGAGGCGGCCAGGCTAGCGATGGCCCTGCCTGCCAGCACGGCGCTGAACGGCAGCACGATCGCCATCTCGTGCGCGTCCATCTTGGCTACGTTGCTGGTGGCGAACAGCAGCAGGTTGAGCACGACGCCACCGGTCATGACCTGTTCGGTGAGGCTGGCCCGGCGCCGGACATATCGCCAGATCCCCCAGCAGACCGCGGCCCCCGCGAGTGCCAGGCCGGCGAGGTGCAGCCCGGCCGCCACCAGCCAGACCCCGTGCTGGTGGTGGTAGTAGTCCGCGCCGAACAGGACGAGCAGCGCCCGCCAGGTCAGCGAGAGGTGGTAGACGAGCTGATGCAGGCCCATGAACTGGAACTGCACCGGGTACAGGTTGAAGCCGCCGAGCGCGTGGATCACCTTGAGCGCGGCGTTGGCCACTCCGATCGATACCAGCGCGGCGATTCCGAGCTGAATGTGGTACCGCCGGTTGTCCTTGGTCGTGATCGCCCGGTACCCGCAGGCGACGGCCAGCGGTATCGAACCGAGCACATAGGTCAGCGAGTCGCCCATCGTGGCCCAGGCGAGCAGCAGGCCGGTGAGCACGGCGATCTGCCAGCGTGGCTTGGCCCGGTCCAGGATGATCAGGATCAGCAGCAGCGGCACCGAGGCCCCGATGTGCCCGACGGACAGCACCAGGATGAAGACGCCCCAGTTGTACTGCGGGGCCAGCATGATCCCGCCCGCCACCAGCACCCGGATGAGCGCGCCGCGGCCGGTGCTGCTGCCCTTGGCCAGGATCATGGCCAGCAGCACGGACAGGGTGTAGGTCATCGCCGCGGCGATGTGGGTGACCACCGGGGTCAGCCCGAAGATCGCCTCCAGCATCGCGTACTGCGGGATCTCGGTAGTGAGATAAGGCACATCGAAGGCGTCCCAGCCATGCAGCAGGAAGTTGCCGTGCAGCATGTCCCAGGCCATCAGGTCGATGTTGGCGCCATCCGAGTTGACCTCGTATGTCCAGGACAACCGTACGAACGCCGCATAGAGCAGCACGGTCGCGATCGCGAAACCGGCTACCCAGGCCCGGCGGCCGCTGTACCACTTGCCGGAAGTCGTCGCCGGGACCTCGGACTCGGGTCCCGGCGTTTCCGGCCGTCCGGGAACCACAGCTGTGTCGTTGCGCATACCCAGATTTCCGTGTCGAATAGGGCACCCAGCATGCCAGGTTATATAGCGTTTTTAAGTGCCAATACCGACATCGAATCCGTGTTACTTTCGGTAATGATAAGATCACGATTTGCTTGCGGGCGCCCTGCCCTCCATGGTTACTGCCCGGACAGCCCCCCAGTGACACACTGGAAGATCATACGGGTCGTTTCAGCCCGTAATCGTGCGGTGCGGGGGTCATGTAGTAGACGGCGGTGAGCGCCGTCATCGCCAGCGCCACCGGGGGAGAGACGAACGAGATGCCGATGGCGGCCACGTACATCGCCTGGCCGGCGTAGAACCGGCGGCGGATGGCCCACTTCCGGTCGGCGGGCGGCGGCTCGCGTAGCCGGTCGCGGTGCCGGAACGTCCATTCGAGTATGCCGGTGAAGCCGAGCCCCATCGCCTCGAAGATGAGCGCGTACAGTGCCATCGCCACCTGGGCGTCGCGTCCGCCGGCCGTGAGGTAGGCGGCCATGGTCGAGGTCGCGAACGGGATGGCGACCACGAACAGCAGCAGGCCCAGGTTCAGGTACATGAGCGTGCGGTCGACGACCGCGATGTTCCGCACGATGGCGTGGTGATTGACCCAGATCACGCCGATCGTGAAGAAGCTGATCACGTAGGCCACGAAGGATGGCCAGCGGTGGCCCAACTGCCCCAGCAGCGAGCCGTGCCCCGGCCCCGGCACGGCCAGATCCAGCGCGAGCAGCGTGATGGCGACCGCGAAAACCCCATCGCTGAGGGATTCCAGCCTCGACCGGTCCACGGGTGCGATGCTATCCGCGCAGTCGCAGGCCGCGCGGGGTAGCCCGGAAGCCGGCCGCCTCCAGCGCCGCGGCCAGCGGCGAGTCATGCACCCCCGCGCCGTCGGCCCGTTCCACGGTCACCCGGCCGAGTGCCCCCTGGCGCACCGCGGCGGCCAGCGCGGCGGCCGCGGGCTCGAGCAACGCGGGGTCGGCTGACCAGGAGAGCAACGTTCTCCCGCCGCGCTCCACGTAGAGCACAAGCTCTCCATCGACCATAACGACGAGAGCGCCGGCTTTCCGGCCCGGCCGGTGTGTCACCTCGGAAGCCGGCCACGGTAGCGCGGCCCCATAAGGCTGCGCCGGGTCCGCGGCCGGAAGTACCAGCGCTCGTTGCGACGCCGGGAGGTCGGTCGGGGCAGGTTGGTTGGGGAAGCGGAGCTCGGACGTCAGCCCGCGCATCCGGTCCACGGCTCCGGCCAGCGCGAACTGGGCACCGCCCAGTCCTTCGACGAAGTAACCACGGCGGCACTGACCGGTCTCTTCCATCGCGCGCAGCACCGGATAGACGCCGCCGAATCCGCCCGGTACGCGCTCGGCGGCGACCGCGCCACGGGTGAGCACACCGTGCCGTTCAAGTAGCGCGAGCGCCCGCGCGTGCGCGGCCACTGTCGGGTCGACCGGTTCGGTGGCCAGCAGCGACCAGCGCCCGCTGACGGTCGGCGGACCGGTGCGGGTCGGCATCGCGGGCCGATGTCTCCCCGACCAACCAGCCCCGACCGACCTCCCGGCAGAAACGCCGGCGCCCGGGCTGGCCAGGCCGGGGAAGAGCCGCGGCCGGCCGACCGGAGGCCGCCGGGGCGCGGCGCGGCGGGTGCCGGACGCGCCGAGCGTGACCCGCAGCGGCGCGAGCGTGTCGTTGGTGAGGCGGCCCGCCCACACCAGGTCCCAGATCGCCGCCGCGACGTCGGTATCCGGCAAGTCGCTGGCGATCGCGCGAAAGAACAGCGCGCCGCCGCCGTCGAGGGCGTCCAGGATCGCCTCGTGGGCGGGCGTCATGGTGATCTCGGCGGGCTCCGGCAGCAGCAGCGGCGCTTGCTCGGCGGGGGAGAACACGAGCCAGCCGTCGCCGCCCGGCAACCCGCCGGCTCCCGTCCAGACGACCTCGCCCGCCGCGGTCAGCTCATCCAGCATGCCCGGAGCGTAGCCAGGCAGCCGGGACGGCAGTACCAGCGTCTCGAGCGCGCTGGCCGGTATGGCGGCCCCGGCAAGCTGCTCGATGATCTCCAGCACCGCGTCCGGGCCTGGCCTGCGGTGCCCGCCGGAGGCGATGTCATGCCACGCTGGCAGGAACCGGCCGAGCACCTTCGGCGGCACCGGCTCGGCCTCGCGGCGTAGCCGCGCCAGGCTGCGCCGCCGCAGGATCCGCAGCACTTCGGCGTCCGCCCACTGGCTGCCGTTGCCGCTGAACTCGCCCTCGACGACGCGGCCCTCGGCGGCCAGCCGGCGCAGCGCCATCGTGACGACGGCGACGCCGAGGCCGTACCTGGCCGCGATATCCGGTGCGGTGAACGGCCCGTGGTTGCGGGCATACCTGGCGACTAGGTCACCGAGCGGGTCGGGCACCGGTTCGGTGAAAGCCTCCGGCACCCCGACCGGGAGGGCGACGCCGAGCGCGTCACGCAGCCGTCCAGCATCCTCGATGGCGGCGAGCATCGGCTGGCTGTTGATCCGCAGCTCGATGACCCGCCGCTGGGCGATCAGCTGCGCGGCCCATTCGACCGACCCCCCGTCACAGCGGTCCGCGAGCTCGGCGGCGGTGTACGGTCCCGCGGTGCGCAGCAAGTCGGCGAGGCCCTCGGCGTCGCGGGCCTTGCGGTCGTCGGCCAGGTGCTGGCGTTCGGCTTCGGTGCGCGCGATGACCTCAGGGTCGAGCAGTTCGCGCAGTCCCTCGGTGCCGAGCAGGTCGGCTAGCAGGCCAGGGTCGAGCGCGAGGGCCTGCGCGCGTCGTTCGGCCAGCGGGGCGTCGCCCTCGTACATGAAGGCGCCGACATACTTGAATAGCAGCGACTTGCCGAACGGGCTCGGCAACTGCGTCTCAACCTCGACGACCCGGATCTTGCGGGCGGCGATGTCTTTGAGCAGGTCTTTGAGCGCGGGCACGTCGAACACGTCGCGCAGGCACTCGCGGACGGTCTCCAGCACGATCGGGAACGCCGGGTAGCGGCTCGCGACCTCGAGCAGCTGCGCGGATCGCTGCCGCTGCTGCCAGAGCGGGGTGCGGCGTCCCGGCTGCCTTCTCGGCAGCAGGAGGGCGCGGCTGGCGCACTCGCGGAACCTGGACGCGAACAACGCGGACGCCCCCACCTCGGCGGTGACGATGTCCTCGATGTCGTCCGGATCGATGGCGGCGATGCCGGCGGGCGGCGGCTCGTCCGCGTCGGGCACCCGGATGATGATGCCGTCGTCGGTGTGCAGGGCCTGGACGTCCATGTTCTGGTAGCGCTCGCGCAGCTTCATGGCGATGGCCAGCGCCCACGGAGCATGCACCCGGTCCCCGTAGGGCGAGTGCAGAATCACCCGCCAGTCGCCAAGCTCGTCGCGGAACCGCTCGACGACCAGGGTCCGGTCGTCGGGGACGTACCCGGTCGCCTGCTTCTGCTCCTTGAGGTAGCTCAGCAGGTTGCTGGTCGCGAACTCGTCAAGGCCGTCCGGTGTCTTACCCGTTGCCATCTGTCTGACGGCAGCGCCGATCGCCTTGCCAAGCTCGGCCGGGCGGCCCGGAGTGTCGCCGTGCCAGAACGGCAGTTTGCCCGGCTGGCCGGGTGCCGGGGTGACGATGACCCGGTCCGGGGTGATGTCCTCGATCCGCCAGGAGCTCGCGCCGAGCACGAACACCTCGCCGACCCGGGATTCATACACCATTTCCTCATCGAGCTCGCCGACTCTTCGCG
>JBEKHI010000177.1:0-15623 GCA_050012355.1 Streptosporangiaceae bacterium | reverse complement strand
CCCTGTGTACTCCGGGCGGGTCGCGGCGCCTCGGGCGCCGTTTTTCCGCATATGTTCCTCGGAGGCAGCGTTGCGGAGGGCGCGCGGTGCCCCCGGACGACGGGGTTTAGGCGAAATAACCCCGGTGCGTCGGCCGTCGCCGGGGCCCTAGGCCCTGGTGATTGCTGGTTGGTGTGACCCCAACCAGCAAAGAGGCTTGTTAATGCAGCACCGACCATGATCACCGGACGCGACAGCGGGGCGAGATGTTACGGATGACCGGTTCGCGACCCTCGGTGGACTTGGCAACGGACCACGACCGGGGACGCGCGGCGAGCCGTGCTGGACCAGACGCCCTAGCCCGGCACGTCGTTTCGGTGGCCGTTCGGCCTTGAATGCAGTGCCGACACGCGCTATGGCGCTGGGTGCTTGGTGAACTCGGCTAGGTCCAGGCATGCTTGGCTCACGGGTACGCCTGCCCGGCTGGCGGCGGCGCGGATGTAGGCGGCGGCCGCGAACAGCGCGTACTCCCAGAAGTCGTCGGCCTGCCACCAAGCGGCATCCTCAAGCAGGTTCGGTTCGGTTCCGCCGTGCAGCGCCGCGGCCACCAGCACGGCGTACTGGAACTTCTTGTGCCGGCTTCCGTGCAGGTCGCACTCAGGCAGGAACTGCTCGCGCAGTCCCTCGAGGGCCAGCGGGTCAGCCCGGCTGGCGCCGCACCAGTCCAGCGCGTCCCCGGCGAGCTGGAGGAACACCTCGCCGGGAAAGGTGTCATTGCGCGGATGCAGCGACGTCAGTTCATTCAGCAAGCTGAAAATTTCGGCGTCGCGGGCGAGCCCGTCGAGCAGGACATGGCGGGCGGTCACCGCGTCCGCCGGGGCGGGCCGCTTCTTGGCAGGCATGCCCCCACGGTACGGCAACCAGCCTCAGCCAAGTGGCGATGAACATTTCTAGAAATTTATTGCTCGTTTTCTCGGGCCGACGTAGCGTGAGTGGCAGGCATCGAGGCCCCGCTGTCGCCGACGGCCTGGCTGCTCGGAGTCAGCAACGACCCGCTTATGAGCGATCGTTCTCGGCACCGGCCGACGCCACGTTGACGCGCCTTCGACAACCCCGATCACGGCGGTGTCGGGCGCAATCTGCCCAGGAAGCCCGGCAGGCCCTCGCCCAGACGGTCATCCACGTCGACGGCTTCCAGCCAATGAAGACGGAGGAACCCAGCCATGACTGAGACCACGCAACCGACGGGCGCCGATGTTCGCCCGTTCAAGATCGCTTTCCCGGAATCGGACCTTACCGATTTGCGGAGGCGCATCAACGCGACCAGGTGGCCCGAGCGCGAAACGGTCACCGACGACTCGCAGGGCGTGCGCCTCGCGCTGATGCAGGACCTCGCGCGCTACTGGGGCACGGACTACGACTGGAGCCAGTGCGAGGCGAAACTGAATTCCCTGCCGAACTTCATGACCGAGATCGACGGGCTCGGCATTCATTTCATTCACGTCCGCTCCCAGCACGAGGACGCCCTACCGCTGATCGTCACGCACGGGTGGCCCGGCTCAATCATCGAGCAGCTGAAGATCATCGAGCCGCTCACCAATCCCACGGCGCACGGCGGGACCGCGGCGGACGCGTTCCATCTGGTGATTCCCTCGCTACCGGGATACGGGTTCTCCGCCAAGCCAACCGCCACCGGGTGGGATCCCGCCCGCATCGCGCGAGCGTGGGTCGTGCTGATGAAGCGCCTGGGGTACACCCGGTTCGTGGCGCAAGGCGGCGATTGGGGTGCGGCCGTCACGCAGACGATGGGAGAACAGGCAGCACCGGAGTTGATCGGCATCCACTCCAACATGCCGGGGACCGCTCCGGCTGATATCAACAAGGCGGTCCAGCGCGGCGACCCGCCGCCATCGGGTCTCTCAACCGAAGAGAGAGACGCATACGAGCAGCTGAGGAACTTCTACGCGAAGCACGTGGCCTACGCGCTGATCATGACGACGCGCCCGCAAACGTTGTACGGACTGGCGGACTCACCCGTCGATCTCGCGGCGTTCATGCTCGACCACGGCGACGGTACTGGCCAGCCTGGGCTCGTAGAAAAGGCCCTTCAAGGAAAGAGTCCCCTTACCCGGGACGACATCCTCGACAACATCTCGCTCTACTGGCTGACGAACACCGGAGTTTCCTCGGCTCGCCTCTACTGGGAGAACAAGGCGGACTTCTTCGACGCCAAGAACATCTCGATTCCGTTTGCGATAAGCGTGTTTCCCGATGAGCTCTATCAGGCCCCGCGGAGCTGGGCGGAACGCGCCTATCCGCACAACCTCATCCACTACAACAGGCTCGACCGAGGCGGCCACTTCGCGGCGTGGGGACAACCCCAGCTCTTCGCAGAAGAGATCCGCGCGAGCTTCAGGTCACTGCGCGACTGAACCTTCTTCGCGTCCGACCGAGACGGCGATGTCCAGCTCGTTGCCCTCCGGATCGGCGAGTGTCCACCAGCTCGGCGCCCGGTCGTCGTAGACGATCCGTCCCCGGCGGCGAGGGCTGAGCCGATGCGGGCCAGGGCTTGGTCGTCGGGCACGAAACCGTCGACGTGGATGCGGTTGCGCTGGACCGCAACGAACTCGGCACTCTCCTGGTCGCCGCCGGCTCGGGCCGCCCTCCGCTCGCTGGGCCAAAGCGGGAATTCCAAACGACGCTCAGCTCGCGCTTCTTGGCGCCCGCCTGAAGGCGGATGACGCCCGGCTCAGATGCCTGAGGCGCCAAAACACGTTTCCGTTCTCCTGGTACGGAGATCCCCCGCAAGCAGCCTTTCCGTATCTGGTCGTCCCTAGAGCTCAACCCGCAATACCGTCGCCGGTCGGGCGGTCCCGCCTGCTGCTATCGGCGGTGACTTGGTGCCTCCGTCAGTCAGATAATAGGCTACTCGGCCATACTCGCCGGGGCTCCGCCCCCACTTGCCGTTTGTAGGGCCGATCAGTTGCAGCGTGAAGGGCTTGCCGGCCACGCTGTGCCGTACGTAGCTGTTCTCGCCTGGCTCCAGCGACACCCGGTCAATGGTGTTCTGCCGGTGTGTCGCAAGGTAGGCGGCGCCGGCATCCTCGTCGAGGCAGAAGTCATCACCCATCATGCCGCTAGCGACGAATTCAGGCTCGTCGGCGGCGTCGTTTGTATCCGGGTCGACGCGCACGCGCATGAAGAGTTCCCGGGCCGTATTGGTGTAGTAAAGGTAATTGGCGTTAGCAGCGTACTGGACGCCGTTGATCCCGGGCTGATCGGGCATCGGGCCATCAGGGTCATGGGCCATGCTGTCATGCTTGAGCCAGACCCGCGCTGTGGCCTTTCCGCCGTCCGCGGACAAGTCGGCACGCCAGATCAAGCCAGCGAAACAGTCGGCGATAAGAAGAATGTCCGGCGCGATCAGGCAACCGCCGTTGAGCCCCCGAGCAGGCTCGGGGAATTGAAGGACGGTTTCCGGCTTGACGGGCCCGCCAGGGGCCCAGCCGCGCATGTCCAGGCGGTGAAGGTATGACTCGTGCGACGTGAACGAACTGCGTGCCAGGATCGCCGCCTGGTACTCGATCACCGGTGACGTGGCGATGTAGAAGATGTCCGGCGCGACTTCGACGATCCCATCGCGGACTGGGCGAAGGTGAACAGGAGGACCGGATCTACTTGCCCATTCGGGTCCGTCGGCGGGACGTACCACAGCTCGCTACGATTCGCGACAGTCACCAAAATGGAGGCGTCGGCGCGTACGGCCATGCTTTCGAGGAAATAGAGAGTCGGGAAGGAAGCGATCGTCGTGAGCTTTGCTCGTGGCGCATTTTCAGATGGCATGACAGTCTCCGCGGGATGAGTGTCGCCTTCCGCTGCGGGAGAGCGAGATTGTACGGAACCCCAGTGATCCGCTCACCGGGCCCTTTAGCCAGGGGCGGGTATATCGAAACTGTTCAGCAATCCGCAGGTGATATGGTAGATGCCGATGAGATAGGTGAGATCCACTACTCCCTGTTCTCCGAAGGCATGCACGGCGGCGGCGTACAGATCCGCGTCAACGCGGTGCTCAGCCGAAAATCGGCGTGCGTAGCGTTGAGCGACCATCTCCTGCTCGCTGAGGTCGTCCGGCAGGCCGCCGGCCGTGAGGGCCCGGATCGCACTTTCTGAAATACCGGCCTTCCGGGCTGCCGCGGAATGAGCGTAAAGCTCGTAATCACATCTCCATACGGCGCCGACAGCAAGGATCACCACCTGTCGGACCCGCTCGTCTAGTGACGTGTATTTTTCTTCGTCATCGTGCAGCTCGAGAAATCCTGACGAGATTTCCGGGCTGAAGAGAATCGGGTTGAACGGGCCGATGAGCCTTCCGTCGTCTGTTTTGCTTTGGAAATGGATGCGATCAGCCCACGAACCGAACGTGGCGCTAATACGGTCATACACTGCTTTTTGCGCAGGCGACAGTGCCCGCGGATCTAGCAGCGGCAGGCGGCCGCCCAGCTTCTCGCTGTCCGCTGTCATCCTGGCCTCCTTACTACTGGCTCGCTACTGGTCGAGGCCGGTGGCGTTTCGACGGGACGTCAAAGGCCATCAGCGTCAGCGAGACGCCCGTGAACCAACCCATAAGGACGGTCACGTCCACGATGCCCTTATCGCCGAGCAGGTCCTGCGCGCGCCGGAACAGCCCCACTGGGACGACACGCGCCGCAACCAGCGCCGACGCAATCTCGTACACGACCTGCTGGCGAGGATCATCGAACGAGGTGGGCAGGCCCGCGATCAGCGCACCGACCTTCCCGGCTGGCAGGTGACCCAGCTCCTCGCCGATCTTCTCGTGCTCATAGTTCGAGTACGCCGCGCCCCAGTGACCGTTGATGACGCTGGTGACGATCTCGATCTCGCCCTTGGTCAGCGACGACTCGGTCTGGTAGTACGCACCCGTCGGCACGATCGTGCGCGACAGCGTCGGGTTGGCCGGCCAGATCTTGTGCGGCCCGGGCACCTCCCCGCGCAGCTTGAGCGTGAATTCATACGCCGACTTCATGTCAGCGTCCATCTCAGCCACGGGCGTCTCGACAAACCGCCCAAAGGTCCCGAAATTCTGGGTTATCGCTCATCTCTCCCCTCCACTTCCTCACGGTGTGCATCGGGTGCGATCGCCGCCCGCTCGCCACCGGGCCACATCACGGCGGTCGTGCCAGCAGCGGCATCGAATGGGCCAGGCTGCCAGCCTCACACCAGGTTTGGTGAGACGGCATCACATGATTCACGTGATTAGGCTCAGGGGGACAATGCCAGCGTCGCCACCATGACCGGCGAACCTAGCGTGGGGCGTCTTGCGAAACAGCTGATCACGCTGGCGAGCAGGTGAGCGATCTCGTCGCCAGTCAGCGGGCGACGCCAGACTTGGCTCGATGAGCGGATGGCCCGGCCAGCTGACCACCCTGACGCGTTCAGCGAGACGGGCGAGGTTACGGCCGCAGGAACCCGGGAACTGCAGCCACCATCACCGGATGATGGCCGCTGGCGATGCCAAGCCGCAGGCGCCGCGCGACCGTGTTCAGAGGCCCAGGATTCTGTGACCACGGACTTGCTGGCCGCGCCGGAAATGATCAGATGGGACTGGGATGACTTCGAAAGAGACCTCGCGACCGCCCAGCCGTGAACCCGGCGTGCCCGCGCAGCAAGACCAGCGCAGCCAGCTGCGCCGCGCCCTGATAAGCATGGTCATCCCGCTGTTCTTCGCCATGGGGTTCACGCTCTGCTTCATCAGCGCACTCCAGTCCCCGGCCCCGCACGGGGTGAACGTCGCCATCGCCGGGCCGGCGGCACAAACCGCGCCGTTGCGCGCCGGGCTGGCCCTGGGCGTCGGCCCGGCCTTCGACGTGAGCGCCGTGCCGACCGCCGCCGCGGCCGCCCGCGAGGTGCGGAACCAGGACCTGTACGGGGCCTACGTCCCGGCAGCGCCGGGGAAACCCGTCGCGACCGTGATCGTCAGCAGCGCGTCGGGGGTCACGGTGGCGAACATGGTGGAAACGCTGTTCCGGGCCGTGGCTGCCAAACAGGGCACCCATCTCGCCGTGCTCGACGTCCGCCCGCTGCCAGCCGGAGACCGGAGCGGCGAATCGTTGTTCTTCTTCCTGATCGGATGCTCTGTCGCCGGATTCCTCACCGTCATGGCGACCGGCGCGGTCGCGCCGGCGCTGCGGCCGCGGTACCGCTGGCCGCTGATCCTGGCTGCCGCGGTCGCCATCCCGATCCTGGCGTACCTGCTGGTCGGGCTGGGGCTCGGGGCCATCAGCGGGTCGGCCGGGGCAATCGTCGCGCTGCTCGGGATGAGCGCCCTGTACATGCTCATCGTGGTAATGATCGCCCGAGGCCTGCAGGTCATCCTCGGCCCGGCCGCGGAGCTCGCGTTCTTTGCCATCTTCGTCATGCTCGACTTCCCCAGCGCCGACGGCGCGATCTCGCCCGTCCTGCTCCCGACCTTCTGGCACGTCCTGAACCGCTTCTGGATCGGCCGGGCAGCCTTCCCCGCCTTCCGCAGCATCATCTACTTCGGCGGCCAGGGAGTCGGGACCGACGCGCTCAAGCTGCTGGCCTGGCTCGGAGTTGGTGTCGTGCTGCTCGCCCTGCCGATCTGGCGCAAAATCGGACCCGGGCGCGGTCGCCACGCCTCGGCGTGACAGGCGCCAGAATTGCGTGGCCGTGATTCCGGGCATGCGAGTACGATCGCGGCATACCGGGATGCGCTGGCGCTTTGCCTTGAAGCAGCGGCGCTGTCGGGCAGGCACCCGCGGATGGTGACGTCATGGGCCCCATAGGACCGCTCTTCAGCCTGGACTTCCCGTGGCGGCCGCCGGACCTGCGGCGCTTCGCCCGTACCGCGCAGTTCCGCGGGCTGCGGTCCGGTGCCGCCACCTGGATCGGGCAGCAGTTCGCCCTTCTTCAGGCTGGGGCTGCCTGGCTGGATCCTGCCGGCAGCCTGGTCAGCGACTACGGCATTGTCTGCGGGACATCTCGTCGGCGGGCCCGGGATCTCGGCGGGGCCCTGCGGTTTCGTTTCGGTGTCTGCGCGCAGGTGAGGTACCAGCGGCAGGTCGCCGTTGCCTATGGATTTGACGGCGCTCTGGATGGCCGGATTGCCGGCCTGATGCAGGTTCTGGAACAGGCCGGCTGGGAGCAGCCCCGTCCCCAGACGCGCCCGCACATGACCGGCCCTGCGCCAGTGCGCCCGGATCCCGACCGCGGCGGCGCGGCGATCGCCAGCTGGGGAACGCGCGGAGAGCACGACGGCGGGCCGCCGCAGCTTGTGGTCGACCGCCGGAACATAACGGGCGGGGCGCCGTGCAGGGTGCACGTGGTGTGGACGACGCGCGCCCGGCCGGCCGATATCACCCTGGACGCGGTCTGGCCGCCGCCGCGTGCCGCACGCGAGCGGACAGCGTCCTACCAGCCGCTGGAATTCAGCGGACCTCTGCTACCAGCGGGCATCAGCGAGTTCGCCGCACCCGCGCTCAGGGAGCACGAGCATGCTGTGGCGGTGATGATCGAACTCGGTTACTACGTGAACCGCGAGACCGCCACGCGCCCGCACCGCCTGCCCAAGCGGCTCATGCCCAGGCTGTGGTAAGGACAACACCGAACAGGGGTTCTGCGCGCGGTGCGTGGTCCGTCCGGCGCGACTGCGGGCCGCGCCTTCAAGTAAGCAGGAGATCAACCTCGGGCTTGTGCTCAGACTACGTACCCCGGATGAGATCCCAGAGCAGCTACGTAAAACATTTGAACAGATTTCTGAGGTATCCCGGGGAGATAGCACAACCTAAAGAATCAGTTCCTTGACACAAAAGAATAACAGCCGGGTTCTCATCTATCGCGTTGTGCAGGTCGTTGTAGGTGCCCGGCGGCGGTAACCACGAGCTGTCAGCGTGCCCAGTGTGAAGCTGGTGGTTGCAGCAGCTCACTGGCGGGCAAGAATGCGGCTCATACATGACCTGCTTCTTCACGGCACTGCGCGTCGCGGTCGATGTGGTGTCGCTAACGGACCAAGCCAGTGAGACGGGACCAGTCGAGAGTGATCGACACTGGGATATCGACCACGCTAGTCTCATCTGCGGGCGTGATCGTACGGTATTTGCGATAGCCACCCAGCACGTGGTCAAGCACGTGGATATCGATCGAGGCGACTGCGGTGCCAGTGAGCCTGACCAGCCAGTAGAAGGGAATGCCTGCTGTAGCGTATTCGCCGAGCTTCTCGACGCTGTCAGTCTTGTCACTGCCAGGCGACACGATCTCGATCACGACCTTCACCGCAGACGCCGGAAGCGGACGCTGATCCGGCGGGGCGCAGTCATGCAGCATCGCATCGGGGCGGCGGATGGTCACGGAGGGAATCTCCCAGAGCGTGATGTCGACGTCACTGGTGACGTCCAGACAGTCGCCTGGGTATGCGGCCATATGCTCCTCGGCCGCCGCTTCCAGCATGTTAGTCAGCCGACGGGCTGCATTCTGATGGGTCCGCGTGGGGGCCGCGCAGCGGACTACCTGGCCGTTGACAATCTCTACCTGGCGGCAGTACTCCTCCGGGAGGTTCCGCCAGATCTCCACCGTTACCGGCTCGGGCTGCAAGTTGTCCGGCGTTGCCCAGTCGTAGATTGCTGACACGGCTTCATCTTAGTCGCGGACCACGCTTGAAAACCGAAACCACCGTTGGATTACACAACCAGCCAGGCACCGCACGCTGTTCCGCACTCTGCCAGGCCACTGCCCGCCCCTCATCTTGCTGAGCCCAGAGCCAGAGCGTCGTCGTGGTACCGGTCGGTCATGAGTCAATCACAGGTCGAGATCGCGTGGTAGGCATGCTCGTGCACTGACCGCCATACCATGAACGCCCTCATCTGCGTGATGAGGATCCGGCCAGTGACCTCGTGCGAGCAGTGCTGGGCGATCGGTGCGCGGATGTGCCGACTGCCGGACACGTGCCCCGAACGCTCGTAAGCGATCGGCGCCATCCGAGCCTGCTGCCGTCGCGCAAGATCCTCCGATATGACGTTTCCTAGCGGAACGTTTCGTCGTGCCAGAGCCGCTCGGGAATGGTTGATCTGCGCGTAATCGATGGCGATGGCCAGCGGCCGCGGTCAGCCCGGTCTGGTCCGGATCGCCGGGTACTGCCGCCAGGCGCTGGGCGTGGGGAACGTGGCCGAAAGCCGACCGGAGGTGAAGCGGGACCCGGGCGCGTGCCGGAGGCTGGCGCGTACCTGTCCGCGCCGTGCTTCGCGGCCGCTGACCGGCCCCGGGTGCATGGTCTCTGTCTCGCGTGAGGATCTCTTAGTGAGCATCGGTGATGACTGGCGCACGACGTTCCGGCCGGACGTGCCGAGCCCGGCCCGGATGTACAACTACTTCCTCGGCGGCAAGGATAACTATCCCGCCGACCGGGAAGCGGCTGAGCACATCATCGAGGCCAGCCCCGGAGTCCTGCTCTTCGCGAGGGAGAATCGTGCCTTCTTGCACCGGGTTGTCCGCTGCCTGGTGACCGGATGCGGCATCCGGCAGTTCATCGACATCGGGACAGGCCTGCCTGCCGACGGCAACGTGCACGAGGTCGCCCAGGCCATCGACCCGGACATCCGGGTCGTCTACGTGGACCACGATCCGGTCGTGCTCGCACACGGCAGGGACATGCTGAACAGTGTCGGCGGCACCGCGATCATCCAGCGCGACTTGCTAGAGCCAGCCGCGATCCTCGGCGACACGGAGTTGCGTGACCTGATCCGCCTGGAGGATGAGCCAGTCGCCGTCATGCTGCTGGCCGTCGTCCATTTCGTCGGTGGTGATGCCGGACCGCTGGTCACCCAGCTCCTCGAGCCACTGGCACCGGGAAGTTACCTGGTGATCTCCCACGCCACGGCCGATCGGCATCCGGATGCGATTCCTAAGGCAGCGGCCGTGCAGGGGATCTACGAACAGACCACCACCAGTGCCCGGCCGCGCAGCCGCGATGAAATCCTGGCGCTGCTCAGCGGACTCGACATCGTCGATCCTGGCCTGGTGTGGGGACCGCTCTGGCGCCCGGATCCCGGATCCCGCATCACGGATGACCCCGCAGCGGCCAACATGTACGCCGTAGTCGCTCGTAAGCCGTTACCGGCCGATAGCGCCGTCCGGGCGAAAGTTCCTGTACCCCGGGGCCAGCCCATAGCCGACAGGGCGTTCCGTGACAGTGCCTGTTACGCGTAGGTCCGGACGACGCGGAGGACGGTGGCGCCATGCGGGCCGGTGGCTCGCAGGCCTGACGCCACCGGGTCGAGGCGCTGAGCGGCCACCCGGCAGAAGGCCCCGGCCGTTCCGCTGATCTCTGATCCGGCGTCGTCAGGACCGAAGGTCCACCTGGTCACCCCATCCGGCGCCGTCAGCGAGCAGCGCACCGCCGCCGGCGTTGCGCCGGCCAGCGAGAGTGCGTACGGCAGCGTCCGGTGCGCTAGCCAGGCGATGTGCCGCAGCCGGCTGGTGTCGGGGAAGTCGATGCCGAGCGGCCCGGTGATGTCCAGGCCGTGCGCCCAGTACTCGGCCAGCCGCGTGGTCGCCAGTGTGGCGGGCTTCATCGACCCGGTTACCCACTGCAGCGACACTTGCGGATCGGCGGCCCGCAGAGCCTCCACCGCCACCTCGCGTGCCCGCCGCCACCGTGTGAGAACCTGCGTCGGCGCGGCCCGTTCCGCATCCACCATCTGGGCCGCCCAGTCATCGACAGTGCCTGCCGCAGCGGCGCCTTCCCGAGGGTCCGCACCGCTCGCGCTGGCCGCAACGCCCTCATCGGACTGTGCCAAGTGCAGCACCACGTCGGCGACCGACCAGCCACTAGCACCCGACTCCGTCAGCCACTGCGCCTCGGTCAGCAGGCCGAGGATGTCCTCCAGCCGTACCGCTTCGGCGGCATAGTCGTCAACGACCGTAACCGTCACCGCAGCCCTCCCAACGACGTGAATGCCACAGCCCTGCCCTGCTGCTATAAAAGCATGACTGTGCTGCCAACGTCATTACGCGCCGCCGCCGTCAGTTGCAGGCTGAATCTGCGCAGCCATCACGTCGCCCTCATCGACGTATGCTTCGCCGAACCCGAGACCACTCCCCGGTAACCTCAGCTCACTTACCTGACCGCGAATCGAGGCTAATTTGTGGCCTACATGGCTCCACGGGCGCGTGCATAACGGGATGTTATGCACCCAAGTCACGCGTGGATAATTAGCCCAAGGTAGCCGAAATATTCGGCGATCTGGAGTCGTTTCCCCGGATGGTCTAGCGTGTCGATAGCGCGGGAGGAAGGTCCCTCAGTCAGTGGGGCCGAGGTAGGTCCAGTTCCTGTCTTGCCGGACGAACCCGCTTGTCTCCGCGAGGACCCCGCGCTTCCCCTGCTGGACGTACAGGGCACGGAACCGGACCGTGCCGGTGGCGTCGAAGAGACCGCCGTCACGCGTTTCCAGGACAGCCAGGCGGGTCCACCGCAGCGCCGGGTCAAGGCTGAGGGCCCGCGGACGACCTGACGGATGCCAGGTACGCAGCAGGTAACCGGCGTCGCCAACGGCGAATGCACTGTAGCGGGAACGCATCAGCGACTCAGCGGTCGGCGCCAGCCCGCCCGCGTGGAGCCGCCCGCAGCATGACGCGTAATCGTCCCCGAGGCCGCAAGGACACGCCCGTCCGTCCATACGGACATTCTCGCAGGTGCGGCACATCGATGGCCGGAACAGCAGGAGTCCGGGCACGGGCGAATCTGAAGAAACCTACGCCGCGCCGGTTACCGGAGCTGGTGAGGAATCAGGCTTGCCCGGGCAGGCCGGACAGTCCCGGGATCTCGTCAGTGCCACCACAGGCCGCTTACCGAGCGGCGACGTGATTCAGGTGGTCTGGCTGGTGCGGCGGGTCAGTGGCTTCAGGCCGCCACATGCCCGGCCTGTAGGCCCTGTCGTGAGCTTATGCCGTTACCGTCATCCTGGCCCAGACAGCAGCGTCCGGACATCGGCTGTCATCTCTGCGTTCGGCAGCGTATTGCTTGTGGCCAGCTGCAGGGCAGCCAGGGCGTCATCATCGAGCGGATACCGGACCAGATCCTTCACCGGCTCCGGCAGTTCCGCTCCTCGCCGCTTGCCCCGGAAGATTCCTCCCGTTAAGGCGCCGTAGGACCGGGCAGGTAATCAGCGTCGGCTTTGCAGACAGCCGGCAGCGGAGGAAATAATGAGCCAGAACACGGCAAGGCGCGAACCGCATGCGACGCCCGAAGATGTAGATGTCACCGAGCCCTGGACCCGCCAGGCAGATCACAAGCAAGTCGTGCGGCTACGCCAGCCCGTCGCTCAGCCAGCCGGCGATGGCGGCGTGAGTCCGGATGGCGGCGTGGGCCCGGATGAGCCGGACGCGGACGAGTTCGAACTGATCGGCGGCATCGATGACCTGGGCGCCGCTGATCTCGGCCCCATCGCCCCGAACGCTCACGACCCGGACGCCGATTCGGGGCGGCCCAGGAAATAATCCTGGCGAGCGGGCGCGAGACCGGAATAGGTCACGAATAGCGCCCATCGCGGGGGAAATCACGTAAATGGCTCCGATGCTAATTGACGCGAGTACTTCAGCGTTGACTGGTCCGTCGTATGGCAGATCGCTCAGGAGGAAGTGCAGGTGCTGGAGGCGCAGGCGATGGCATCGTGCGGGAGGAGTTCCCTGACCTGGCAAATCCACGAGCCGGACACGACGACCATCTGGACTAAAGCCTGGCCTGGAGGACCCAGGCTGACCGCGCTACGCCCAGATCAGGGTGATCTGCCTGCGCCACGATCAGGAATTTATCGCCGATCGCAATGGTAAATATTCGGCGTTCGGCGCCTCTTCGCGACGAATACGGCTAGCCGTGGTCACCTTCGGTGATGGCGGCCATGATGGCCTGGAGGAGTTGGCCCGGCTAGCCGCAGCCGGGCGTGGCGGACGCCGCCTTCAGATCGGCATTCAGGCCGTAGCGCACCCGGCTACTGGCTGACGGTGATGCCGTTGAAGTCGGGAGCGTAAGCGGAGGCGTCTGAGAACTCCACGGTGTTGGAACCGGCGTTGAGCGGCAGGTAGGCGGTTACCGTCCCTGGAGTGGTGAAGCTTCCGGTCGGCGTGAACACGATGGTCTGCACCACCACGCCGTTCACGGTGATCGTGGCCGACCGCCCGGTATCGCCGCTGGAGCCGTCGCAGTACTCGATCAGCACTGGGTAGACGCCCGCCGAGCTCGCGCTGACCCCGTTGAAGGTGAGGGTCCCGCCGTCGCCGACGTAGCCGACCTTCTCCCCGCCGGTGCAGGCGGCGCACGTCTGCACCACCGCGCCGCCGGCCAGGGTATTGGACGAGGACGCGGCCAGGTAGCCGGTGACCGACGTCGTCGCGGCCGCAGGCACCGTGATGTCCTCGAAGTCCGGGGCGTACGCCGAGGAGTTGGAGAACTCGACGGTGTTCTCCCCCGCCGTCAGGGGAAGTGAGACGGTGACCGAGCCTGGGTTCTGGAAGCTTCCGGTCGGGGTGAAGGCGAGGGTCTCGACAGCGGTTCCGTTGACGGTGATCGTGGCCGACCTGCCGACGGTGCCGCTGGTGCCGTCGAGGTAGCCGATCTGTACCGCGTAGTTCCCGGAGGCGGAGACGTCCACGTTGTTGAAGGTGAGGGTCCCGCCGTCGCCGACGTACCCGGCCTTCTCCCCGCCGAGGCAGGAGTTGCAGCTGGCGATGACGGCGCCGTCGGCCAGCGTGCTGGATGAGGAAGCGGCGTCGTACGTGGTGGCCCCGGCCGTTCCGGATACCGGTACGAGCTTGAGCAGCTGCACAGCGCCCGGGCCGAGGGTGACGCTGTAGGTGCCGCTCAGCGTTCCTGCAGCGTCACCGGTCCACAGGTCGGTCGCGGTGGCGCTGCCGCCGATCCCGGCGGCGGCCAGCGAGACGGATACGGTCTGGCTCGCGCTGCCGCTGTAGTTGAACAGGCCGAGGATCACGTCGCCGTTCTGCTCGGTTTTGGCGAACACCTGCTGGTTGACGTTGCTGACGATCCGACTGGCGTCGATCCCGTCCTGGTCCACCGCGATGACCGCGGCGTTCTTCAGATAGCCCAGCTCGGTGGAGTTCAGGTTCGTCAGGTCGATGCCGAGGAGCAGCGGTGAGGCGGCCATCGCCCACAGGCTGAGCTGGGACTGGGCCTCGGCGTCGGTGATCCCGTCGTCGGCCGGCCCGTTGCCGACCTCGATCGAGTCGTAGTCGTTGAATGCTCCCGGGCCGCCGTAGGGCTGCCACTGTGCGACCTGGGCGAAGCGGGACTGGACGTTGGACCAGTCGGTCAGCGGGTAGCTCGCGCCGTCCGTGCCGCAATAGCATTCGATGTCCCCGCCGGTGCGCCAGCCGTTGGAGTACTCCGCCCACGTCGCGGCGTTGGCGATGTCCAGGCTGTTGGACAGCTCGAGGTGGATCGGCCTGCCGGTCTGCTCCAGCGCTGCGGACCAGGCTTCGACGTCGGCGATGTCGGAGTCGCCCACGCCGTCGAGTTTGACGTAGTCGACTCCCCAGGAAGCGAGCTCATCGGCCCAGGAATTGATGAAATCCTGCGCGCCGGGCTCGCTGTAGTTGATGCCCGTCATGCCGCCGCAGTTGTAGTTGTTCTCGCTTGTGGTGGTGGCGATGTCGTCGGCGGTGTAGCTCGTCCCGAGGATCGGGGTGTTTTCGTTCACCGCCTGATCCGAGATGCCCGGCGTGACGTAGAGGCCGAACTTCAGCCCGAGCGAGTGCACGTAGTCCGCGACGACTTCTATCCCGTTCTCGCCATCGGTACCCGGCGGGAACTCGGTCGCGTTCGTTACCCACCTGCCGTAGGCGTCGACGTCGGGCCCCTGGCTGCCGGGACAGTCGTACCAGAAGTCATCCACGTTCACGTAGTCGTATCCGGCAGCGGCCAGGCCGCTGCTGACCAGTGCGGCAGCCTGCGCCTCAATGTCCGCGGCGGTCGGATCGTGCCGGATGAAACTCCAGCTGCTCCAGCCCATCGCGGGCGTCGAACCCACGCCGTTCGATTCCGCGGCGGCAGGAACGGCGTCCGCCGCGGCCAGGCCGCTGATGGCGAGGACCGCCGCGACCGCGGCGGATAGCAGGCGGAGGCGACTAGCGCGGGCGACGGGGAAACACTGCATGGCGGCGCCCTTCGGCGATGAAGAGGACGGCATCCCTCCCCCGGGGCGACCGCCTGAGGGAGTGTGTCGTTCAGCGTTCATCCGGAGTGAACTCCTGTGCGCATTCCTTGTCAATACCCATCCGTTAATGGGGATTAGTGATGGCACGACCGTCTTCAGTGGCATTCCGGAAGCCGGATGACGAGACCCCCTTAACCAGTAGCTTGTCCGCCGCCAGGGAAGAACCGCCGCAGCGAACAGCGGCGCGGTACGTGCCGTTGACCAGCCCTGATCGGCTGCGGTGATGAGCCTTTCCCGGATCGGCGGTTTTCCCGCCGGGCACGGGCGCGCTTGACTCAGGGGGAACGTGCACCGGCTGTCGATGGCTGAGCAGAGGACCGGGAATGTCCCAGTACGGTGATTACCAGAATGAGATCTACGAGGCAGGCGTTGTTCAGGGGAGCC
>JBEKHI010000176.1:0-15696 GCA_050012355.1 Streptosporangiaceae bacterium | reverse complement strand
CGACACGTCGAGCAGCGCGGTCGTCGACGCGTTCGTCAGCTCGGCTCCCACCGAACCGGTCAGCCAGTACGCGAGCAGGTCGGGAATCAGCAGCAGGGTCGCGGCGGCGCTTAGCTCCGAGGTCGCGGCCGCGGCGGCCAGCTGATAGATGGTGTTGAACGGCAGGTGCTGGATGCCGGTCACCGCGTACAGTTCAGCGGCCGGAACCGGCACGGTCACCCCGTCCGTGCGGGCATCCCGGTAGTGCACTGGGTTGCCGAGCAGCCTGCCCGCCGCGTCGAGCAAGCCGTAGTCCACGGCCCACGAATCAATGCCCGCGCTCGCCAGCGGAAACGACGACGCGGCGAGCCGCAGTCCCGACACGACCGACGCGTGCAGCCGCAGGATGTCCCAGTACAGGACGCCGCCGGCGTAGACCGGCTCGTTCGCGAACCGGCTCATTTCGTGCCACTCCACCCCGGAGCCGGACACCCGGGCCGCGATCACCCGGCCGCCGGACGCCCCGAGATCGACGGCCGCCACGACAGCTTGGCTCACACTAGTCCCCGTCGCGCGGCCCACACGATGACCTGGATGGATGTCGGCAACCCGAGCCGGTCGCAGATAGCCTTGACCCGGCGGCGTACCGTCCGCTCGGAGGTGTTCAGCCGCCGGGCCACCGCGTCTAGCGGCAGGCCGCCAGCCAGCAATCCCAGTAGCTCCACGTCTTGCTGGCTCAACTCTGTCGTCGGAACGTGCGTGACCGAACCCGGATCAGCCATCGCGACTCATACCTCCGCGTCATCGCAGGAATGCCGCCGCTACCCCGGCGTCAACCGGAATCAGCAGGCCGGTGGTGAGCGCTAGGTCGCCGCCGCACAGCGCGAACACCGCGGCCGCGACATGCTCCGGCAGTACCTCTTTCTTCAGGAGCGTCCGTTGCGCGTAGAACGCACCCAGCTCGGACTCGGGCACGCCGTACACAGCGGCCCGGGAGGCGCCCCAGCCGCCGGCGAAGATGCCCGAGCCGCGAACCACGCCATCGGGGTTGATGCCGTTGACCCTGATGCCGCGGTCGCCTAGCTCGGCGGCCAGCAGCCGCACCTGGTGCGCCTGGTCGGCCTTGGCCGCGCCGTAGCCAACGTTGGACGGTCCGGCGAAGACCGCGTTCTTGCTGGCGATATAGACGATGTCGCCGCCCATCCCCTGGGCGGTCATGACCTTGGCCGCCTCCCGCGAGATCAGGAACGATCCGCGCGCCAGCACATCGTGCAGCAGATCCCAGTCCGCCACCGTCGTCTCTTCCAGCGGCTTGGAAATGGACAGGCCGGCGTTGTTCACCACCAGGTCCACTCCGCCGAAAGCGAGCGCCGCGGCGGCGAACGCGGATGCCACATCCGTCTCACTAGTCACATCGGCAGTTACCGCGGTGGCCGCGTCGGCTGACCCGATGCCATCGGCCACCGCCTGCGCGGCCGACTGGTCCTTGTCGGCCACCACGACGCACGCGCCTTCGGCGGCGAGCCGCTGCGCGATGGCCCGGCCGATGCCAGAACCGGCGCCGGTGACCAGCGCGATCCGGCCGGCCAGCGGCTTAGGTTTCGGACGGCGCCGCAGCTTGGCCTCCTCCAGCTCCCAGTACTCGATCCGGAACTTCTCGCTTTCCGGTATCGGCTGGTAGACGGAGATGGCCTCGGCGCCGCGCATCACGTTGATCGCGTTCAGGTAGAACTCACCGGCCACCCGGGCGGTCTGCTTGTCGGCGCCGAAGCTGAACATGCCGACCCCGGGCACCAGCACGATCGCCGGGTCCGCGCCGCGCATCGGCGGCGAACCGGCGTTCGCGTACCGCTGGTAGTAGGCCTGGTAGTCCGCCCGGTACGTCTCGTGCAGCTCGCGCAGCCGGGCGATCACGGCATCGAGCGGCGTGTCCGGCGGCAGATCGAGCACCATCGGCCGGACCTTGGTGCGCAGGAAGTGGTCCGGGCAGGACGTGCCGAGCGCGGCCAGCGCCTCATGCTTCTCGCTCGCCAGGAACTCCAGCACCGCCGGATGGTCGCTGAAGTGCCCTAGCTGTACCCGGTCGGTCGAGGCCAGGCCTCGGATCACCGGCATGAGGGCGGCGGCGCGTGCCCGCCGCTCCTCCTGCGGCAGTGGCTGATGCAGAATCTCCCCGAACGGGTGCGCGCTCCCCCGCCCGTCGATGAACTTCTGCGCGGTGGCGATGATCTCCAGCGAGTGCGCCTCGCATTCATCGCTGCCCTCGCCCCAGGCGGTGATGCCATGGCCGCCGAGGATGACCCCGATGGCCTGCGGGTGCTCACGCCTGATCGCGGCGATGTCCAGGCCGAGCTGGAAGCCCGGCCGCCGCCACGGCACCCAGGCCACCCGGTCCCCGAAGCACTCGGCGGTCAGGACCTCGCCGTCGGCGGCAGTGGCGAACGCGATGCCCGCGTCGGGGTGCAGGTGGTCCACGTGCGGCGCCTCCACCAGGCCATGCATGGCGGTGTCGATCGAGGGCGCGGCGCCGCCCTTGCCGAAGGCGCAGAAGTCGAACGCGGCGACCATTTCATCTTCGCGCTCGACACCCGGATAGACATCGACGAGAGCGCGCAGCCGGTCCAGCCGCAGGACCGCCAGGCCCGCCTCGGTGAGCGTGCCGAGGTCACCGCCGGAGCCCTTGACCCACAGCAGTTCGGCTGGCGTTCCGGTGACCGGGTCGGTCGCGGTGCCCTTGGCGGACGCGTTGCCGCCGGCGTAGTTGGTGTTGCGCGGATCGGAGCCAAGCCGGTTACTGCGTGCGAGCAACTGCCTGATGACGTCGGCCATGTCAGGCCCCCCAGCCTGCGGGGGAACCTCCCTTCCGTTCGGAGGAAATCTTTTCCGCGTAGCCCGAGGCGAGGTAGGCGGCGACCGGATCGGGAGCCAGCCCCATCTCCGCGCGCAACTCCGCCAGCAGCGGCCGGACATCGGTGTTGTAGGCGTCCATCAGCGCGGCGTTCGCGGCGAGCACGTCGCCGGATAGCTGCGCCGCCCGGAGCGCCTCGGTATCGACGAGCAGCGCTTTCGCGACCGCCTCTTGCACGTTCATCACCGAGCGGATCTGAGCCGGGATCTTCGGCTCGATGTTGTGGCACTGGTCGAGCATGAACGCCACGCCCGCCGCCGGGGCGAGCGCGTCGGCCTTGACGACCTCATGCATGATGCGGAACAGCTGAAACGGATCCGCCGCCCCCACCATCAGGTCGTCGTCGGCGTAGAACCGGCTGTTGAAGTCGAAGCCGCCCAGTTGCCTGGCCTTGAGCAGCAGCGCGACGATGAACTCGATGTTCACCCCCGGCGCGTGGTGGCCGGTGTCCACGACAACCTGGGCTTTGGGGCCGAGCGCCTGGCAGTGCAGCAAGCTGGTGCCCCAGTCCGGCACGTCCGTGGTGTAGAACGACGGCTCGAACAGCTTGTACTCCAGCAGCATCCGCTGGTCGTCGGCCAGCCGGTCGTAGACGGCTTGCAGGCCCTCGGCCAGCCGGTCCTGGCGGGCGCTGATGTCGTCCTGGCCGGGGTAGTTGGTGCCGTCGGCGAACCACAGCTTGAGGTCTCTCGAGCCGATCGCGTCCATGATGTCGACGCATTCGAGCAGGTGGTTCAGGGCCTTCCTGCGGACCTTCGGGTCCGGATTGCAGACACTGCCCAGCTTGTAGTCGTCATCCTGGAAGACATTGGCGTTGACCGTGCCGAGCCGGATGCCGTCGGCCTTGGCGTAGGCGGCGAGGTCGGCGTAGTCATCCACTTTGTCCCACGGGATGTGCACCGCCATGCTGGGTGCCACCCCGGTGTACTTGTGTACTTGGGCGGCGTCGTCGGCCTTCTCATACGGGGTGCGCGGCACGCCGGGCTGGCCGAACACCTTGAACCGGGTCCCGCTGTTCCCGAACGCCCAGGACGGCAGCTCGATCTGATGCTGTCTGAGCGCGTTCTTGACCGCGGTGGGGTCAGGCATTCCGGGTCATCTCCTCATCCAGGTGAAAAATCTCGGCGATCCGCGGTGTTAGCCCCGGGAGCCCCGCTGCCTGCGGCGGCTCGCCGCCAGAACAAGCTCGTCGCAGGCAGCGGGAGATGGGGCGCGGCCGTTTTGATCTAGAAGTTGAATTTGTTGATGTTGGCGGCGTCGAAGACGTAGGGAGCACCAAGCAGCACCGTGTTGTCAGCACCGACGGTGTAGCTGCCGAGCTTGCCGGCCGTGAACGTCTGGCCCGCCGCGCCGGTGATCTTCCCGGACGCGAGTTCCACGGCCGCGTAGGCGGCGAGGTAGCCGAGGTCGGCCGGGTTCCACAGCTCGAACGACTTGACGGTGCCGTCCGCGACGTACTGCTTCATCTCGTCCGGGGTGCCGAGGCCGGTGAGCGCGATCTTGCCCCGGTACTTGGCCGTGTCGAGGACCGCGGCGGCGGCCGGAAGGCCGACGGTGGTCGGGGAGATGATGCCCTTGAGGTTCGGGTACTGCTCCAGCAGGCCCTGGGTCACCTGGGTGGAGGTCGCGGTGTCGTCGTTGCCGTAGACGGTGGAAACGAGCGACATCTTCGGGTACTTCTTCAGCTCCTGCTTCATGTAGGAGATCCAGGTGTTCTGGTTCGTGTCGTCGGCGGACGCGGACACGATCGCGATCTGCCCGGTGTCGTTGATCTGCTGGGCGAGCAGGTCCACCTCACTCGCGCCCAGGGCCTGCGAGGACGCCTGGTTGATGAACAGGCTCCGGCAGGACGGGGCGTCCGAGTCATAGGTGACGACGGTGATGCCGCGTTTCATGGCGGCGTTAAGGGTCGGGCAGAGCGCGTTGGGGTCAGTCGCGGACAGCACCAGCGCGTTCGCGCCCTTGCTTATCGCCGCCTGGATGGCGGGGATCTGCGACGACGGCGTGTCCGTCGTGCCGCTGGTCTCCGTCCCGCTCTCGCCAAGCGTCTGCAGCGCGGCGAGCGCGCCGCCGGACTTCACGCTGTCGGAGGTGGTGAAGTAGGAGTTGCCGAGGTTCTTCGGGATCACGAAAACCTTGAGACCGGTCTTCAGACTGCCGGACGCCGACGCGGTTGAGGTACTGCTCGCGGTGCTCGACGCGGAAGGAGAGGAAGAAGATGAGCAGGCCGCAAGTACCGGCCCGGCCAGGAGCAGCGGTACTGCGAGCCACGTTGCTCGTCTGAGTCTCATATTTTGATTCCTTTCAATTGGATTGCGCGATGCCTGGTTGCTTGCGTACACGGGAAAGCAGTGGGCCCGATCAGCCCGCGACGGCGCCGCGACCGCGGGTGCGGGCGGCGAGCCGCCGCCACAGCGGCATCGTGTTCGGCAGGAACACGCTGACCAGCAGCAGACCGCCGGCGACGACGCCGGAGGCCTCCTGGTTGAAGTTGGTGAGCAGCAGGGCGTTCTGGATACCGGCGAAGGCCAGGACGCCGAGCACCACCCCCGGCACCGATCCCTTGCCGCCGAAGATGGAGATCCCGCCGACCAGCACGATCGCGACCACGTCGAGCTCGAGCCCGACCCCGTTGTTGGCCACCGCGGTGGACAGCCGGAACGTGTAAAGGACACCGGCGAACGCGCAGATCAGGCCGGAGATCATGAACAGGATCGTCTTGATCCGCTTGACCCGGATGCCGGCGAACAGGGCCGCCTCCGGGCTGGCGCCCATCGCGAAGATGGACCGGCCGGCCGGGGTGAAGTGCAGCACGACGCCGAAGATCACCGCCAGTACCAGGAAAATGAGCGTGGAGTACGTCATGGCGTTCCCGGTGCCGGGGACGGCATCGACGCCGAGGTTGGTGTAGGTAGTCGGGAAGTTCGCCACCGTGGTCGGGCCGAGCAGGATCTCCGCGATACCCGCGTACAGGGTGAGGGTGCCGATGGTGACGGCGAGCGAGGGCAGCCCGACCCGGGTGACGAGCAGGCCGTTGATGGCGCCAGCCGCGAGCCCGACCAGCGCGATCACCACGAAGATCGCGATCATCGGCCAGTGGCGCTCCCAGAGGTAGCCGAGCAGGCAGCTTGACATGCCCAGTGTCGAGGCGACCGACAGGTCGATCTCGCCGCTGATGACGATCAACGTCATGGGCAGCGCCATGATCGCGATCTCACCGTTGGACAGGCCCAGATTGAAGATGTTGTTGCTGGTCAGGAACTCAGGCGAGGCAACCGAGCCGATCACGCCGATCAGCACCACGATCACCGCGAGGGCGGTCTCCCAGCGGAACATCCAGGCCGGCAGCTTGTCACGAAGCACGTCGGTTACTCCTTATCCGCAGGGCCTCGGTTAGCCGGAGCGAGACGATCCGGTCCAGGGTGATGGCCAGGATGAGCAGGAAGCCAGCGATCGCCTCGTCCCAGAAGGAGGAGATGCCGAGCACGTACAGCGCCGAGTTGATCGTGGACAGCAGCAGCGCGCCGAGGGCGGCGCCGACGGCGCTGCCGCTGCCGCCGAAGATCGCGACGCCGCCGACCACGACCGCGGTTATCACGGTCAGCTCGTAGCTGGTGCCCGCGGTCGAGTCGACGGTGCCGTACTGCGCGGCCCACAGCACCCCGGCCAGGCCGGCGATCGCGCCGCTGACCGCGAAAGCGGTGAAGGTCCGCCGGCCGATCGGGATGCCCGCCAGCTTGGCGGCGTCCGGGTTAGACCCGATCGCGTAGAGCTCCCGGCCGGACCGGAAGGACCGCAGGTAGTAGGCACCGATCGCCACGATGACCGCGACCGCGATGGCGACGTACGGGATACCGAGCACCGTTGACTTGGGGATGCCGGTGAACGCCGACGGCAGCGTGTTGGCGGTGACCATGTTGCCGCCCACGATCAGGATGTCCACGCCACGGATGATGTAGAGCGTGGCCAGCGTGACGACCAGGCTGGGAACCCGTCCGGCCGCCACCAGCAGGCCGTTCACGATCCCCCAGCCCAGCCCGATGCCGATCCCGACCAGGAAGACCACCGGGATCGGGATATTCGAATGGTCGCCGAACAAGTTGGCCGACAGGTACGCCGACATGCCGAGCACCGAGCCGACCGACAGGTCGACGTTCCTGCTGACCACGACCATCGTCTCGCCCAATGCCAGCAGCGCGTAGATGGTGGTGTTGACCAGGACGAACTGAACGTTGGAGGCGCTCAGGAACCGGTGCTGGATACCCGCGGTCACCGCGACGAACAGCACCAGCACCAGCACGATCCCGGACTCCCGGACCCGGAAGACCCGTTCGGCGAGCCGGGTCGACCCGGTCTCGGCGGGCGTCTCTGACGGCTCGCGCCGCAGCAGCTGGGTCGTCACGACGCCGCCACCTGCTGACCGGTCGCCGCCGCCATGATCTGCTCTTCCGACGCCTCTTCGCGCGGGTATTCGGCCGCGAGCCGGCCCTCCCGCATGACGAGTATGCGGTCGCTTATCAGGAGTACCTCCGGTAGTTCCGACGAGATCATCAGCACCGCGACCCCGTCCCGTGCCAGCTGGACCAGGAGATGGTGCACCTCGGCCTTGGTGGCGATGTCGATACCGCGGGTCGGCTCGTCCACGATGAGCACCGAGGGCTGGCGGCCGAGCCACTTGGCCAGCACGACCTTCTGCTGGTTCCCGCCGGACAGCTGCGAGACCGGATCTCCGAGGCGGCCGTACTTGATCTTCAGCCGGGACGCCCAGTCCGACGCCAGCGACCGCTCGGCCGAGGCCCGGATAAGGCCACCATGGCGGAGCCTGCCGAGCGACGCGAGCGCCACGTTCTGCTGCACGGACATGTCCATCACCAGGCCCTGCTGACGCCGGTCCTCGGGGACGAAGCCGACCCCGGCCGCCATCGCGCTGACCGGCGAGGCCTTGCGCAGCTCGCGGCCGCCCACGGTGACCTGGCCGGCGTCGTACCGGTCGATGCCGAAGATCGCGCGGGCCACTTCGCTGCGCCCGGAGCCGACCAGCCCGGCTAGCGCGACGATCTCACCGGCTCGGACCGACAGCGAGATGTCGGTGAACACGCCCTCCCTGGTCAGCCGGCTGACGTCGAGAATGATCTCGCCGGGCTCGGCTTCCGGCCCGCGCTCCCGCTTTTCCAGATCCCGTCCGACCATGGCGCGGACCAGGTCGTCCGCGGTCATCCCGGCGAGGTCGCTGGTGAGCACGTGCCGCCCGTCGCGCATCACCGTGACCCGCTGGCAGATTTCGAAGATCTCCTCCAGCCGGTGCGAGATGAACAGCACCGCCGCGCCCTGCTCCCGCAACGTCCGCACCACGTCGAACAGCCGCGCCACCTCGGTCGCCGACAGCGCGGCGGTCGGCTCGTCCATCACGATGACCCGGGCATTCAGCGACAGCGCTTTGCCGATCTCCACGACCTGCTGGTCCGCGATGGACAGCCCGCGCGCGATCCGCGCCGGGTCCAGCGGCAGCCCGAGCCGGGCGAAGATCTCCGCTGCTTCCTCCCGCATGGCGCGGGTGTCGATGCGCCGTCCGGAACGCAGCGGCTGGCGGCCGATGAACATGTTCTCGGCGACGCTCAGGTCGGGAAACAGGGTCGGTTCCTGGTAGATGATCGCGATCCCGGCCTCGCGGGCGGCGGCCGGGCTGTGCAAATGGACCTCGCGGCCGTCCAGCAGCAGCGAGCCCGCGTCCGGCTGGTACACCCCGGCGAGGATCTTGACCAGGGTCGACTTCCCCGCCCCGTTCTCCCCCAGCAGAGCGTGCACCTCGCCGGAGCGGAGCTGGATCTCGCCATCGATCAGGGCCTGGACCGCGCCAAACGACTTCGCCGCGTGCCGCAGCTCGAGCAAGACCTGCCCTTCGCCGGCCTCGGCGCTAGCTTGGGGACCAGGCTGGCTGCCGGGAGCATTCACCGAGTGCACCTCCGTGTGCGGCTGGTTCCAGGGTCACGTGGAACGTTTCAAGCTCCCTGTAGTCTCAGCCTGGCCTGCGAAAGGTGTCAATTGGCACTTAAGCGTCGAGACTGAATCGTTATAGGTCGCGACGACGCGCGGGACCACCCACCCCGCCAGCGAGCCGAGCCCCCGAACGTCGACCGCCCCGGGCATATCGCGCCAACACCCCCGCCCGATAATGTCCCATTTGCGAGGTTCGAGGCGGGCGTTTTCATGATGGTGGACAGTTCACGTGTCTATGACCCCCGAACTGTCCATGTTCATGGGACAGCCCAGGGCTTCCAGGACAACACAGTGCCCGGCCTGTCGCCACGGCCAACCGATTTGGCAGGATATCGCCCGATTGCGCCGACCACAGCTACCGTTCCTAGGTCCGAGGGATCATGGTGGGTGCTGCACTACCCAGAAAAGAGTCTCGATAATGCAGCACCCACCACAATCGCCGAGCATCGTGGCGAGGCGAAATGACACGCATGCCCGGTTCGCGAATTCCGGCGGGACGGGGCGGCAGCGACCGGCAGGGGCGGCCGGGCAGCCTGGGCAGCCGGGCATCACTATCTCGCATGACAGCTATTGGATGCAGTTGGCGTATTGCGTCCAATTTGCCGGTATGCGTACCGTGCTCGACAAGCACTATCCAGCTTGGGAGGCAACGTGGCATCCACAGGCACCGCAACACGAGCACCACAGGCACCAGCAGCACGAGCACCACAGGCACCAAAAACACCACTAGCACCACGAGCGCGAGGAGCCCGCCGGTGCGGCGGGTGATCGTACGGCGGCTGCTGCTGGCCGTCCCGCTCGTCTTCGGAGTTTCCGCCCTCACGTTCGTGCTCGCCGCCCTGGTCCCCGGCGACCCCGCCTACACCATCCTCGGTACCAGCGCCACGCCGCAGGCAGCGGCGGCGCTGGACAAGCAGATGGGGTTCGACCTCCCGGTCTGGGTGCAGTACTGGCACTGGCTGGACGGCGCGCTGCACGGGAACCTCGGTACCTCGTTCCTGAGCTACCAGCCGGTGACCTCGATCATCGCCGCCCGGCTGCCGGTCACGCTGTCGCTGGTGATCGGCGGGACGCTGATCGGCACGGCCGGCGGCGTCGCCCTCGGCGTGATCAGCGCGGTACGTTCCGGGCCCGCGGGCCGGGTCACCGAGATCCTGCAGATGGCCGGGCTGGCGATCCCGAACTTCTGGCTCGGGCTCATCCTCATCGAGATCTTCGCGGTGAAGCTGCGCTGGTTCCCGGCGGTCGGATTCGTGAGCTTCACCGCCTCACCGGCCGGCTGGGCCCGGTCGCTGGTACTGCCGGTGGTGGCGCTGTCGGTGCCGGCGTTCACGGGCATCGCGAAGCAGACCAGGGACGGCGTCCGCGACGCGATGAGCCGCGACTACGTCGTCATGCTCCGCGCGGCCGGCGTCAAGGAGTGGCGGATCATCTGGATCCACGCGCTGCGTAACGCCGCCATCCCGGTGCTCACCTTCGTCGGGATGCTGTTCATCGGCCTGACATCCGGCACGATCTTCGTCGAGAGCGTGTTCTCGATGCCAGGGATCGGAAGTGCCGCTCAGGCCGCCACCCAGGATCACGATCTCGCGGTGATCCAGGGCGTCGCGCTCGTCTACTGCCTGGTGGTCGTGGCCGCCAACCTGCTCACCGACCTCGCCTACGGCTGGGTGAACCCGAAGGCGAGGATCTCGTGAGCTTCTGGCGGCGGCTGCGCCGCAAGCCGCTGGGGGTCGCCGGACTCGTCGTGGTGACCGTGGTGGTCGCGGCCGCGGTCTTCGCTCCGTGGGTCGCGCCGTATGGCCCGAACCAGGCCGACCTGCTGCGGCCGCTCGCGGGCCCGTCCGCGCAGCACTGGCTCGGCACCGACGCGCTCGGCCGGGACACCCTGTCCCGGCTGATCTGGGGTGCGCGCCCGACGCTGGCCTACACGCTCGAAGCGGTCGCCGTCACCATCGCGGTCGGGGTCCCGCTCGGGCTGATCTCCGGCTACCGCGGCGGCTGGACCGACCGGGTCATCATGTGGCTGGCCGATCTCGGGTTGTCGGTCCCCACCCTGGTCGTGCTGCTGATCGTGCTGTCGGTGTTCGCCAGCGAGTTCTGGGTCGCGCTGATCTTCCTCGGGCTGTTCACCGCGCCGCCGCTGATCCGGTTCATCAGGTCGGCGACGATCTCGGTCCGCGGGGAGCCGTTCATCGACGCCGCGCTGGTCGCCGGGCGCTCGCACTGGTACATCATCCGCCGGCACGTCGTGCCCCGCATCCGCGGCACGGTGCTGGTCCAGCTGACGCTGCTGTCGGCGGGCGGCGTGGTGATGCTGGCCGGGCTCGGATACCTGGGATACGGCCCGCAGCCACCGAACCCGACCTGGGGCAACATGATCTCCGACGCTCAGGATGTGCTGGACCGTTCCCCGTGGCCGCTGATCGCCGCGGGCGTGGTCACCGCCCTTACCGTGCTCAGCCTCGGCCTGCTCGGCGACGCGGTGCGCGACGCGACGGTCGAGGCATGGACGGGCGAGGTCCCCGCCCCGCCGCGCCGACCCCGAGGCGCGGCGAGACAAAGCAACCGTCGTTATGAACCGATATCAAAACGGCGTACGGCCGGTCCCCTGGTCACCGTGCGCGGCCTGACGGTGGCCTTCCAGCGGGGCGCGGGCCGGACCGTTGTCGTGGACGACGTGTCGTTCGACATCGCCGCCGGAGAGGCGGTGGCGCTGGTCGGTGAATCGGGGTGCGGCAAGACCTCCGTCGCCCGGGCGCTGTTGCGGTTGCTGGCCAGCGGCGGGACGGTCACCGCCGGATCGGTCACCTTCGACGGGCAGGACGTGCTGGCGCTGTCTGGTGCGGCGCTGCGCCGGTTCCGCGGCTCGGCCATCGGGTACATCGGGCAGGAGCCGATGAGCGCGCTCGATCCGAGCTTCCGGGTCGGCGCTCAGCTGGCCGAGGCGGTCCGGGCGCACGAGAAGCTGACCGGCGACCGGGTGCGTGAGCTGCTGGAGCTGGTGGGGCTGCCCGATCCTGACCGGGTGGCCCGGCTCTATCCGCACGAGCTGTCGGGCGGGATGGCGCAGCGGGTGTGCATCGCCCGGGCGCTGGCCGGGCGGCCGCGGCTGCTGATCGCCGACGAGCCCACCACCGCGCTCGATGTCACCGTGCAGGCCGGGATCCTCGCGCTGCTGCGCGACCTGCGGGAACGGACCGGCATGGCGATCCTGCTGGTCAGTCACGACTGGGCGGTGGTCGCGCAGGTGTGTGACCGGACCATCGTGATGTACGCGGGCCAGGTAGCCGAGACGGCGCCGCTGACCGACCTGGTGCACTCCCCCGCCCACCCGTACACGGAGGCGCTGCTGGCCTGCCGGCTGGACGCCGTACCCGCTGGAGCCGGCCTGCTGCCGGTGATACCGGGGACCGTCCCAAGCCCGGAGGACTGGCCGGACGGGTGCCGTTTCGCCGCCCGCTGCGGGTACGCGACGACCGACTGCCGAGCGAGCGCCATACCGCTCGAGCCGACCGGCGACCAGCGGGAGAGCCGATGCCTACTCGCCGGGAGGGGCAGCCGTGTCCGCCACTGAACCGTTGCTCACCGTCGAGGACCTGCGCGTCTCCTATCGCGGGAACCTCGCCGTGTCCGGGGTGTCGTTCACGATCGCACCGGGCGAAGTGGTCGGGCTGGTCGGCGAGTCCGGGTCGGGCAAGACCACGATCGGCCGCGCCATCCTGGGCCTGGCCCCGGTGCGGAGCGGGACCATCGTGTTCGGCGGCCGGGACATCACCCGGGCGTCACGGAAGCTTCGCCGCGGGCTCCAGGTGGTCTTCCAGGATCCTTACGGCTCGCTGAATCCCGCCGTCACGGTCGGCGCCTCGCTGCTGGAGGCGCTCCCGCCCAGGACTCCGCGGGCCGCCGCCCGGGAGCGGCTGGCCGAACTGCTCGCGGAAGTCGGCCTGCCCGAGTCGGCGGCGGCGGAGTACCCGGGGCGGTTTTCCGGTGGTCAGCGGCAGCGGCTGGCGATCGCCCGGGCGCTGATGGCCAAGCCGAAGCTGGTGATCTGCGACGAGCCGGTCTCCGCCCTCGACGTGTCGGTTCAGGCGCAGGTGCTGAACCTGCTCCGCTCGCTGCGGGACGGGCAGTCGCTGAGCTACCTGTTCATCGGCCACGACCTGGACGTGGTCCGGTTCATGTCCGACCGGATCCTGGTGCTGTACCGAGGGCGGGTGCTGGAGGAGGGTCCGGCGAACGCGGTGGCAACCGCTCCCCGGCACCCGTACACCCAGGCCCTGGTCGCGTCCGCGCCCACGGTGGAGGCGGCGCTCAGCGGTCAGCACGCGCTGCCCGCCGCCTTGCCCGCGCCGCGGTTCGCGCCGCCGGACGCTGGCTGCCCGTTCGCGGACCGCTGCCCGCACGTCACCGGCATCTGCCGGGCCCAGGTGCCCGCGCTCACCGACGGAGTCGCCTGTCATCTCTATCCCAGGGAGGGAAAATGCGTCCGTACCGAAGATGGCGCCTGATCGGCGCCGGGCTCGTCATCGCGTTGCTATCCGCCGGATGCTCGTCCGGGGCCGCGTCCGATTCGGCGGGAACGGGGCGATCGGGGACACTGACGATCGCGTTCAGCTCCGCGACGCAGACACAGGACCCGGCCACCTCGGCCAGCCCGTTGTACGACTTCCCCGCGTATGACTCGCTCATCTACCAGGCACCGGATGGCGGGTACGAACCCGACCTGGCTACCTCGTGGGGGTATGTCGGCAGCGGGAACACGACCTTCCAGCTGACCCTGCGCAAGGGCGTGCGCTTCTCCGACGGGTCGGCCATGACGCCGGCCGCCGTGGCCGCGTCGCTGAACCGGTACCTGGCGGCTAACAAGGGCAGCCCCATCACCGGACCGGTCTCCTCGGTGACGGTCTCTGGACCGGACCAGGTGGAGCTGCACTACTCATCGTCGGTGCCGTACGCGTTCGCGGCCTGGTCGCTGACGCCCGCCGTGGGGTTCGGCATGATCGTCGGGCCGCATGGTCTCGCCGATACGAAGGCCCTCTCGACCTACACCGACGGGGTCGGACCCTATGTGTTCGACGCGGCCGAGTCGGTCAGCGGCGGCAATCAGGTCTACCTGCCGGACAAGTACTACTTCAACCAGGCGGCCATCAGGTACAGCAAGGTGGTCATCGAGCCGATCACCAGCAACTCTTCTGAGCTCGCCGCCGCGCAGTCGGGCCAGGTGCTGGTAGACGTCAATCTGGCGGCGGCGCAAATGAGCACGGCCCGCTCGGCCGGGATGGAGATCGTCACTCAGCCCGCCGGTGACGCGGACGACCTGATCCTGGAGAAGACCACCAGCGGGCCGCTGGCCAACCCCGAGGTCCGCCAGGCGATCGAGTACGCGATGCCACGGTCGGAGATCTTGTCCGCGGTCTTCGCCGGGGCGGGCACCGCGACCAGCAGCAACAGTCAGGCCGGGTTCGCGGGTTACGATCCCGCCGATGTCGGGCTGTATCCGTACGACGTCGCCAAGGCGAAGCAGCTGATGGCGTCGGCCGGGTACGCCAGCGGCTTCAGCCTGTCGGTGCTCACCGGCCTCGGGACCACGCCCACCTTCGCCGAGGCGATCGCCGTCGCGCTCAAGGCGATCGGGATCACCGCGTCCATCACCGACAACACCGGCGGGTTCCCGCAGTTCGCCGCCGCGGCGGAGACCAAGAACTACACCGCCCTGGTGCTCACCACCCCGGCGCAGTCCATCTACACCACGCTGAAGAGCGCGATGCTCCCCGGACAGACCGAGAACCTGTGGGGCGCCACCGACTCGGCGCTGAACGCCGACCTGACCGCGGCGGCCACCGGATCGACCGTGGCCACGCAGGACACCGCGCTGCAGACGGTCACCAGCCAGCTGGACCACCTGGCCTGGATCGTGCCGGTCTCGGTCACCGCCAGCTACGCGGCGGTCGCCGCCGGCCTGCACAACGTCCCCTCGACCAACCGATCCCAGCTCATCGTCGCCGACCCGTTCGCGCCGGACGCCTCCCAGGCGTGGTACGGGTCCTGAAAGGAGAAACTCGTGACACTGACCACCGAGCAGATGGTCCACCAGCTCTACGACAAGGACCAGATCGCGACCGTGATGGCCAAGCACGTGTGGTATCACGCCGCGTCGCTGCACAACGAGGAGCTCGACGACCTCTGGGTCAAGGAGCACCGCGATCCGCACTTCGCGCAGAATCACGGCTACTACGTCCAGTCGCTGCGGGAGACCTACGGTGAGCTGAACGTCAAGATGCAGCGGGAACAGCTGGAATGGCTGCACAAGGCCCACCCCGACGTGGCGGTGACCGAGGGCAACCTGCGGGCCGGACTGTTCCAGATCCACCCGCTCACCACCCAGATCATCGAGATCGCCGGCGACGGGCAGACCGCCAAGGGCGTCTGGTACACGCCCGGCGCCGTCGGCGGGGTCGGACCGGTGGGTGAGGTGGACGGCTTCTGGATCTGGGAGCGCTACGGCGTCGACTTCGCCCGGGAAGATGGCGAATGGAAGATCTGGCATCTGCACACCTACACCGACCTCATGTTCCCGGTCGGCGGCGGATGGCCCGGCGGGTCGCAAAGCTCGCCGACCGGACTCGGTGTCGGCGGCCAGGACGATGACGGGGAACGCCGCGGCGAGATGCCGAAACCGGACCTCGAAGAGATCACCTACCATCAGTACAACTACAAGCAGGTACCGCAGCTCCTGCCCCGGCTACCCGAGCCTTACTACACGTTCAGCGAGACCTTCAGCTACTGAAGCAGCTGCCGTGCGGGGGCCG
>JBEKHI010000175.1:0-15789 GCA_050012355.1 Streptosporangiaceae bacterium | reverse complement strand
CGCCGCGCGGTTCCCGTCGCTGACGATCATCGCCGCCCACCCCGGGTGGCCGTGGGTCGACGAGATGACCGCGGTCGCGCTGCACAAGGGCAACGTGTTCTGGGAACTGTCGGGCTGGGCGACCAAGAACTTCCCTCCGGCACTGGTCCGTGACGTCCGCGGGCGGCTACGCGACAAGATCATGTTCGGCAGCGATCACCCGTCGATGCCATACGAGCGCATCCTCCGCGAGTGGGACGAACTCGGCTACGGCGAGGACATCATGCACAAGGTCTTCCACGAAAACGCCGAACGCGTCTTGGGATTCTAGGACTACAGCCAGCCTGCGCGTATGCCCTCCGCGTCCGCGTCGCCAGGCGGCTGGCCGAGTTCGCCGGTCCGTACCCGGTCCAGCAGGCTCTTCGCGGCGGCCGCGATCTCGGGCGCGCTGTCCCTGAGCCCGGCTTCGTCCTCGGCGCTGGCGGTGTCCTCGGGGAAACCGGCTCGCCGAATGATCTCAGGCAGGTCGGCGAGCTGAGCTTCCAGCCAGCCGAACGGGTCCTGCATAAGGTCTCGCGCGAACACCCGGGCGGTGGGGTCCCAGCCGCTGAAGTCAGGATGATGATGTGTCCGGTCGTGCGATCCCGGTGTTCCGTCGACCGATTCGAGCAGGTCGACCCGCCAGATCGGCTCAGCGATATCGATAGGTATCGCGGCGTAGATGCTGCCCTTCGGCTCGCCTCGGTTGATCACCCGCAGTTCGAGCCGGACCCCGTGCTCGGGGCCTTCCTGTCCCTTGGCGGGATTCGGGTCCTTGAAGTACAGGTCCCCGACAACGACGCCCAGCCGGTCGAAGGCAAAGGCACGGAGCATCTGGCCCCTCCGTTCGTGATGAATGCGACAAATACCACTATTCATCCGACTCGCCCCGGCGGCTAGAGGGCCAGCCAGGATTTTCGCCCGCCACTGTTGCCGAGCGGTGCGGCCCTGCCCGCACTCTTTGATGGGCAGGGCCGCACTGGTCATCAAACGGAAGTCGGCCCGCGCGGTGCTCGCGCGGGTCGGCTGCGGGCAGGGGCCGTAGACTGCGGCCGAGTCTGTTGCGGCCAGGGCGCCGGCTACGGGGCGGAGTCAGGTACGGGGCGGGCTCGGACGAAGTTGATGGCGGTCATTCGGAGCACTTGGTCTCCTTGCTCGTTCGCCGCCTCGATGAGGGTCCTGATAATGCCGCGGTCTGGCTTGCTGTTGGAGCGGCGCGCCTCTAGCACCGTGGCGCGGACGCGCAGCGTGTCGCCGGGGCGGACTGGGCGGGGCCAGCGGACCTCGTCGACTCCGGCCGCACCTAGGCTGCTCTCTCCCGAGATGAAGTTGTCAACGAGCTGGCGCATGACCAGGCTGATCGTGTGCCAGCCGCTGGCGATCAGTCCGCCGTAGGGGCTGTCGAAGGACGGATCGATGTGAAATGGCTGCGGGTCGTACTCCTTCGCATACGCGATGATGTCTGCCTCGCTTAGCGAGACACTGCCGCAGTCGACCACCAGCCCAGGGGTGTAGTCCTCGAAGTAGCGCGTCACGTCCGCCAGTATCCCCTGTCGTCCGGCGAACCCCCAAACTCCCACTATGAGTGAAACCTGTGTTACCAACAGTGTTTCCTGGGAGTTTGATTACAGCTAGATCACACAAATACTGCGATTCGCCTGCGAGCAACGGCTCGTTCCTGTCATGATCTCACGAGAAGGTCCGATACACCGCATAGCGGTATCAAGCGTGACAAATCGGACTAGCATTGCTGTGCCAAGCCCGCCGAGAGGCGCGATGATCTACGGCGTCACCGCGACAAAACCGAGTAAGCGGGCACAGAACCTACGTTGGGGAGTTGAGTGAGCGCTACGCGCAACGAACGCCGGCGGATGCAAATCAAGCGAAGGGGCCGTCACACCACCCCCTCGCAGGTGGAGAAGGTAGCGGAAAAGGCAGGCAAGGCAGCACCAGCCATGGCCATCGCCGGCGTCCTGGTCGCGGTACCGCATAACCACCACGACTCCGCCACCGCTAAACCGGCCACGACCGCCACCGCGTACATCGAGAGGTCCGCTACCACGCTTCCGGTGGAGACCGCGGCCCAGACAGCGGCACAGACAACCGTGACGACCACGGCGAAGACGACCGCGAAAACGACTGCGTCCACCCACCGCACCTACGACGTAAAGTCGGGGAACACGCTGTCGAGCATCGCGCAGCAGTACTACCACAACGCCAACGACTGGCAGTGGCTGTACCACGAGAACGACAAGACACTGTCCAACCCAGACCTGATTTACCCGGGCCAGGACCTGTACGTTCCGTATGACCCGCCAGCCAACTACACGCTGCCGGACTACACACCGAAGCACGCTGCCCCGGCGGCCACGACGACCAGCGACAACACCTCGTCCAGCTCTAGCTCGGACACTTCCAGCTCGTCCAGTTCGAGCACGGACAGCTCGTCCAGCGACAGCACGACGACGACCGCCAGCTCCACCAGCCTGTCCGGCACGTTGAGCTGCAGCGGGCTCGAGCAGCTGTGGGAAGACGCCGGAGGCTCGTCCGGCGAGGCGTTCATCGCCGCCGAGATCGCGATCGCCGAGTCGGGTGGCAACCAGTACGCCACCAACCCCTCCAGCGACACCAAGGGCTACTGGCAGATCAGCCCGGTCTGGGGATCACTATCCAGCTACGACGCGCTGACCAACGCGGAAGCGGCCGTGCAGATCTCCGACGACGGCACCGACTGGGGCCCGTGGACGACGTACACGTCCGGCGCCTACGAGGGCCGCTGCTAACAACGCACCAAAACGACGGTTGGCTCCGTGACACCGGCATGCCCGGATCACGGAGCCAACGTCGTTTTGCCGGGTGCTGTCAGGCGATGGCTTCGGTTATGCCTTGGCGGGCTAGCTCGTCGGCGCGTTCGTTGCCGGGGTCGCCGTTGTGCCCCTTGACCCAATGCCAGGCCACCTCGTGCCGCTCCTTCGCGGCGACCAGCCGCTGCCAGAGATCGACGTTCTTCACTGGTTTCTTCCCGGTGGTCTGCCAGTTCCGGCGTTCCCAGTTGGGCAGCCACTTGGTGATCCCGTCGAGCACGTACTTGCTGTCGGTGTAAAGCTGCACCTCGCTCGGCCGGTTCAGCGCTTCGAGAGCCTGGATCGCGGCCATCAGCTCCATGCGGTTGTTGGTGGTGGACTTCTCCCCGCCGTGTATCTCTTTCAGGTGGCCACCGGAGCGGAGCACCGCACCCCAGCCACCCGGGCCAGGGTTCCCGCTACACGCACCATCGGTATAGATAACGGCTTCGGTCATGGCGTTGAGGGTATTAGGTCTCGCCGATGCCGCCGCGCATGTGGCTTATGTGTCGATAAGATCGCTTTCGTGAACGGGGAGCCTTTGGGCAGCAAGTACCTTCTTGACCAAAAAATCGGCCAGGGTGGCATGGGGGTGGTCTGGCGCGGGCACGACCGGATGTCCGGGGCCGTATACGCGATCAAGATACTCCGCCCCAGCTACGCCTCCGATGCGGTCGCAGTCGCGCGGTTCGTGCGTGAGCGGACAGCGCTCATGGCCTTCCGGCATCCGCACGTCGTGACGGTGCACGACATGATCGTCGAGGGCGAACGGCTAGCCCTCGTCATGGACTTCGTCCCGGGCGGCGACCTGAACAAGCTGCGACGAGATCGCGGCGGGCAGGTGCCGCCGGAGCAAGCCGCCGGGCTGGCGGCCCAGATCGCCGACGCACTGGCCGCCGCGCACGCCGCCGGGATCACCCACCGCGACATCAAGCCGGAGAACGTGCTGATGGCCAGCGAGCAGGACGTGCTGCTCGCCGACTTCGGCATCGCCCGGCTCGCCGGACAGTCGCGGGACACCACCACGGGGATGGTGCTCGGCACCGCCGAGTACCTGGCGCCGGAGCTGATATCCGGACAGGAGCCGGGTCCGGCTGGCGACCTGTACTCGCTCGGCGCCACCCTGTACGAGCTCATCGCCGGGCAGCCTCCGTTCACCGGTAACCCCGCGGCCGTCCTGCACTCGCACGTCAGCGCGCCGCCCAAGCGGCCCGCCGAGGCCAGCGACGAGATGTGGGCGCTGATCAGCCGCTGCCTCGCCAAGGCACCGGGCGACCGGCCGGCCGCCGCCGAGGCCGCCGCCACGCTCAGCCAGCTAGCCGGGGATGCCCCGGTGCCGACACCGACCGATCCGTTGCCGACGACGGTGACCGGCTCGCGTCCAGCCTGGGCCGGGCCCACCGGGCCGTTCCACGAGGTCGCGATGCGGCCACTCGAGGAGCTAACCGGACGTCCCACGACGCAGAACAAACGACGGATCCCGTCACGGACCGCGATGATCGCCTCGGCGGCAGCGGTCCTCGTGGCGATTGCCGCTGTCGTCCTGATCAACCCGTTCAAGACCACGACGGCGAATCCGGCGGCGGCGACGGGCCTGATCGCCTCGCCGACCGCCACCGCCGCGGCGGCCCAGCCGTCCACGGCCGCGAAGGCGAAGGCGCCGAAGGCGAAACCGGCGAGCACGACGTCACGGCAAGCCACCGGCGGGCAGCAGTCCAGCGCGCCGTCCACTGGCACCACCACGGCGGCGGCGCAGACCTCACCCACCACCGCCAGCGACAACACCGGCTGGGAGTGCAGCGCCGACAGCACGCAAGACACCACCCACGGCAAGACGCTGAAGAGCTGCATCAAGATCACGGGCAGCACCGTCGAACTCCAGGGATACGCCTGGACCATTCCCGCGGGCCTGGCGGCGTCGGGCGAATACGAGCAGGTCGAGATCGTGCTGCACACGCCCAGCGGCGATATCGGCCATTACATGTCACCGGACTGCGCCGCCGGGACCTGTGAGTACTCTGTCAGCGTGACCGAATCAGCGGGCACGTACTGGGCGCAGGCCGACTTCTACTGGGACGGGTCCAACACCTATCAAGCGGGCTTCACACCGGAGGTCACGGTAACCGGATGACAAGCCTCGCGCTGGTCAACGGCAAGGTCTGGACGCGAGACGGCTTCAGGGACGCCGTCGCGGCCGACGGCCGCACGATCACCGCGACCGGCACCGACGACGAGATCCGCGAGCTCATCACGCCGCGCACCAGGGTGCTGGACCTGCGCGGCAAGCTGGTGATCCCCGCGTTTGGCGACGCGCACATACACGCGGTATCGGCGGGGCTTGAATCGCTGAGTTGCGACCTCACTTCTTGTCCAGAACGGCGTGACTGCCTCTCCGCGATCGCCGCCTATGCCCAGAGTCTCGCCCCCGGCGCGTGGGTGTCCGGCGGCGGATGGTCGATGCCCGCGTTCCCCGGTGGCACGCCGACCGCGGCGGATCTCGATCAGGTGACCGGCGGACGGCCCGCGCTGCTGCTGAACCGGGATCACCACAGCGCGTGGGTGAACACCGTCGCGCTCCGGCGGGCCAGGATCGACGCCCGCACCCCCGACCCGCCGGACGGCCGGATCGAGCGAGACCCCCGCGGCGCCCCGGCCGGCACGCTGCACGACGGTGCGGTCCGGCTGGTCGCCGACCTGATGCCGGCCGTGACGCCGGAACAACTCACCGCCGGACTGCTGGCGGCCCAGGCCCGGCTGCACTCACTGGGGATCGCCTCGTGGCAAGACGCCTGCGTCGGCGCGGCACCCGAACTCGGCATCGCCGACTCGTTCGAGACGTACCGGCGAGCCGACGCCGACGGCCTGCTCACCGCCCGGGTCAACGCGGCACTGTGGTGGGACCGCCATCGGGGCCTGGACCAGATCGATGGCCTGCTGGCCAGGAAGACAAGAGCCACCGGGAACTTCCGCGCCACGTCGGTGAAAATCATGCTGGACGGAATCTGCGAGACGTTCACCGCGGCGATGAGCGAGCCGTACCTGGGCGGGCATGGCCGCGGTGAGCTGTTCATAGATCCGGCCGAACTAGCCACCGTCGTTATGGGACTAGAAGATTTTCAACTGCATATCCACGCGATCGGCGACCGGGCCGTGACCACCGCGCTGGACGCGCTCGCGGGGCTTTCGCCGGCCGCGCGAGCGGCCGGGCGGCACCACATCGCCCACCTGCAGTTCGTCCGGCCCTCCGACGTGCCGCGGTTCGCCGAGCTCGGGGTGATCGCCAACTTCCAGCCGCTGTGGGCGTGCCTGGACGACCAGATGGAGGTGCTGACGCTCCCGTTCGCCGGGGCTGAGCGGTCGGCCTGGCAGTACCCGATTGGCGGGGTCCTACGGGGTGGCGGGCGGATCGCGTTCGGCAGCGACTGGCCGGTATCGTCGCCTGACCCGCTGGAGGAGATCCACGTCGCGGTGAACCGGACGGCTTCACCGGCCAGCCGGGCGGGTGCTCGCGACGAGCCGTTCCTTCCGGAGCAGGCGATCACGGTGACGGAGGCGATGTCGGCGTTCACGTCGGGTGTCGCGTATGTTAACCACGCGGAGGACGTGACCGGCGTGCTAGCCGCTGGCATGCGGGCGGATATCGCGGTGCTCGATCAAGACGTGTTCGCGATTCCGGCGCGGGACATCGGGACGACCTCGGTGGTGATGACGGTGGCCGACGGAACAGTGGTGCATGACCAGCTTTCCTGACTTCAAAGCCGCCCCCAACCAGGGTGGCCGGCCGGACCTGTACGAGCTCGAGAACCAGGCCATGGACCCCGACGGGCACGTGCTCGACGCCATGCGATCGCTGGCCCCGTGGGCCGGGCGGACCCTGGTGGATCTCGGCTGCGGCAGCGGGTACTGGCTGCCGATGTACGCGGCGAGTGCGGCGCGGGTGATCGGCGTCGAGCCCGACCCCGCGCTGGTGCCGCTGGCAGCGGCCAGGTCCGAGGCGGTGACCGTGCTGCCGGGCTCCGCCGAGCACCTGCCGCTGGGAGACGCCAGCGCGGATGTGGTGCACGCGCGTTTCGCCTACTTCTGGCCGCCTGCCTGCCAGCGAGGACTAGCCGAGGTGCTGCGGGTACTGCGGCCCGGCGGGACGCTGGTCGTGGTGGACAACGACACCAGGCACGGTGACTTCGCCAAGCTGCTGGCGGCCGGCGGGTTCCCCACCGGGAAACCGGACGTGACCGACTCCTGGTGGGCGGCACGGGGGGCGGTCAGGCGGGAGGTGCTGAGCCGGTGGTCATTCTCCACCCGGGCCGACTTCGAGGCGGTGCTGCACCTGGAGTTCCCGCGCAAGGTCGTCGAGCCGTGGCTGGCGGCGCATCCGCGGGCGCTCGGGCTCTCCTATAGTTATGCCCTGTTTGCCATAACTCGCCCGTGAGCCACCGGCTGGACACCCCCGCGTCACCCGATCGTGTCAGCGATGTGATGTGCTTGGCTACGTGACGACTGAGGTTACCGGGCATGACCTGCCCTCGCCGGGTTCCAGTAAGCCAGCAGATCTCGCCACCCTCTCCGGGCTGCACGTGGAGGACAACGACGACGACGATCCGGTCCTCGTGTATCCGGACGGCCGGACCGTTGACACCTGGCGCGAGGACTACCCGTACCGCGAGCGGATGCGGCGGCACGAGTACGAGAAGCAGAAGCGGCTGCTGCAAATCGAACTGCTCAAGCTGCAAAAGTGGGTGCGGCAGACCGGCAACCGGCTGGTGATCGTCTTCGAGGGCCGGGATGCCGCCGGCAAGGGCGGCACGATCAAGCGGTTCATGGAGCACATGAACCCGCGTGGCGCCACGGTCATCGCCCTGGAGAAGCCCACACCGCGGGAGCAGAGCCAGTGGTACTTCCAGCGGTATGTGGAGCACCTGCCCGCCGGTGGCGAGATCGTCCTGTTCGACCGGTCCTGGTACAACCGGGCCGGGGTCGAGCGGGTGATGGGCTTCTGCACCGATGAGGAGTACCGGGAGTTCATGCGGGAGGCCCCCGACTTCGAGCGAATGCTGGTGCGCTCGGGGACGCACCTGACGAAGTTCTGGTTCTCGGTGTCGCGCAGCGAACAGCGGACCCGCTTCATCATCAGGCAGATCGACCCGGTGCGGCAGTGGAAGCTCAGCCCGATGGACATCCAGTCGCTGGATAAATGGGATGACTACACCGTCGCCAAGGAGGCCATATTCCACTACACCGACACGCTGTGGGCACCGTGGACCGTGGTGAAATCCAACGACAAGAAGCGAGCCAGGCTCGAGGCCATGCGCCACATCCTGGAGCAGTTCGACTACCCGGGCAAGGATCCCGCTGTCGTAGGCTCCCCGGACCGCAAGGTCATCGGCCCACCCTCCCTGCTGTCGGAGCAGGTCCCCGGCCAGGTTTTCCCCAAGCTGTGATCGGGTTACGCTGGTTTTATGGCGCTAACTGGGGAAATGACCGAAATTACGTCGGCAGCTGAGCTACGGGAGATGCTCGGCGAGCCGGGCCTCCGGTCCGCGACGAAGGAACGCACCCGGCTGCACGCCATGGACCGCGTGTGGCTGGCGGCATCGCCGTTCTGCGTGATCGCCACCGCCGCCGCCGACGGCAGCTGCGACGCCTCGCCCAAGGGCGACCCGGCGGGGAACCTGATCCATGTGCTGGATGACACCACGATCGCGATCGCTGAGCGGCCAGGCAACCGCAGGGCCGACGGATACCTGAACATCCTGTCCAACCCGCACGTAGGCGTGTTGTCGCTGATCCCCGGCCGGCACGAGACGCTCCGCATCAACGGGCGGGCCAGGCTGGCGCGGGATGCGCCGTTTTTCGACGACCTCGTCGTCAAGGGACACCGGCCGATCCTGGCGCTGATGGTGGAGATCGACCAGATTTTCTTCCACTGCGCCAAGGCCTTCTTGCGTTCCCGGTTGTGGCAGCCGGAGACCTGGGACCCCGATGTGCTCCCGTCACACGCCGCCATGGTCAAGTGTGTGCAGGACACCCCGGAAACCCTTGAGGAACTAGAGCAGCACTACGCCCCAGAGCACTACGAGAAGCTTCTGTACCAGCAGTTACAGGGACCACAGGGAGACGACGGATATCCCTAGGGCGGCGAACAGGCGGCGCAGCAGCGGGAGCGAGATGCCGAGCACGTTACCGTGGTCTCCGACGATCCCCTCGACGAACCAGCCGCCAAGCCCGTCCAGAGTGAACCCGCCCGCGACCCGCAGCGGCTCTCCGGAGGCGACGTAGGCCTCGATCTCGGCGTCGGACGGCTCGCCGAAACGTACCGTCGTGGCCGCCACCTCGCTGACGGTCTCGCCCGTCGAGGCGTCGATGAGGCAGTGCCCGGTGTAAAGCACCGCCGTTCTGCCTGACATGCGTTCCCAGCGGGCGGCGGCATCCTCGGGGGTCGGCGGTTTGCCGAGCGCGACGCCGTCCAGATCGAGCATCGAGTCGCAACCGATCACCAGGCAGCCGGTCCGGTCCCTGGCCACCGCGGCGGCCTTGGCCGCGGCGAGCTGGCTCACCAGCTCGGGGGTGGTCGCGGCCTGGTAGGCGGACTCGTCGACACCACTGACGATCACCTTCGGGTCCAGGCCGGCGCCGCGCAGCACCGCGAGGCGGGCAGGCGACGCCGAGGCCAGGATGAGTTGGGTCACCAGGGCAGCTTACGGCTCCTCGGTCGGCTCGGGGCCGGCACTGTCGGCACTCGGCTCGTCGGAGTCGCCGAAGGCGACCGTGTCGGACGGGGCGGCGTCAAAGCCCGACGTGGCCGGACGGTCGTCGGAGGCGGTGGCCGCGAACGGCGGGCCCGCGGCGAAGACAGGCTCGCCGGTGAGGATGGTGTCGTCGACCAGCGGGGCGGCCGGGGCTGGTTCGGCTGGGCGCGGCGGGGTGATCAGCATCCAGGCGCAGGAGATCAGCAGCGCCGCGCCGAACACGCAGTACAGCCAGAACCACGGCGTCAGTCCGTTGGCGATCGTCAGCCCGATCGCCTTCGCCTCCGCCGCGGAGATGCCGAACTGCGTGGAAGGCGTGGCCTGGCCGTTCTGGATCAGGGCGGAGATCGCCTGCGCGGCTATCGGCACGATCGCGCCGAGCAGCAGGACGGCGCCGAGGCGCAGCGAGCGCCACAGGCCAGCCAGCACGGCGACCGCCACGATCGCGATCATCACCAGGACGTTGCCGAAGATCATCAGGCCAGGACCGGAGAACGCGAAGCCCTGGGTGACCGACTCCGTCTGGCCGCTGGCCGCGGCGGTCAGGTGGTACGAGACCCAGGCGAGCGCGAAGGTCACGGCCAGGCCGATCGAGGCGAGCGTGAGCATGACCGTGACGCCAAGGGTGGAGGCGTTCGGCTTGGCCAGCAGCTCACGCCCCAGCTGAGGCGAGCGCAGCCAGGTCGAGCGCAGCGCCAGCACGGCGCCCGCGGTGCACGCCGCCCAGCCGATGCAAGCCATGATCAGCCCGGCTCCGACCGAGACGCCGCCGGTCGCCTGCCCGAGGTCGCCGACGAACATACCCAGCGTCACGGCGCTCGTTCCCAGGCCAAGCAGCGCGCCCATGCGGGCCTTGTTCCCGCCGATCAGCACGCCGACAGCGGCGACCGCCCAGGCGATCAGGTACATCAGGTGCGGCACCAGCTCAGACGCCTGAGATAGCAGGCTCGACCCGCTCCAGTACGCGGGAAACAGCCCGACGGCGCCAAACACCACGCCAATGACCAGCAGGGCCGAACTGTTGCTCACCCTGAAGGCGGGCAGCACGGTCGCGCCGGCCTGGCTGACCTGGGTGATCGTGCCTGGCGTCTCCAGCTCGTTGAACCGGGACCAAGCCGCCGACCAGCCCTCGGGGGTCGCGGGCCACTGCTCAAGGGGATGCTCAGTAGCCCCGCCCTCGGGCCAGATGCCGATGAACGTCTGCCCGCGTCCGAGGCGGAACCGGGTGCCCTGGAATGACATCACTACTTTCTCGCTCACGAAACCCACGGTAGATTCGTTCCCTGAAAGTCTCCTGAATGCCTGCTTGGGCCTTCCTGCACCCCGCTGACCGGGGCGTTTAGGCTACCCTTGTGTGGTCTAGACCACATGAGAGAAAGGGCACCCGTGAAAACCGCCAGCATCCTCGCCATCACGCCGGATGACCTGGCAATCACCCGGCTCGGCCCGCGGACCGTCGACACCCCGCTGAAGGAGCTATTCGACAGCCGGGAGGAGACGATCCACTATGTGACGCCCACCGACCGGGTGCTGCTCGATGACACGCTGGGCATGGCCAGGCGGCGGCCGGGCGGTATCGCTGATCTGCCCGCGTTCAACCCGGGCGGGCCACGGGAGAAGCTGTTCTTCGAGCCGGCCTCGGTGACGGCCGGGATCGTGACCTGCGGCGGCCTCTGCCCCGGGCTGAACAACGTGATCCGCGGTCTGGTGCTGCAGCTCACCAAGGCCTACGGGGCCACGATGATCCTCGGGTTCCGTAACGGCTACCAGGGACTGACCGACGGATCCTCCCCCATGCTGCTGACTCCGCAGGTCGTCAAGGACATCCACGGCCGCGGCGGAACCGTGCTCGGCACCTCGCGGGGCGGCCAGGAGACCGGCGCCATGGTGGACACGCTGGTCCAGTACGGGGTGGACATGCTGTTCGTCATCGGCGGGGACGGCACGTTGCGCGGCGCGCAGAAGATCGCGATGGAGGCGCTGCGCCGGTCGCTGCCGATCGCGGTGGTCGGCATCCCGAAGACGATCGATAACGACATCCCGTGGATCGACTACAGCTTCGGCTTCCAGACCGCCGTCGCCCGCGCGACCGAATCGATCCGCTCGGCGCACACCGAGGCCAGTTCCACCAGCGGAGGGGTCGGGCTGGTGAAGCTGATGGGGCGGCACTCCGGATTCATCGCCTCCTATGCTTCTTTGGCGAGCCAGGATGCGGATTTCTGCCTGATCCCCGAGGTGCCGTTCTCGCTGCCCGGATTCTTGTCCTGCCTGCGGTCTCGTGTCGACGAGCAGGGACACGCGGTCGTGGTGGTCGCCGAGGGAGCGGGACAGGAGCTGTTTCCCTCGTCCGCCGAGACCGACCGGTCGGGCAACGCCAGGCTCGGCGACATCGGAGCGCTCCTGCGGGCTTCCATCACCGAGTCTTTTAGCTCGGCGCCGTTGTCGCTGCGCTACGTGGATCCGGGGTACGCGATCCGGTCGGTGCCGGCCAACACCTTCGACGCCGTGTACTGCTCCCGGCTAGCGCAAGCGGCCGTGCACGCGGGCATGGCGGGCTTCACCTCGATGATCGTGGCGCGCTGGCACGGCCGGTTCATCCATCTGCCGATCGCGCTGGCCACCGCCGGGCGCAACCAGGTGGACCCGCACGGCGACCTGTGGATGTCCGTGCTCGAAGCCACCGGGCAGCCCAAGCGCTTCAGCTGAGCCCGTGGTCGATCAGGAAGCTGATTATCACTTCGGCCGTCTCGCCGGGGAACTGCGCGTGCGGGTAATGCCCGGCCCCGTCGATCATCGCGACCGACCCCACCCCGGCGGGCATGGCGGCCACTACCGCGTCGGCCTCGGCCCGCGGGTCGGGCCAGTCCGAATCCAGCGTGCCCATGATTATCAGTGCCGGGCAGTGGACCTCTGGCAGCGCGGCCGCGGCGTCCTTCGGCCGCGACAGCCCCATCCGCTGCACCACCCGCATCCGGCCCGGCTGGCGGAGACTGCTCGCCGTATCAGCCACCAGACGCGTGTAGTTGGCCGGCTTCGCGCCGGGGAACGCGTGGTCCAGGTACCGGGTCCACAACGCGATGCTGCCGGTGATCCCGGTGCCAAGCAGCAACGCCGTGCCCTTGCGGTACCTCGGGTTGCCGCGCATCGCGCGGACATCCAGCTTCGGCGGCCTGGTGAACGGCGCGATCTCCACGATCGCGCTGACCAGCTCCGGCAACTTCGCCGCGGCGATGGTCGCCGAGCCCCCGGCGAAGGAGTTACCCACCAGGACGGCGGGGCCGCCGCCAAGCTCGTTAACCAGCGCCAGAGATCTGCCACCCGTTGCGACTCAGAAACTCGGTCATCGCGCCAACGTATGTCAAGCCTCGGCTAGCGGCACCTCGTCTCGCAATACGAGACGGATTGACCGTATCGCGAGACGTCGATTACCGTGGCGGCATGGCGATCTACACACACGGCCACCACGAGTCTGTCCTGCGCTCGCACCAGTGGCGCACCGCCGAGAATTCGGCCGGATACCTGCTGAACGCACTCAAGCCGGATATGAAGATCCTGGACGTGGGCTGCGGTCCCGGCACGATCACCGCGGACCTGGCAGAGCGGGTACCCGATGGCTCAGTGATCGGCCTGGACGCCGCGCCGTCAGTGCTGGAAAAAGCTCGGGAGGTCGCTCGCGACCGGGGGCTGACGAACCTGGAGTTCACTACCGGTGACGTGTACGCGCTTGAGTACCCGGACGACACGTTCTGTGTGGTGCACGCACACCAGGTGCTGCAGCACCTCGGCGACCCGGTGGCGGCGCTCCGCGAAATGCGGCGAGTCTGCAAGCCGGGTGGTTATGTCGCGTTCCGCGACGCCGACTACGGCGGCATGACCTGGCACCCGCAGTCGCCTGGCCTAGACGAGTGGCTCACCTTGTACCGCCAGGTGGCCCGTACCAATGGCGGTGACCCGGACGCCGGGCGGCGGCTGCACGGCTGGGCACGGGAAGCCGGGTTCACCGACGTTATGGTCTCGGCCTCTACCTGGGTCTACAGCACGCCGGAGGAACGCGAGTGGTGGGGCAGTTCGTGGGCCGACCGGATCGTCAACTCGTCGATCGCCACCACCGCCGTCGAGGGAGAGCACGCCACCCCGGCCGACCTGGAGCGGATATCCGCCGCCTGGCGCGACTGGGCGGCGCAGGAAGACGGCTGGTTCAGCATCCTGCACAGCGAGGTGCTCTGCCGCGCTTAGAACTGGGCTATCTGGATGGTGGGGGCGTGCAGGTACCAGGACGCCACGACGTCCCAGCCGTGCGCGCCGTTGCCGGTCAGGAAATCGACTTGCAGCCAGTCGGTGCCGTAGGCCTCCTGAGCCGTGTAACCGGCGTTCGCCTTGGCGGAGATGAAGCGCACCGAGGTGGCGGTCACCTCGAGTACGGCGGTGCCGCCAGCCGTCGTGTAGTCGTGGATGTCAGCAGCGGCCGCGGGCGAACTGGACACCGAAGCCGAGGCGGCGGGCGTCGAGGCCGGGGATGACGCGGTCGCCCGGGCCGTGGCCGAGGCCGGAGCGGACGGCGAAACCGAGGTAGCCGGCGTCGGCGCGGCCGCGACCGAGACGACCACCGGCGTGCTGAACACGCTGGCCTGCAGCACGCTGCGCACCCCTAGCCAGGACAGCGCCACGGCGAGGCAGGTGGCCGCCAGCCAAACGAGTGAGTATCCGATACGCCACCGCATACCGGTCATCATGCCCTATGGTCCGATTGTGGCGTGCCTTGTAGTGGTAGAGGACGACCCGCTAACCCGGGCGGGGCTGATCAAGCATCTGACGAGCCGCGGCCACGCGGTGCGTAGTGCCGGGACTGGTCTCGACGGCATTCGCGAGGTCACCAGTGGTACACCGCCTGACGCGGTGATACTCGACCTCGGCCTGCCCGACCTCGACGGCACCCAGGTGCTGCGGATGATTCGCGGTGTCACCGACGTGCCGGTGATCGTCGCCACCGCCCGCGACACCGAAGAAGAAATAATCTCGGTACTAAACGACGGAGCAGACGACTACCTGGTCAAGCCGTTCTCCCCCGAGCACCTGGACGCCAGGCTGCGCGCCGTGCTGCGCCGGGCAGGCACGGATACCCGGTCCATACTCACCGTTGGTACCCTCGCCGTGGACATCGGCGGTCGGCAGGCCACCCTGGACGGGCAGCCGCTCGATCTCACCCGCCGCGAGTTCGACCTGCTGGCCTACCTGGCGGCCCGGCCGGGCGCGGTGGTGACCAGGCGGGAGTTGCTCACCGAGGTCTGGCGGCAGCCCTACGGCGATGACAAGACCATCGACGTGCACCTGTCCTGGCTGCGCCGCAAGCTTGGCGAGACCGCCGCGCTGCCTCGCTACCTGTACACCATCAGAGGCGTCGGGGTGCGCCTGCAAGCCCCATGAGACGGGTACTCGTCCTAGTGTCGCTGGCGGTCACCTCGATGGTGGCCCTCGCGTTCGTGCTGCCGCTCGCCATCGTGGTGCGCGACGTGGCGCGGGACCGCGCGTTCAGCGGCGCGGAACTCCAGGCCGCGGCGCTCGAACCGGCGCTCGCCATCACCACCAGCCACCAGGAACTCGAACGGGCGCTGCTCAGCACCCAGGCCGGCGCCGAGGGCCGGATCGCGCTGGAACTGCCAGGCACGGTGATCATCGGCGTCGAGTACGCCAGCGTCGCCCAGGTGGCGGCGGTGCGCGCGAGCGGACGGGTGGCGGAAGTGGACGTGCCCGGCGGGTACGCGGTGCTCGAGCCAGTGGCGCTTGAACCGGCCGGATCCGGGTCGCGGCGGGTCGCGGTGATCGAGGTCTTCCTGCCCGGATCGTCGCTGTCCGACGGCGTGACGCGGTCCTGGGTGCTGCTCGGCCTAGTCGCGATCGCGCTGGTCGCGGGCTCGGTGCTGGTCGCCGACCGGCTGGGCGCGCGGTCGGTCCGCGCCAGCACGCGGCTGGCGACGGCGGCCGCCGCCCTCGGCGAGGGCGACCTGTCGGTCCGGGTGCAGCCGGACGGACCACCCGAGCTTGTGGAAGCCGGCCGCGCCTTCAACGCGATGGCCGACCGGATCCGCGGGCTGCTCGCCGCCGAGCGGGAACTGGCCGCCGACCTGTCACACCGGCTGCGGACCCCGCTTACCGCGCTGCGCCTCACCGCGGGTCCCGAGGTG
>JBEKHI010000174.1:0-15790 GCA_050012355.1 Streptosporangiaceae bacterium | reverse complement strand
AGGTCGGTCGCGGACACCTCCGGCTGGACGCTGTGCGTCACCGGTTCGGATGCGACCTCGGCCGGGGTCGCCGCGACCGCGTCGGTGGCCACGGTGAGCAGCGCGACCGGTGCCTCCAGCAGCGCGTCCTCGAGCAGCAGCCCAGCCCACCGCTGGCGGGTGAGGGACAACGGCTCACCAGGTGACACCGACACCACGTTGGCCGCCATTGGCAGTCCGGTGATCGCTCCGGCGTGCGCGAGCACCTCATTACCGTGATCGGTTCCCGCGGCGAGAACGGCGCTGGCCCCGATCTCGGATGCCAGCCCGGCGAGTGCCCGGCCCCATGCCTGGGGCGCATACCCATCAAGCGAAATCTCGTAAATGTCGGATACGCCGTAGTCGGCGAGGGTCGCGGCCGCCGCGGCCGCGTCCCCGGAAGCGGAGCCGAAGACCGCCACCGCGACCGGACCGCCCAGCTCGCGGGCGAGACTCACCGCGCGGAGCGAGGCATCGGCCAGGCCGTCGGCGTCGAGTTCGGCGAGGACGAGCACGCCCATCACAGCACCCCCAGCTCTTCCAGGACTCGCACTAGTTCTGGCACGCCGTCCAGGACCTCCGCCTGATGCGACGTGGTTTCCGGCACGCGCAGCACGATCTTCCGCAGCGGGTCCGGCGACGCGGACACCGGCACCGTCGAGATCGGGGCCTTCTTCGCGCGCAGCCGCCCGGGTAGCGACGGATAACGCGGCAGGTTGATCCCTTCCTTCACCGTCACCACCGCCGGGAGCGGCAGGGTGAACGACTCGGTGACGCCGCGGTACTCGCGAGCGGCGGTGGCGACCGAATCCGAGATGACCAGCGACTTTATCCCGGTGGCGACCGGCCACCCGAGCAGGTGCGCCACCCGGATGCCGACCTGGTAATCGCCGGTGTCGGACGCCTCGTTGCCCATCAGGACGAGGTCGTAGGAGCCGGAACTGACAACCGACGCGATCGCCGACGCGGTCGCGATCGGCCCGGTCTCGGAACCCGAGGTCTCCAGCAAGATCGCCTTCGACGCGCCAAGCGCGAGCGCGTCACGAAGCTGCTCGACGGACACGGCTTCCCCGAGCGTCAGCACCGTCACCGAGCCTCCGTTCGCCTCCACCAGGCGGACGGCTTCCTCGACGGCGCACTCCTCGTGCGGGCTGATCGTGAACCCGGACATGCGCGTGTCCACGTCCTGCCCGTCCGGGGTGAGGACGATCTTCCCGCCGACGGTCGGCACCCGCTTGATGCAAACCAGGATCTCCATCAGTCACGCACCCGGGAGTTCGACGGGTCGAACAGCGGCCGGGACCCGGCCACCGCCACGGTGACGGGGAACCGCTCGTTCATGTACTCCACCTGCAGCGCCGTCCCCTCGACAGCGCCATCAGCAGGCAGGTACGCCATCAGCAGGTACGAACCCACCGACGGCCCAGAACCGGCGGATGTCACGTACGAGGGCCGGCCGAGCGCGTCCACCAGCCGCTCGCCCGACAACGACAGGATGGGTTCGCCGCCGAGCGGATACCGTGACCCCGGCTCCATGGTCAGCGTGCACAACACGGCCGCGGGTGAGGCGGCCCGCTGCGCCAGGTAGGCATCGCGACCGATAAAGTCCTGCGGCTTAACCTTCGGCCGCTGCATCCCCGCCTCGATCAGGTTGAAGTCGGGCGTCAGCTCGGCACCGAACGCACGGTACCCCTTCTCCAGCCGGCCGGTCGTGCCGTAAACGCCGATCCCCACCGGGACCAGCCCGTGCGGCTGGCCGGCTGTCCACAGCGCGTCCCACACCCGCGCCCCCTGCTCGAACGGCACGTAGATCTCCCAGCCGAACTCGCCGACGTAGGAGATCCGCGACGCGATCGCGACAACCCCGTCGATCTCGGCCTCGGCGAACGTGCCGAACGGAATCCGCACATCGGGAAGTACCGAGGCGGCCGAAGGTCCCCACAGGCCGATCGTCGTCCAGGAAGACGTGAGATCGGTGAGGGTCACCGACGGAGGAAGGTGGTCAGCGATCCACTTCGCGTCGGACGGCCCGGTCGCTCCTCCGGTGACGAACCGGAAGTGCTCCCGCCCCATCCGCATCACGGTCAGGTCCGCTTCGAAGGTCCCCGCCTCGTTCAGCAGCGACGTGTAGATCACCTTGCCGACGGGCACGTTGGCCTGCGCGACGCACAGGTTCTGCACAGCGTGCAGCGCATCCGGACCGGCCACGTCGTAGATCGCGAACGCCGACAGGTCAACGATCCCGCAAGAAGAGCGCATCGCCAGATGCTCGGCGTTGATCACCGGTGACCACCAGCGGGCTTCCCATTCATGCGGCCGCGCGGGCACACCGTAGAAAGACACCAGCGGCTCGTTGGAGGCGTACCACTGCGGCCGCTCCCAGCGGGCGGTCTCGTAAAAGACCGCACCGAGCGCGGCCTCGCGGGAGTACATCGGCGACACCCGGGCCGGACGGTCCTGCGCCCATTGCTCGGCCGGGTGCACGATGCCGTACATCTTGTTGAAGCCTTCGGCCGCCCGGGCACGCACATGAGAAGAGGTCTGCTGTGACGGCCAGAACCGGGCAGCGTCCGCCTCATGCACGTCGACGGTCGGCACCTTGCCCGACATCAGCTCGGCGACGACCCGGCCGCAGGCCGGGCCCTCCTTGATCCAGGACGCCGCCGCGGCCCACAGCCCCCGTGCCTCGGGCATTTCGCCAAGCACCGGGTGCCCGTCGGGCGTCATCGAGATCAGCCCGTTGATCGCGTAGCGCACGCCCGCTTTCTCGTCACCCAGCAGGTCAGGCATCAGCTCAAGGGCCTGCTCGAGCTGCGGGTCGAAGTCGTCCGAGGTGAACGGGAGCTCGGTCGGGGACAGCACCGCTTCCTCATTGGACGGGATCTCGTCCGGGTCCACGAGGATCGGGCGGTGCGCGTACGACCCGACCTCCATGTCGCCGCCGTGCTGCCGCTCGTACATGTTGAAGTCCACGTCGCGGACGATCGGGTAGGAGATCTCCCCCGTCGTGCCGGCGAACAACGCGATCGGCCCGACGCTGATCATCTGGTGCACGATCGGGGTGAGCGCCAGCCGAGCGCCTGCCAGCCGAGCGATCCGCGGCGACCACACGCCGCAGCAGATCACCACGTTGGACGTCTCGATGGAACCGGCCGATGTGGTCACCGACCGCACCTGACCGTCGACCACCGAGATGTCCAGCACCTCGGTTCCGGACAGCACCGTCAGGGAACCGGCTGCCTGCGCGGCTTCACGCATCAGCGTCCCGGCCCGCAGTGAGTCCACCACGCCCACGGTCGGGAAGTAACCCCCGCCGAGAATCAACGACTCATCCAGGTACGGGACCAGCTTGCGAACGCCCTCCGGCGAGAGGATCTCGGACGGGATCCCCCACGTCTTCGCCTGGGTGACGCGCCGCTTGAGCTCGGTCATCCGCTCCGGCGTGCGGGCGACCTCAATGCCGCCGGACTCGGTGAAGACCCCGAGCGACTTGTACTGCTCGGTGGAGTCCTTAGTCAGCTCGAACATCATCTTCGAGTACTCGATCGGAAAGATGAAGTTGGACGCGTGGCCGGTGGAGCCGCCCGGGTTCGGCAGCGGGCCCTTGTCCACCAGCACAACGTCCTTCCAGCCGAGCAGCGCCAGATGGTGCACGAGGCTGTTGCCGACGATGCCCGCGCCGATGACAACAGCGCTGGCCTGCTTGGGGGTAGTCATACTGCGGAGCGCCTCCACTCGTGATCGGGTGTCATCCCGCCTTCTTGGTTGCCCTGTGCTTAGGCCGGTAGCCAAGAGCCGCGGACAACGCCGCGGCTTCGTCCATGCACCGCCGGGCGGCGATAACGGCACGTTCCCGTGACATCCGCGTGGTGGGCGCGGACACCGAGATGGCCGCGACCACCGTGCCGTCGTAGCGGAACACCGGTGCCGCGATCGCGATCAGCCCCGGTTCCAGTTCCTCGTCGGTCACCCCGTAGCCGCGTGCTCGTACCCCGGCGAGCTCGGCCTTCAGTACCGCCTCAGTGGTAATCGTCTTCTCGGTGCACGCTTCGAGCGTTCGCGGGATCGTGGCCCCTCGCGCGCCGAAGGCAAGCAGCACCTTGCCGAGTGCGGAGGCGTGCAGCGGAACCTGCAGTCCCACCCAGTTAGTGCCGCCGATAAGGTACGTGGAATCGACCTGGGAGATGTTCTCCACCGCGGCGTTGCTGACGATCCCGAGGTTGATGGTCTCACCGGTCGACTTTCCGAGCCGGTCGAGAAACGGCTGCGCGACCGCTACCAGGCTGGCGTCGGCCCCGCCGCGCCAGGCGAAGCTCACGAACATCTCACCCGGGAGGAAGTGGCCGTGCTCGTCGCGGCGGACCAGCCCGTTCCGCTCCAGCGCGAGCAGCAGCCGCGACGTGGTGGATTTCGCGAGCCCGGTGACCGTGGTCAGCTCGGTGAACGTCACCGGATGGGGGGAGTGCACGACCTCGGCCAGCAACCGTGCCGCTCGGTCGACGGCCTGCGTTCCATTGGAGTTGCTCATCGGATTGCCACCCTGGCGTTGCGTCCCACTTTATGGAACAGCGTCCTACTATGTGAATGCTAGGACGCGGATACGCGATCGGTCAAGAGCCGCTGGGGCAGCTGAATAGCCTGCGGATATCAGGCGTCGCAATTCGGACTATAGGCCGTATATGAGACATATCGCCAGACTCGGGGGGCTCCCGCCGCCGCCCCTAGGCCTGAGCGATTCTGGGCAGTGCGGCACTACCCGCAAAAGAGTGCGGGCAGTGCAGCACCCACCACAATCGCTGACCGCCGGACGCCGCGGTCAGCAGACCGAGCGGACAACGTCCGCGAGCAGCGAGAGTCCCTTGTCTAGCTCCGATTCGGTGATGGTCAGCGGCGGCATCAGCTTGACCACTTCGTCATAGGGGCCGGCGGTCTCGACCAGCAGTCCGCTCTCGAAGGCGGCGTACGCCACCTTCTCGGCCAGGTCGCCGTTGCCGAATGCCAGGCCATGTGCCAGCCCGCAGCCGCGAACCCGCGGTGCGGCGCCGGGAACCGATTCGCTGATAGCGGTGAGCGCCGTCGTGACCTGGCGACCCTTCGCGATCGTGTCCCGCTCCAGTGCGTCGTCAGCCCAGTAGGCACGCAACGCCGCGGTGGCCGTGATCATCGCGGGATTGAAGCCGCGGAAGGTACCGGTGTGCTCCCCCGGCTCCCAGACATCAAGCTCGGCCCTGATCAGGGTGAGGGCCATCGGCAGGCCGTAGCCGCTGATCGACTTGGACAGGCACACGATGTCCGGCACGATGCCCGCGTGCTCGAAGCTGAAGAACGGGCCGGTGCGGCCGCAGCCCATCTGCACGTCGTCGACGATGAGCAGCACGTCATGCCGGTGGCACAAGCTCTCCAGGTCACGCAGCCACTCCGAGCGCGCGGTTTGCCTCGGGCGGGCGGCAAGACCTCGCGTCCCGGCAAGCTGGCGGCCACCGGCTTGAGCGCGGCGGCGAGCTGGCGCACCGTCGGGTGCAGGTAGATGTCCTTCATCGACACCGGTGGCAAGCTGGTGCGCTCGCGCAGCGCCGCGCTGAGCTTCGCTATCAGCAGCGAGTTCGCGCCCAGGTCGTTGAAGAAGTCCCCGTCGACGGGGACCCGGTCCGCACCAAGGACGGTCGCGAGAACGCTCGCCAGGGTCTGCTCAGTATCGTTGGCCGCCCGCAAGCCGCCGGCCGCTTGCCGCCGAGGACCGGTCGGCGCTGGAAGCGACTTCCGGTCGGTTTTGCCACTCGGCAGCACCGGGATGACCGGAAGGTGCTCTAGGTAGGCCGGGACCATGTACGCCGGGAGTTGTTCGCGCAGGATCCGGAAGGCGCCGCCCAGGTCCACCCGGTCCGCGTCCTGGCGCAAGCTGTAGTAACCAGCCAGTTCGGTGACATCGGGGCTTGGCTGGTAGGTGCTGACCACCGCCTGGGCGACGCCGGGTACCCGCATCAGGACCGACTCGATCTCGGTCAGTTCGATGCGGTAACCGCGGATCTTCACCTGAGTGTCGATGCGGCCGTGGTGCTCGATCTCGCCTTGGTCGTTTATCCGCCCGAGGTCGCCGGTCCGGTACATACGTCGCGACGCGTTTCCCGGTATGCCAACGAAGTCCGGTATGAACGCCCGCTCGGTAAGGTCCGGCCGGTTGAGGTAGCCGTAGGCGACCCCGATCCCGGCGATGGCGATCTCTCCCATCGCTCCCGGTGCCGCGATCCGGTTTTTCTCCGGATCGAGCACCAGCACGGAATAGGTCGGCAGCGGCACGCCGATCGTCACCGGCCGGCCTGGGTCCAGCACCGTCCAGGTCGCGGTCACGGTCGCTGCGGTTGGTCCGTAGACGTTGAGGAAACGCCGCCCGGGCCGGGACCAGGGCTCGACCAGATCCTGCGGGCACGATTCACCCGACACCAGCAGGAACCGCAGCCTGGGCAGATAGCAGCCCAATCCGGTCGCCCGGCCGGACACCCTGGCGGATCAGAAAGCGAGCCAGTTTGTTGGCCCGCGCATCCAATTCCGGGTAGCTGAGCTTCTCGCTATCGGTATCAACAGCCAGCTGCCCATTACGGGCGAACCAATCACAACGGCGCTCGAATAGCTGCTCAAGTCGTTCGCCGGCCTGCCAGCGAATCGCATCGCTGTACCCCGCGCAGGTCAGGACCTGGCGGTGATCTTCGGCGCTCCCCACAGCGTCGGTTTGAAAACTCATTGTCACAAACCTCGCAGGCCTTAAGGCTGGGAGCATTGGGAAATGAAAGCTATGAATTCCCTCAGAAAACTGCTCCGGCTATTCGGAGATGGAATGTCACTGAGGCAAGCGGCACCCTACCACGCAACGACAGCCGGCCAGCGCACCAATCGCAACACGACGGCCCATGAGGCGGAACAGATCACGCCATCCCTTGACCAAAGCCGTGGCGGCTGCGGAGCATGGCAACCATGGCGATCAGCGTCTTCGACCTGTTCAAGGTGGGGATCGGGCCCTCGAGTTCACACACCACCGGCCCGATGAAGGCCGCCCGCATGTTCGCGGAGTCACTGCGCGCCGACGGGCTGCTCGATCGCGTGACCCGGGTCGAGGTGATTCTGTACGGGTCGCTCGGGCTGACCGGCAAGGGACACGGCAGCGATAAGGCGGTGCTGCTCGGCCTCGAGGGGGAACTGCCCGAGTCGGTCGACATCGCCTCGATACCCAAGCGCCTGGAGGAAATACGCGAACGCGGCCGGGTCCGGCTACTCGGCGGGCAGGACGCCGCCTGGACGCTGGAGTTCAACCGGAGGAAAAAGCTCCCGCAGCACCCGAACGGGATGCGTTTCACCGCGTTTGACCGTGATGCGGAACTCGCCGTACGCGAGTACTTCTCCGTAGGCGGCGGATTCGTCATCGACCATAACGGCGCGCTCCATCCCGACGACACCCCGGTTCCCTACCCGTTCGCGACCGCCGCCGAGTTGCTCGCCCACACGGCGGCGACCGGACTGCCGGTGTCGGGTGTCATGCTGGCGAACGAGATCACGCTCGGCCGGACCGCCGCGCAGATCAGCGACAGCCTGTGGGAGATCTGGCAGGTGATGCGGGAGTGCGTGGAGCGGGGAACCGCCACCGACGGGATCCTGCCCGGCGGGCTCAAGGTCGTACGGCGGGCGCCGCGGCTGCGCCGTCAGCTCAGCCGGGAGACCGGCGGCGACGATCCGCTGCGCGCGATGGACTGGGTCACGCTGTTCGCGCTGGCGGTTAACGAGGAGAACGCGGCCGGCGGGCGGGTTGTCACCGCGCCGACTAACGGTGCCGCGGGAATCGTCCCCGCCGTTATGCACTATTACGAAAGGTTTGTTCATGGATCGGCACGCGAAGGGATCGAGCGGTTCCTGCTTACAGCGGGCGCGATCGGGGTGCTGTTCAAGGAGGGGGCGTCCATCTCCGGTGCCGAGGTCGGCTGCCAGGGCGAGGTCGGGTCGGCGTGCTCGATGGCGGCCGGCGCGCTCGCCGAGGTGCTCGGCGGGACACCCGAGCAGGTGGAGAACGCGGCCGAGATCGGCATCGAGCACAACCTCGGGCTCACCTGCGACCCGATCGGCGGCCTGGTCCAGGTGCCGTGCATCGAGCGAAACGCGGTCGCCTCCACCACCGCGATCAACGCGGCCCGGATGGCGTTGCGCGGCGATGGGCGGCACCTCGTGTCGCTAGACAAGGCGATTAGGACAATGCGGGCGACCGGCGCCGATATGAAGGATAAGTACAAGGAGACGTCCCGCGGCGGCCTCGCGGTCAACGTCATCGAGTGCTAGTCGGATCCTCGTGCGCCTCGGGCCGCTTCATCGAAGGCCCGCCTCGGCAAGCCGCGCCGCCGCGCTGATATATGCCTGGTGTACGTCAGGGTTTGTCCGGTGGCGAAGCGCGGTCTTGTTGCGCCCGGTTAGTGTGGTTTCTGATGGCTCCGGTGCTCTTCCATACTGGTTCCCCGAAGGAGCGCGCACATGCCTGTATCCGGCGTTGACCGTTTTCGTGACGTGACCGGCGCGGGGGATGCCCCGCCCACGCGCAGTGTCGGGCTGAACCCGGACTTCTGGTATCCCCTCGCCCGGTCCCGTGACCTGCGGCCGGGCGGGACCCTCGAGACGGTCTTCGCCGGGGAGCCGATCGTGCTCGTACGGCCCGAGAAGGGTGAGCCGTACGCGCTGGAGGATCGCTGCGCACACCGCCAGGTACCGCTTCACCTGGGCGTGGTGAAGGGCGATCGCCTGCTGTGCGGATATCACTGCTGGACCTATGACCGTACCGGGCAGTGCGTCAACGTTCCCTACCTCGACCGGAAGCGGAGCCTGCCGAACGGCGTACGCGGCTACGCCTGCCGCGAGGCCTACGGCTTCGTCTTCGTTTTCCCCGGCGACCAGTTGCTCGCGGCCTCGACACCGTTCCCCGAACTGCCCGCGTACGCCGACCGTCGTTACAAGGTGCGCCGACTCGACCGCCGCATCGACTGCCACTACTCGTTCATGCACGAGAACTTGATGGACATGAACCACCAGTTCCTGCACCGCAGCCTCATGGGCAGCATCCGAGCCACCCTGCTCGATGTGCGCGAGGGAGACGACTGGCTGGAGGCGGACTACACCTTCCGCCGCACCGAGGGCAGGCAGGCGCTGGGGGAGCGCTTCATCTCCGGCGGAAAGCCGGGGGAAGACGCCGACCTGATGACCATCCGCACCGGCTATCCCTATCAGACCTTGAAGTACTGGACGGCGGGCGCCCGGGACGCCGAACCGGCGCTCGACCTGTGGAACGCCTACATGCCGCTCGACCGCGCCCAGCACCGCAACCAGACCTACGGCCTGATTATGATCCGCAAACCGGGCATCCCCGGCCTGATTCACCTGCTCTGGCCGGTCATCGTCCTGTTCACCGAGGGGATCTTCGGCCAGGACCGTGCCATCGTCGAGGCCGAGCAGCGCGCATATCTGGCCCAGGGGTTCGACGGCAACCAGGAGGTCTTCCCGGTGATCCAGCGCCTCAAGACCCTGCTCGCCCGCTGCGGGACGCCGATGTCCGGCACCGATCCGGCCCCTCGCGCCGAGGTGCACGGTGCCCTCTCGACACTTGAGGACGCCTGACGTGTGCGTCATCGACGTGTTAATACTTCGTTCGAGTTAGCAATGGATTTAGGATTCCCCCGTGGATTGCGGCCTGGGCGGTCCACAATTCATCCCAATTCTGATGTATGGGGGTACATCCTTGTCATCCGCCCTTGCAACCGTGCGGGCTAATACCGTACGGCGTGTCAATATACGTGCCGATGATCAACCGTCCTGGGCGCGCCCAGCACTCGTCGTGATCGCGGCCGCAGCCGCACTGCTTTACTCGTGGAATATCAGGCATGCCGGGCTTTCCGGGTTCTATTCGGTCGCCGTGAAGAGCATGTCGGAAAACTGGAAGGCATTCATATTCGGCGCCTTCGACCCTAGTGCGACAATTACCCTGGACAAGCTCGCGGGGTCGTTCGCGCCACAGGCGGTTTCCGTCTGGATATTCGGCTTTCATCCATGGTCCATTGTCCTGCCGCAGGTGATCGAGGGCGTCATCTCCGTCCTGGTGATCTACCGGGCGGTGCGCCGGTGGGCAGGAGTGCACGCCGGGCTGTTCGCGGCCGGGATCTTCGCGCTCACGCCGGTGGCGGCCTCGATGTTCGGCCACAGCATGGAGGACGGCGCGCTGACGATGTGCCTCGTCCTGGCCGCGGACGCCTACCAGCGGGCGGTCGGCGATGCCCGGCTGCGATCGCTAGCGTGGTGCGGGTTCTGGGTCGGCGTCGGCTTCCAGACCAAGATGCTCCAGGCCTGGATAGTGCTCCCGGCCCTCGCTGCCGGGTACCTGTTCGCGGCCCCCGTCTCGCTGCCGCGCCGGGTGCGCCACGTGCTCGTCGCCGCGGCGGTGGCGCTGGCGGTCTCGCTGTCCTGGATCGCGCTGTACACGTTCACGCCCGCCGCGGACCGCCCGTACATCGACGGGTCGCTGAACAACAGCGCGATCACGATGGTCTTCGGCTACAACGGCCTTGAGCGGTTCGGCGTCGCGTACCCCGGTTCGGTCGGCTCGATGTTCGGCGGGCACGGCCACGGGTTCGGTGCCGGCGGCGGCGGCGGCTGGACGAAACTGCTGGGTACCAGGTTCGGGCCGGAGATCGGCTGGCTCTACCCGCTAGCGCTGCTCGCCCTGGTCGGCGGCCTCGTCTGGTACCGCCGCGCTGCTCGCACCGACACGTTCCGGGCCGGCTTCGTCATGTGGGGGGTCTGGCTGCTGACGTTCGGCCTGGTCTTCAGCAAGATGAGCGTGATACCGCACACCGCGTACGTCGCTTCGCTGGCGCCCGCGCTCGCGGCGCTGTCCGGCGCCGGGATCGTGATGTTCTGGCGGGAGTACCGCGCGGGCGGTCGCCGCGGCTGGCTGTTGCCGACCGCGGTCGCCGCCGAGGTGGCGTGGGCGGCGTACCTGTGGTCGCCGTACCGCGGCTTCCTGCCCGAGGTGGCGTGGATCGTGTTCACCCTGGGGATCGTGGCGGTGGCCGGGCTGGTCGCGGCGCCGCTGGTATCCCGGTACGCCGGGACGCGGCTCATGGCGGCCGGCATCAGCCCGCGCACCGGGTCCCGGATCGTGGCGACGATGATGATCGCGGGGGTCGCGGTCATGCTGGCCGCGCCGACCGCTTGGTCGGCATCGGTCCTCGACCTGCGCTACTCCGGCTCCGCGATGAACGCGAACGCCGGTCCGCTGAACCAGATCGGCTTTGGCCGGCATCATTTTGGTGGCGGTGGCTTTGGCGGCTTCGGCGGGAACGGCACGCTGACCGCGGCTCAGACCCGCCTGTACGACTACGTCAGCGCTCATCGGGACGGGGCTCCCTACCTGATGGCCGTCACGTCCTGGTCCCAGGCGGCACCGTACATCGAGGCCACCGGTCAGGAAGTGCTGCCGATGGGCGGGTTCAGCGGGACAGTCCCATCGCCGACGCTGGCCCACATCCAGGATCTGGTCCGCACCGGGCAGCTGCGGTACTTCCTGCTGACCAGCCAGCACTCGTTCGGCTTCATGAGGCGAGAAGGCAAGATCGCCACCGAGGTCGGCGCCTGGGTACGGCACTCCTGCGTGGTTGTGCCGGTCACATCCGGGCTATACCGGTGTGACCGTGGTTGAATAACGAGGCGTGTACCAGCTCTTCCGCGGCGACGCCCGTGAGGCGTACCCGGCGTGGCCAGCGCCGAGGGTAATCGTCAGCGACGGCGCGTACGGAGTGCGCGGGTTCCACGGCGACACGACGGGACCCGGGCAGCTCGCGGACTGGTACCAGCCGCACGTCGAAGCGTGGTCGCGGGCCGCTGTGCCCGCGACCACCCGTTGGTTCTGGAACACCGAGGTCGGCTGGGCCACCGTCCATCCCCTGCTGGCCGCCCATGGCTGGGATTACGTTCAGCTCGTCGTCTGGGACAAGGGGATCGGGCACATCGCCGGGAACGTGAACGGCAAGACCATCCGGCAGTTCCCGGTGGTGACCGAGGTGTGCGCGTTCTACCAGCGGCGGTTCTCGGTGGGCGGCGTTCCCGTGCAGCGCTGGCTTCGCGCCGAGTGGGAGCGCACCGGCCTGGCGCTGGCCAAGGCCAACGAGGCGTGCGGCGTGAAGAACGCGGCGACGCGTAAGTACCTGACCAAGGACTGGCTGTGGTACTGGCCGTCGGGGGAGATGGTCGCCAAGCTCGCCAGCTACGCGGGAACCCACGGTGATCCCGTCGGCTGGCCGTATTTCTCGCTGGACGGTACTCGCCCGGTTACCGCCAAGGAGTGGGACGCGTTGCGCTATACCTGGCGCCACACCCACGGGCTGACGAACGTCTGGTCGCGGCCGCCGCTACGCGACGACGAACGGCTGCGCGGCACGATGCGACGGGCAGCGCCCCGGGTCTACAAGCCGACGGCGGCGAGTTCGGCCCATCTGAACCAGAAGCCGCTGGAGTTCATGGAACGGATCGTTTCGGCTGTGACGGAGGCTGGTGACGTGCTGTGGGAGCCATTCGGCGGGCTGTGCTCGGCATCGGTGGCCGCGGTAATCGCTGGTCGGCATGCCTACGCGGCCGAGATCGACGGCGAATTCGCCGATCTCGCCGCAGAGCGGCTACGCGTCGCCGCGACCGGACTCACGTAGCGCGGCCCGGATCGCGGCGTGCTCCACCGAGGCCAGCACGATGAGGGCAATCGGTGCGGCCAGGCTGTATTCGGTCAGTGTGACCGTCAGGATCAGGAACACCGCGATGCCGATCCCCGGGTACATCAGCAGGGCGGTCCGCTTGGGCACCCAGTTGCTCCACGATGCGGGTCGCCAGTGCATCGGTACCAGCGCGCTGGCGGGCAGGACCCGCCAGCCGTATTGCGCGATCCCAACCATCACCAGCACGACGGCCACACCGGCAATAAGCAGCGCAAACGTCATAATTCGCAATGCTAAGCGATACGGTGACCCTGTGGACAGCAAGCAGTGGGATCAGCGCTACTCGGGGACGGCCTATGAGTGGTCCACCCGGCCGAACCAGTTCGTCGAGTCCGAACTGGCGGGCCTCGTTCCGGGGCGTGCGCTAGACCTGGCATCCGGCGAGGGACGAAACTCGGTGTGGCTGGCGACCTGTGGCTGGCGGGTCACCGGTGTGGATTTCTCCGCTGTCGGCTTGGAGAAAGGACGCCGGCTAGCGGCCGATCACGGGGTCTCGGTGGACTGGGTGCACGCCGACCTGCGGGATTACGTCCCTGATCCCGGCGCCTTCGACCTGGTTGTGATCGCCTACCTGCAGCTACCGTGGGACGAACTGCAGCCGGTACTCGGCCGGGCGGCCGGAGCGCTCGCCCCGGGCGGCATGCTGTTCATCGTCGGCCACGATGTGCTCAACCTCACGGAAGGCATCGGCGGCCCGCAGGACCCATCGGTCCTCTACACGCCGGAACGGCTCACCAGCGCGCTGAGCGATCTCACGGTGACCCGGTCAGGCCAGGTCCGCCGCCAGGTAAGCGCTACTGCCTCCGCAGTGGACACCGTAGTCACGGCTACCCGCCTGACTAGGCGCGGCAACCGTGGGTAGAGATGACTCGTCCAAGAGGCAATCCCCCGCAAGGAGACACGATGAAGAAGCTAGTGGAACTTCTGCTCTGCTTCCTGCACCCGATCGCCGTGATCCTCATGTGGATCAACCTCGCGGTACGCAGCGATCTGAGCGGCGGCAAGAAGATCGCCTGGGCAATCTTCGGGATAATCCCGCTCGTACCGTTCCTGTACGTACTGACCGGTGGTGACCTGTTCTGAGGCTGCCCCGGTGCAGGCCTAACGCATCACGATCACGGCCGCGTGGTGCCCGAAGTCCTGGGCAGGCCAGCGATGGGACATCGATGGCGCTAGAGGCCCAGCGGTGGGCCATCCATGGGCCGCCACCCGGGGTTTTCCCGGATTCCGATCCGCATTTACGGGCTCTGAGTTCCCATTTTCCGGCGACCGGGTGCCTGCAACCGGCACGGACCGGGCTTTGCCTGCGGAGCACCCTCGAGACCCTCACGCCGTGCTCGCCACTTATGAGACGCTCGGGCCGTGAACGGCCGGAATATGGCAGGAAGGGGTCCACGTGGCCGACAGAAAGCACGGGATCCCCGCACCGTCTACGACGTCGACGGTGCACTCAGCGGATTGGGGTGGACGCGATCTGTCCGGTGAGAGCCACGAAAAGGTCGCCTTCGTCGATGTGGACCTCATGGAGACGGTCGACAACGCAGGCGTCTTCACCGAGTGCGCCTTCCGCGGAGTGCGGTTCAACGTCTCGAAGCACATCCAAGCGGCCTTTGTTAACTGCACCTTCACCCGGTGCTCGTTCTTCGACGCCACCTTCACTAACTGCAAGCTCGTCGGCAGCATGTTCGACCGCTGCACCTTCGGCCTTTTCGAGGTCGGCGGCGGGGACTGGTCCTTCACCGGCCTCCCCGGTGCGGACCTGCGGCGCAGTGTGTTCCGGGGCGTACGGATGCGCGAGGCAGACCTGACCGGCGCTAACTTCGACGAGGCCCAGGTGCTGCGCTGCGACCTGTCCGGCGCCTGGCTGCACCGGGCCTCCTTCTCGCGGTGCGACCTGCGCGGCAGCGAACTATCCTCACTCGATCCAGAAACGGTGGAGCTGAAGGGCGCAATCATCGACCCGACGCAAGCCTTCGTGATCGCCGAGTCACTGGGGCTGGTTGTCCAAGAGGACTGACCGCGGCACCGGAGATAGCGGGAGAGGGGACTACGCGAACGTGGACCCGCTGGGAACGTGAAGACTTATGTGCCAGTGTTCGGTGTTCGGTATTGACCGAACACCGAACAGATGCCATTCTAATGCTGTGGACACTAAGGCCCTCCTTATCGATGCCCTAGCTCAGCTAGGGGTTCAGGCCTGGGAGTCTGTCAACGTCTCTGGTCAAGAGATCGACCTGGTGATCGAACCGGGCCAGACCCAAGTGCGGGTCAAGCATCGCGCGTTGGTGACGGAGGATGTTGCCGAGCGCCTGCTTGCTGAAACGCCGCGTTCCCCCGGCTCGGTACTACTGGTGGTCGGGGAACGGGTGACCAAGACCGCACGCAAGCTGCTCACCGACCACCGGGCCGGCTACTACGATCTGCGTGGTCATCTCGCGCTGCGGTCGGACAACATCGTGATTGACGCCGATGTAGAGCCGGTCTTCGGACGCGCTGAGCGCACTCATGCGCTCAGCGGCACCGCAGGATTGGAAGTGGCCACCGCTCTCCTCATGGAACCAGCTGCCGGCATAGCGGTACGCGAGCTGGCCCGTAGGCTGGGCAGAGCCGCGAGCACGGTGTCAGAGGTGCTGGCTGCACTTCGTCGTAGCGGCCTGATCGACGAGCGACATCGCGTCGAGGGAACGGAGCTGTTCTGGCAGGTCGCCGATCGCTGGTCTGCCACTCGCGTCTATATCGCCCAATTGCCCGTTCCCGGCAACTATGACACGATCACCAAACCCCTGCGGCTCGGGCTCGACGACGTCGAGAGCACGTCTGGGTGGGCGCTTACTGACTCGGCCGCCGCTATGGCGTACGGGGCGCCCCTGGCGGTGCGTACCGAGCAACTCCTCGACTTCTACGTGCCTGACCAGGCGACTCTGCGACGGGCAACCACGCTTCTGGGTGCTGCCCCGTCGCGGACGCAAGCGCGCTGCGCGGGTCGG
>JBEKHI010000173.1:0-16081 GCA_050012355.1 Streptosporangiaceae bacterium | reverse complement strand
GCGCGGTCTTCTGCGGTGACAGCCGGGCCGCGGTCGTAACGCCCGCGCGGGAGATCTCCTCGATCCGCTTCCCGATCAGTTCCTCAGAGATCGGCGCGGCGTACATCTCCTGCAGCCGCCGACGATGACCGGGATGTCAAGCTCGTAGATGAACTGCTTGAGGTTCAGCGGCTCGGCGCGGCCGGAGACGTGCTCGGCTGAGACGGTGGTGCCGCGGATCACGAAGATGTCGGCGCCCGCGTCGAGCGCGGTCTTCTGCGGTGACAGCCGGGCCGCGGTCGTAACGCCCGCGCGGGAGATCTCCTCGATCCGCTTCCCGATCAGTTCCTCAGAGATCGGCGCGGCGTACATCTCCTGCAGCCGCCGAGTGGCCGCCGCGTCATCCAGCGAGGCGACCTCGGCCAGCAGCGGCTCCGGGTCCTCGAACCTGGTCCACAGCCCCTCGAGGTCCAGGACTCCGAGTCCGCCCAAGCGGCCGAGTGTGATCGCCGTCACGGGGGAGACAACGCTGTCCATCGGCGAGGCGACAAGCGGCAGCTCGAAACGGTACGCGTCGATCTGCCAGGCGATCGACACCTCTTCCGGGTCCCGGGTACGGCGCGCGGGCACGATCCCGATCTCCTCAAGCGCGTACGCCCGCCGCCCGGTCTTGCCCCGGCCTATTTCTGTATTCATTGCTCGCCTCCGGCGCGGGTGCTGTTCTACTGCCGACCGCTGTAGTTCGGGGCTTCGACGGTCATCTGCACGTCGTGGGGGTGTGACTCGATAAGCCCCGCCGAGGTGATCTGCACGAACTCCGCCTCCTTGAGGTCGGCGATGTGCCGCGCCCCGCAGTAGCCCATCGACGCGCGGAGCCCGCCGACGAGCTGGTCGGCGACGGCGGAGACCGGACCGCGATACGGGACCTGTCCCTCGATCCCCTCCGGCACCAGCTTGTCCTCTCGGAGCACGTCGTCCTGGAAGTACCGGTCCTTGCTGTAGGACTTGCCGCGCTCCCGGTTGCGCATCGCGCCGAGCGAACCCATTCCCCGGTAGAGCTTGTACTGCTTGCCGTTGAGGAAGACCATTTCGCCAGGCGACTCCTCGCACCCGGCGAGCAGGCTGCCCAGCATCACCGCGTCGGCGCCGGCCGCGATGGCCTTGGCGATGTCACCTGAGTAGTGCACGCCACCGTCCCCGATCACCGGGATGCCGGCCGGCTTAGCGGCGAGCGACGCCTCATAGATGGCGGTGAGCTGCGGGACACCGACCCCCGCGACCACCCGGGTGGTACAGATCGACCCGGGGCCCACGCCCACCTTGACCCCGTCCGCACCCGCGTCGATCAGCGCCTGCGCGCCCGCCTTGGTCGCAATGTTCCCGCCGATCACCTCGACGTTGAGGTTCGCCTTGACCTCGCGAACCATGTCAAGCACCGGCTGCGCGTGGCCGTGCGCGGTGTCCACCACCAGGAAGTCGGCGCCGGCTTCCGCGAGGGACTGGGCGCGTCGCTTCGCGTCCTCTCCCACTCCGACGGCCGCGCCCACGACGAGACGCCCGGTGGCGTCCTTGGTGGCGCTCGGGAACTTCTCGGACTTGGTGAAGTCCTTGACGGTGATCAGGCCGCGCAGCCGGCCGCGGTCATCGGTCAGCGGCAGCTTCTCGATCTTGTGCTCCCGCAGCAGCCGCAGCGCTTCCTCAGCGGGCACTCCGACCGGCGCGGTGACCAGCGGCATCTTGGTCATGACGTCGGCGACCTTGCGCGTCTCGTCGGACTCGAAGCGCATGTCGCGGTTGGTGACGATGCCGAGCAGGGTGCCGTCGTCGCTGGTCACCGGTACACCGGAGATCCGGTACCGGGAGCACAGCAGCTCCACGTCGGCGAGGGTCGCGTCCGGCCCGCAGGTCACCGGGTCGGCGACCATCCCGGCCTCGGAACGCTTCACCATGTCGACCTGCTGAGCCTGCTCCTCCACCGACAGGTTGCGGTGCAGCACACCGACACCGCCCTGGCGTGCCATGGCGATCGCCATCCGCGCCTCGGTCACCGTGTCCATCGACGCGGAGACCAGCGGAATCCGCAGCCGTATCCGCTTGGTGATCGGCGTGGACGTGTCCGCCTCGCTCGGCATCAATGACGAATGCGCCGGAAGCAGCAGCACGTCGTCGAACGTTAGGCCTACCGGATGGAACTTCGTCATGGTGACCTCGCGGCTGGTAATGGTGGGATTCAAGTACCTATTCTACTGAACTGTGGCCGCCACGCTGCGCAAACGCCCCATCGCACGGTGCTGCGCCACTCGGACCGCGCCCGCTGTCATGCCGAGCGCTTCCGCGGTCTGCTCCGCCGACCAGTCCGCGAGCACTCGAAGCGTCACCAGTCTCCGCAGCGACGGCTGCAGAGTGCTGAGCAGATCCTTGGTGCACTGAGCGGCGAGCACGATCTCCTCCGGCCCGCCGGACAGGTCCGCGGTCTCGGGTAGTTGCTCCACTGGCACCGCGCGTCGGGTGGCGGCGCGGATCGCGTCGACCACCTTATGCGCGGCGATCCCGTAAGCGAGACCTTGCGGCGTGCCCTGATACTCCGGCAACGCCGCGAGTAGCGCGATGCATGTCTCTTGCGTGACATCGTCCGCCGCGTCGTGCTGTCCCGGCATGCGGGTCAGGCAGTAGCGCAGTATCAGCGGCCGCAACGACCGAACGATGTTTTCCGTATCCCCCTGGTCCACATAGGTGTGATGCCCAACGGACACTGTGAGATGACAACGCGGGGGCTACAATCCTGTAGCCCCCGCGTTACCTTGCGTCATTCCTAATGCATAGTGCAGTGCACTAGTGCGTGTGGCCGTGGCCAGCGTCCGCAGACTCCTTCTCCTCTTCCGGCTTCTCCACCACCAGGGTCTCGGTGGTGAGCAGCATGCCGGCGATGGAGGCGGCGTTCTGCACGGCGGAGCGGGTGACCTTGACCGGGTCGATGACGCCCTGCGCGATCAGGTCGCCGTACTCACCGGTCGCGGCGTTGTAGCCGTGGCCGAAGGGCAGGTCCGCGACCTTGGAGACCACGACGGAACCCTCCTGGCCCGCGTTCAGCGCGATCCAGCGAGCCGGCTCCGACAGCGCCTTCTTCACGACCGTGGTACCGGTCGCGACGTCGCCCGTGCGGCCGAGGTCGTCGAGGTCAGCGGCGATGTGCACCAAGGCGCTGCCGCCACCGGCGACGATGCCTTCCTCGATCGCGGCGCGGGTCGCGGAGACCGCGTCTTCGACGCGGTGCTTCTTCTCCTTGACCTCGACCTCGGTGGCCGCGCCGACGCTCAGCACCGCGACGCCGCCGGACAGCTTGGCCAGCCGCTCCTGCAGCTTCTCGCGGTCCCAGTCGGAGTCGGTGTTCTCGATCTCGGTGCGGATCTGGCGGATCCGGTCCTGTACTCCGGACTCGTCACCACCACCGTCGATGAGCGTGGTGTCGTCCTTCGTCACCACGACACGACGGGCGGTGCCGAGCGCTTCCAGGCCGACCGAGTCCAGCTTCAGGCCGACGTCCTCGCTGATCACGGTCGCTCCGGTGAGCGTCGCGATGTCGGCCAGCATGGCCTTGCGGCGGTCACCGAAGCCCGGCGCCTTCACCGCGGCGATGTTCAGCAGGCCACGGATCTTGTTGACGACCAGGGTGGCCAGCGCCTCGCCCTCGAGGTCCTCGGCGATGATCAGCGTCGGCTTCTTGGTCTGGGCGATCTTCTCGAGCAGCGGGAGAAACTCCTGCATGTTCGAGATCTTGCCCTGGTTGATCAGGACGTAGGCGTCCTCGAGTACGACTTCCTGCCGCTCAGCGTCGGTCACGAAGTACGGGGAGATGAAGCCCTTGTCGAACTGCATGCCCTCGGTGAACTCGAGCTCCAGGCCCATGGTCGGCGACTCCTCGACGGTGATCACACCGTCCTTGCCGACCTTGTCGAACGCCTCGGCGATGAGCGCGCCGATCTTGGCGTCCTGCGCGGAGATCGTCGCTACGTGCGCGATCTCCTGCTGCTCGGTAACCTCGCGGGCGGACTTCAGCAGCCGGTCCGAGACGTCGGCGGCGGCCGCGTCGATGCCCCGCTTGAGGTCCATCGGGTTGGCGCCGGCCGCGACGCTACGCAGGCCCAAGTGCACCATCGCCTGCGCCAGAACGGTCGCGGTGGTGGTGCCGTCACCGGCGACGTCGTTGGTCTTGGTGGCGACTTCCTTGGCGAGCTGAGCGCCAAGGTTTTCGTACGGGTTCTCCAGCTCCACTTCCTTGGCGACGGTCACGCCGTCGTTGGTAATGGTCGGAGCGCCCCACTTCTTGTCGATGACGACGTTGCGGCCGCGCGGGCCGAGCGTCACCTTAACGGTGTTGGCGAGCTTGTCCACACCGCGCTCAAGTGAGCGACGGGCGTCCTCGTCGAACTCCAGGATCTTAGGCATTGATTTCCTCGCGTCCGCTGTGCATTTAGCTTTCGCTGTATAGCGTGCGCGGCGGCGGCGCGGACCGGGGCCCGCGCCGCCAAGCCGCGGCTGGTTACTTCTCGATGATCGCTAGCACGTCGCGAGCGGAGAGCACCAGGTACTCCTCGCCCGAGTACTTGACCTCGGTGCCGCCGTACTTGCTGTACAGCACCACATCGCCGACCTTCACGTCGACCGGAACTCGCTTGGAGCCCGCGTCGTCGAAACGGCCCGGACCAACCGCAAGGACTTCGCCCTCCTGGGGCTTCTCCTTGGCGGTGTCCGGAATCACCAGGCCGGAAGCGGTGGTCTGCTCCGCCTCCAGTGGGCGGACCACGATCCGGTCCTCGAGCGGCTTGAGAACAACTTTGGTGGCGGTCGTCACGATCGGACCTCCCCCTCCAGAAAGGCTGTGCTTATGAGTGGGTAGGCGAACGTAGCGGCCTGCCGTCGCGGGGGTCAGACCGTTCGTCGCGGTTAGCACTCTACCAGACTGAGTGCTAACCGCAACGCACCCGGGCCACCCCCGGGAACCCCTCCCTCCGGCTCGCACGGAGCGGCGGCAGCCGGCGTCTAGCAGGGTGGCGTACGGGGCTGGATATGGGTTGCGTTATGGGGGCGACTCGCCCTTACCCGATTTCGCTCTCTGAACACATTCGATTACCGAGAGCTACTAGAGTGGGCGCCGCGAACCCCTTTTGAAGGAGCATCATGGACCACTCGGGCAACCAACTCCTGCTGCGCGGTAACCAACCCGGCGCCGCCGACCGGATGCGTGAGCTGCTCGCGCGAACGATACAGGATCACGCGGCGGAAGAGCGATCCACGACGACCGCGCTCGAGGAGATCCGGCAGCGGCTGGAAGGCCTGGAGCTGGTGGTCAAGGAGGTCCGCGAGCGGGAGGTGCCCGGCCTCACCGCCCACCTGGATGGGCTGACCGCGCGGATCGACGACGTGCGTGACCGGCCGCCGGGCTGGGCGGAGTCGCTGGCCGAGCACATCGAGGTGCTGCGCAGTCAGCTCAAGCCGGTGGGCGAACTCCCCGCGATGTGGGCCGACGTCGGCACCGTGTCGGAGAACGTCGACGCTACGCTGTCCCGGCTGCAGGTAGTGTGCGACACCCTCTCGCAGACGCTGGACGCACAGCGCGTCTCCGATGAGCGGATCACCTCGCTACAGCAGAATGTAATCAAGCTCCAGCAGGCGATGGAGGGCGCGGCCACCAGGTTCAGCCGCCTGGACAAGGCGCTCGCCGAGCTGACCCAGCGCACGACTCACCTGGACAAAGAGATGTCGGTGATCAAGGGTCGCGCGGACCAGGGCTTCGCCTCGCTCAGCGCCAAGATCGACCAGACCACCGAGGGACTGACCACCCGGTTCAACGAGCAGGCGGCGTCCGCCACCGAGCTGAGCAGCGGGCTGGCCGGCGTCGGCGGCCAGGTGGACGTGCTGGGCGGCCAGGTGCAGCTCGTGCAGGGTCACCTCGAACGGCTCGAGGAGCGGATCGGCGACACCGACGACAAGCTCACCGCGACCGACGCGGGCCTGACCGCCGCGATCGCCACCACCAGCTCGCACCTCACCGAGGCCATCGCCGCCTCCGACGCCGGACTCACCTCGGCGATCGCCGCGACCGACAGCAAGCTCACCGCCACCGTGGCCGCGACCAGCGCCAGCATCACCGCGGCGGTCGGCGCCACCGACAGCAAGCTCACCGCGGCGATGGCCGCGGTGGACACCAAGCTCACCGCCGCCGTGGCCTCGGTAGACGTCAAGGTCGGCGCCCTGGACACCAGGATGGAGCGGCTGGACGAACGGCTGGACGACTCCTACGACCGGCTCAGCGCGATCGACAACACCGTCGGCGCCGTCGACAGCAAGGTCGCCGCGGCGGACACCAAGATCTCGGCCGCGGACACCAGGATCGGGCAGCTCGGCAACCGGGTGGACGAGCGCTTCGCTCAGCTCGGCGACAACCTGGACGAGCAGCTCAGCCAGCGCGACGAACGGCTGGACGAACGGCTCACCTCACTCGACGAGCGGCTGGCGGAACACGACCGGGGCCTGTCCACGCTCGACGGCCGGATCGCCACGATGAACGGCAAGCTCGGCCCGGTCGACAGCAAGCTGTCCGCCCTCGATATCCGGCTGTCGGCGGTCGACGCGAAGGCCGGGAACCTCAACGGCAAGATGGAAGGCCTTGACGGACGGCTGGAAGCCGTCGGGGCGCGAATCGAGGGGGTGTCCGACAAGTTCGGCGCCGTGGACGGCCGGTTCGACGCGGCCAACGGCCGGTTCACCGCCCTCGACGGACGGCTGGCTGGCCTGGCCGAGCAGGTCACCGCGTTCATCGGCCGGATCGACGCGGTGGACCGCAAGCTCGGCGAGCTCCCGGCTACGCCCGACCTTGACGAGGTGCGGAACAAGATCGGCGAAGCCACCAAGCGCAGCGTTCTCGAGCTCGAGGAACGGATCGCCGAGCTGGACGTGAAGCTGGCCCTGGCGGCCACCGACGACTCGGTGAGCAAGGTCGTGGAGACCGCGACCAGCGACGTGAGCGCGCGGCTCGCCTCACTGGAGGAAACCGTGCTCACCCTGGCCGAGGCACTGCTGCGCCCAGCCGCCACCGCCGCCCGCGCCGCCGTCCCCGCCCCCCGCGAAGGCAACCGCATCTAGGCGCTGTCCCGATAACGGGAAGGATCTTTGCACCCTGGGTGCAAAGATCCTTCCCGTTAATTCAAGCCAGGCCGGGCGGGGGTCACTCCCACTCGATGGTGCCTGGGGGCTTGCTCGTCACGTCGAGGACGACGCGGTTGACCTCGGGCACCTCGTTGGTTATGCGGTTCGATATCCGCGCCAGCACACCGTCCGGCACCCGTGCCCAGTCGGCGGTCATCGCGTCTTCACTGGTGACCGGGCGTAGCACCACCGGATGCCCGTAGGTCCGTCCGTCTCCTTGCACGCCGACCGAACGAACGTCGGCCAGCAGCACGACCGGGCACTGCCAGATCTGGGCGTCAAGCCCGGCCCGGGTCAGCTCTTCCCGCGCGATGGCGTCCGCCTCGCGGAGCACGGCCAGCCGGCTCGCCGTTACCTCGCCGACGATCCTGATCCCCAGGCCCGGGCCAGGGAACGGCTGGCGTTGCACGATCTCCGGCGGCAGGCCCAGCTCCAGCCCGACCGAACGCACCTCGTCCTTGAACAGCGCGCGCAGCGGCTCGACCAGCGTGAACGTCAGGTCATCGGGCAGGCCGCCGACGTTGTGGTGCGACTTGATGTTGGCGGTCCCGGTGCCGCCGCCAGACTCCACGACATCCGGGTACAGGGTGCCCTGCACCAGGAAATCGGCCGGGCCGACCTCCCGCGCCGCCCGCTCGAAGGCCCTGATGAACTCGCGGCCGATGATCTTCCGCTTCTCCTCCGGGTCGCTGACGCCGTCCAGCGCGGCGAGGAAAGTGTCAGATGCGTCGACCACCTTCAGCTTCACGCCGGTCGCCGCCACGAAGTCCTGTTCGACCTGCTCGGCCTCGCCCTTGCGCAGCAGCCCATGGTCGACGAAAACGCAGGTCAGCCGGTCTCCGATGGCGCGCTGCACGAGCGCGGCGGCCACCGCGGAGTCGACACCGCCGGACAGCCCGGCGATCGCCCGGCCCTCAGCTCCGATCTGCGCGGAGATCAAAGCGGTCTGCTCGTCGACGACGTTCAGCGTCGTCCAGGTGGGCTGGCAGCCGGCCGCGTCGAGGAAACGCTTGAGGATCGCGGTGCCGTGGTCGGTGTGCATCACCTCGGGGTGGAACTGCACCCCGTACAACCCGCGAGCCGGCGCCTCGACCACCGCCGCGGGCGTGACCGACGTGCTCCCGGTGACAGAAAACCCCGCAGGCGCCCTGGTAGCGGTGTCCCCATGCGACATCCACACCGTGAGCTCGTCGGGCAGCCCGTCCAGCAGGACACCGCCGCTCGCCGAAAGATCAGTAGCGCCGTACTCCGCGACGCCGGTGTGCTCGACCGTGCCGCCGAGGTCGCGGACCATGAGCTGGAACCCGTAGCAGATCCCGAAGACCGGCACCCCGCTGCGGAAGACGTCACCGGACAGCGATGGGGCGCCGGACGCGTACACCGAGGAGGGCCCGCCGGAAAGGATGATCGCCTTGGGATTCTTGGCGAGCATCTCGGCGACCGGCATGGTGGACGGCACGATCTCCGAGTACACGTGACACTCGCGGACCCGGCGGGCGATGAGCTGTGCGTACTGCGCACCGAAATCGACCACCAGGACCGTGTCGAACCCCTGCATATGACCCCTCCACCTGCTGTTTTCTTAAGGAGAACAGTCTAGTTGCCGTCCGTGACCTCGGGCTGCTGCTCAAGCGGGGTCACCCGGACTCTGGATATCCGGCGGCCGTCCAGCTCGGTGACGGTGATCGTGTAGCCCGGGACCTGGACGGAGTCGCCGACCTCCGGCAACTCGCCGAGCGCCGCCAGCACGTAGCCCGCCACGGTCTCGTAGGGTCCCTCAGGAAGCTGGATACCGGTCTGCTCGGCGAACTCGTCCAGGTTCAGCAGCCCGTCGACTTCCATCACGCCGCCGCGCAGCTTGGTGGGCTGCGGCTCCCCCACGTCGTACTCGTCCCTGATGTCGCCGACCAGCTCCTCGACCAGGTCCTCCAGGGTGACGATGCCCGCCGTGCCGCCGTACTCGTCCACCACGATCGCCAGGTGCGCCCGCTCGCGCCGCATCTCCGACAGCGCCGCCAGCACGGTCTTGCTGATCGGCAGGAACTTCACCGCCCGCGCTATATCTCTAACCGGCAGGTCTCGCTCCGCATCCGCGCGAGGCCCGTACAGGTCGCGGACGTGCACGAACCCGGTCACGTTGTCGTAGGAGTCGGTGTACACCGGCAGCCTTGAGTACGGCGCGTTCGCGGCGATCTCGGCTGCCTGGCCGACCGGCGTGCCCGCGTCGAGGAACTCCACCTCGGTGCGAGGCACGAGCACCTCGCGCAGCTGCCGCTTTCCGGCGTCGAAGACCTCGCCGACGATCTGCCGCTCATCGAGGCTGAGCGCCTGCGTGCCGGTCACCAGGTCGCGTAGCTCCTGCTCGGTCATCATCTGGCGTCCCGCCTTCGGGTCGCCGCCGAGCAGCTTCACCACCCCGTTGGTCGTCACCGAAAGCAGCCAGACGATAGGGCGCGCCAGCGTCGCGATCTTCTCCAGCAGCGGAGCCGCCAGCAGCGACAGCCGGACCGTCCGCTGCAGCGCGAGGCGCTTGGGCGCGAGTTCGCCGAGCACCAGGCTGATAAAGGTGATGCAGGCCGTCACGACCGCGAAAGCCAGCGGTCCGGCCAGATCGGGCGACATGTTCTGCCGGATCAGCCAGCTCTTCAAGAGCCCGGCCAGCGTCTCCGCGCCGAAAGCGCCGGATACCAGGGTGGCCAGCGTCATGCCGATTTGGACGGCGGAAAGAAAGCGGTTCGGATCCTGGGACAGCCTGGCGACCGTCGCGCCCCGTTTGCCGCGCTTCGCCAGCGCCCGTACCTGACCCTCGCGCAACGAGACGAGCGCCATCTCCGCGCCCGCGAAGAAACCGCCGATGAGCACGATAACCAGGACGATAACCAGGTCCCAGATGAAGTTCACTGTGGCATCCCTCGCTCCACCGTATCCCCGGATCTCACGCTACGACCCCAGGACACGCCGAGCCGGACTGGACAAGATAACGTATGTGTGTGTTGAACACTGAATCTGTCTGGAAAAGTACCGCTCGCCTTTCGGACGGGCGGGAAATTGTTTACTTTGACGAAGAACCTGACTCGGGACGAGCTGAGGTTCCGGACCGGCGCGGACTCCCGCCGACCCCGGCCGGCGGCGTCGCCAGCCAAGAGTCCGGGTTGCGCTGGGACGCATTGGCTGGCGAATGGGTGGTGATCGCGGCGGCCCGCCAGGACCGGACGTTCCTGCCGCCGGCCGATCAGTGCCCGTTGTGTCCTTCGCTTGGGGACCGGCTGAGCGAGGTGCCCGCGTCGGACTACGACGTCGTGGTTTTTGAGAACCGGTTTCCATCATTGCGTGGCGTCTGGCATGACATGCCAGATCTTGCCGGTTTGACACCGCACGGCGAGGCGCCGCCCGGGACGCTGGCCGCCCAAAGAGCCTCAGTTGGCCGCTGCGAGGTTGTGTGCTTCACCTCCGACCACAACTCGGCGTTCGCCGCGCTCACCCCCGAGCGGGTGCGCACCGTGGTCGAGGCCTGGGCGGACCGGACCCGCACTCTCGGCGACCTTCCCGGAGTTGAGCAGATCTACTGCTTCGAGAACCGGGGCGAGGAGATCGGTGTCACACTGCACCATCCGCACGGGCAGATCTACGCGTTCCCTTTCGTCACTCCCAAGACAGAACGAATGCTCCAACAGGCTTGGACATACTCCAGCGACAACAACGGGGCGAATCTGTTCGATGACCTGGTGCAACGAGAGCTGAACCTCGGCACCCGCGTCGTCGCGCGGAACGAGGACTGGGTCGCCTTCGTCCCCGAGGCCGCCCGCTGGCCGTACGAGGTCCGGTTGTTCCCGCTGCGCAGGGTGCCCGACATCCCGGCGCTCGACAACTCGCAACGTGACGCGTTCGGGCACCTGTACCTCGACGTGCTGCGCAGGTTCGACCGGCTCTTCGGCAAGCCCGCGCCGTACATCGCCGCCTGGCACCAGGCGCCGGTCCATGATCAGCTAGCCCGTGGCACGTTCGGCGCGCACCTGCAGGTGTTCTCGCTGCGGCGGGCGGAAAACAAGCTGAAGTACCTCGCCGGGACAGAATCCGGTATGGGAGTGTGGATCAACGACATCGTGCCCGAGGCCGCCGCCCAGCGCCTCCGGGACGCTGGGGAGGCATGATGAGGCTGCTCGTCACCGGCGGCGCCGGATACATCGGCAGCGTGGTGTCCGCCAGGCTGCTCGAGGCCGGGCATGAGGTCACCGTGCTTGACGACCTATCCACCGGGCACGCGGACGCGGTGCCGGACGGGGCCAAGTTCGTCCGGGGAACACTCAAGGCCGACGCCGCGCCGCTGATGCGGGACGCGGGCTTCGAGGCGGTGCTGCACTTCGCGGCGAAGTCCCTGGTCGCCGAGTCGGTCGCGAACCCGGAGCTCTACTGGTCCAACAACCTCGGCGGAACACTGGCGCTGCTCGAGGCGATGAGATCAAGCGGCACCCGGTCCATCGTCTTCTCTTCCACCGCCGCGGTGTACGGCGAACCGGAGTCGAACCCGATCCCTGAAACGGCGCCGACCCGGCCGATCAACCCCTACGGGCAGACGAAGCTCGCCGTGGACACCACGCTGACCGAGTTCGCCCGGATGTACGGGTTCGGCGCGGTCAGCCTGCGTTACTTCAACGTGGCCGGCGCCTACGTCACGCCGTCGGGCCAGCGGCTGGGAGAACGCCACAATCCGGAATCCCACCTGATACCGAACGTGCTGGCCGGGGCGGAGAAACACACCGCCGTTATGATATTCGGCGATGATTATCCCACTCCGGACGGTACCTGCGTCCGTGACTACATTCATGTGTCCGACCTCGCGGACGCGCACCTGAAGGCGCTCGGCGGGTCCGAAGCGGGGCAGCACCAGATCTTCAACCTCGGGAACGGGGCTGGGTCCTCGGTCATGCAGGTGGTTGAGGTGTGCAGGTCGGTGACGGGTGCTGACATACCGGTCGAGATCTCGCAGCGTCGTCCGGGTGACCCGGCGGTTCTGGTGGCCTCCGCGAGCAAGATCCAGCGCGAACTCGGCTGGCGGGCCAGCAAGGACCTGACCGCGATGGTCGCCGACGCGTGGGCCTTCATGTCATGAGGGGGGTCTGGCGGGCCCCCGGACGGGCCAACCTGATGGGTGAGCACACCGACTACAACGGCGGACTGGTGCTGCCGTTCGCGCTCAGCCAGGTCACGACGGCGGCGGCGGTACGGACCGACGGGATACTCGAGTTGCGGTCGGCGCAGGCTCCTGGTGAGGAAGCCCGCATCGCGGTCGAGGATCTCAAGCCAGGCAGCGTGACCGGGTGGGCGGCCTACCCGGCCGGGGTCGCGTGGGCGCTGCGGACCGCCGGGTACCAGGTGCCGGGCGCGTCGATCTCGTTCGATTCCGATGTCCCCCAGGGTTCCGGGCTGTCATCCTCGGCCGCGCTCGAGGCGTCAACGGCGCTGGCGCTGCGCGACCTCGGCGGGTTCTCGGTCGGCCGCGACGTGCTGGCCACCCTGTGCCAGCGGGCGGAGAACGAGTTCGTCGGCGCGCCGACCGGGATCATGGACCAGTCCGCGTCGCTGCGCTGCGAGGCCGGGCACGCGCTGCTGCTCGACTGCTCGACGCTCGAGACAACCCAGATACCGTTCGACCCGGCCTCGGGCGGCGCGGCGGCGCTGGTGGTCGACACCCGCGCGCACCACGCGCACACCGCAGGCGGCTACGGTTCCCGCCGCACGGAGTGCGAAACCGCCGCCCGCCAGCTGAACGTGCCTTTCCTAGGGACCATAACGTCGGTTGCCGCGGCCGACAAGCTCACCGACCCCATCCTGCGGCGACGAGCCCGGCACGTCATCTCCGACGACAACCGGGTCCGGCTGGTGGTCGAGGCGCTGACGAACTCTCGCGCCGACAAATCCGATATTTACCGGGATATCGGGGCACTGCTCACCGAGGCGCACATCTCACTGCGCGACGATTTCGAGATCTCCTGGCCGGAGGCCAACGCCACCGTGGACGCGGTCCTCGCGGCCGGCGGCCTCGGCGCCCGGATGATCGGCGGCGGCTTCGGCGGCTCCGTCCTAGCGCTCATTCCGGTCGCTCGGGTGGACGCGGTGCGCGCGGCGGTGAAGTCAGCCTTCGCCGCTTCCGCCTGGCCCGAGCCCGCGTTCTTCGACGCGATCCCCTCGGCCGGCGCCTCCCGGGTGCCCTAGCCCCCGGCGTGCCGTGCCCTAGGGGCCTCGATGACTCATCGCTGCCCCTCTATGGGCGTCGATGACTCATCGCTGCCCTTCGGCCCAGCCAGGTGATATGCGAGGATGGTCCGGTGACCATTGCGGATGAGGCTATTGGGCTGGCCGGGGAGCTCACCGAGTTGCGGCATGCGATCCATGCTGAGCCGGAGATCGGGCTGGATCTGCCTAAGACGCAGGCCAAGGTGCTGGAGACGCTCGAAGGGCTGCCGCTCGAGGTCAGTACCGGAGACCGGCTCACCTCGGTGACCGCTGTGCTGCGCGGCGGGGGTGGCTCCGGCAACTGCGTGCTGCTGCGCGGGGACATGGACGCGCTGCCGGTGCGGGAGGAGACCGGGCTGCCCTGGGCGTCCCGGCACGACGGGGTGATGCACGCCTGCGGTCACGATCTGCACACGGCGATGCTCGCGGGTGCGGCGAAACTGCTCGCGGAGCGGCGTGAGTCGCTCAGCGGCGACGTGATCTTCATGTTCCAGCCCGGTGAGGAGGGCTACGCGGGAGCGCGGTACATGATCGAGGAGGGCGTGCTCGACGCGGCCGGACCGCGGCCGCTCGCCGCCTACGCGCTGCACGTGAGCTCGAACAACACGGCCCTCGGCAACTTCTCCACCAAGCCGGGCCCGATGCTCGCCGCCGCCGACATCCTCAAGGTCACCGTGCACGGCCGCGGCGGGCACGCCTCGACGCCGTACCGCACGCTTGACCCGATCCCGGCCGCCTGCGAGATGGTGACCGCGCTGCAGACGCTGGTCACCCGGCGGTTCAACGTGTTCGACCCGGTAGTGATCACGGTCGGCAGCTTCCACGCGGGCACGGCCGACAACATCATCGGCGACGACGCCACGTTCCTGGCGACCTGCCGGTCCTTCAGCGTGGAGTCCCGCGGGCGGCTACGGGACGAGACCGTCCGCCTGGTCCGGGACATCGCCGCCGGTCACGGGCTCACGGTTGACGCCGAGTACGTCGACGAATATCCGGTGACGGTTAACGACGCCGCCGAGACCGAGTTCGCCGCGGGGGCCGTCGCGGAACTATTCGGCGCCGAGCGTGATGAGCGCGCCGCCTACCCGATCACCGGCGCCGAGGATTTCTCGTTCGTCGCGGAACAAGTGCCCGGCGCCTTCCTGATGTACGGCGCGTGCCCGCCGGGCCGTGATCCGGGCGAGGCGCCATCCAACCACTCGGCGCTCGCCATGTTCGACGACTCGGTGCTAACCGACGGCGCCACGCTGCTGGCCGAGCTAGCCGTCCGCCGCCTCGCCGGCTAGGAGCCGACAAGGTGCGCGTAGACGACGATGTTGTCGAGATACTGGCCGGTCGCTGAGTCGAACGGACCGCCGCACGTGACGAGCCGCAGGCTGGGATAGGCAACGTTGCGGTAGACGGCTTCCGTCGGGAAGTCGGTCTTGACCGCCTTCTGCACGCCGTCTACCTCGAAGACCGCGGTACTGCCGTCCGCCCGTTCGACCTTGACGAGGTCTCCGGGACGCAGGGTCTTGATGTAGAAGAACACCGAGACGCCAGTGACATTATCGACGTGCCCGATGATCACCGACGATCCCGTCTGGCCGGGCGTCACGCTCCCGTCGTACCAGCCAGCCAGGTTGTGGTTGCTCAGCGGCGGGACCTGAATGCTGCCGTTACTGGCCAGCCCGAGCCGCATGACCGGCGCGTCCACATCGATCGCGGGTATCTCGATCCGGACCGGTGCTGACGCGGCCATCGCGGCGGCGGTCGGCTGTTGCGAGGGCGTGGGCTCCGCCGTGCCGACACTGCTCGGAATCTGAGCGGCGTCGGCAGGCGGCATGGCGGATCCCGTTAGTAGTCCCCGTACTACCAGGGACCCGCCAATCACCAGCGCGGCAGCACCTAGTACCGCGATGATTGCCCACGACCTTGACTTGCGTCCGTGCCGTCCTGCCATAAGCCGATCGACTGTCCCTGACGGCGCCTGCGAGCGGCGATGGCGAGGCCCGCGCCGCCGAGCGCCAGCAGGGCTGCTCCCCCGGCGACCAGCGGCAGGCCGCTAGCTGAACGGCCGCCACCCGTGTTGGGTGCACCGACCGGTGTGCCGGTCGCGCTCGGGACCGGGCTCGCGGATCCTGACGTCGCGGGCTCCGGCACCGCCTGGCCGGTCACGTCCATCGTGAGCCCGATCTCGGGCGTGCTGGACTGGCTCTTGCAACTGAGCACGACCGGCGGCTCGCCCGAGGGTCCGTACAGGCTGAACGTGAACGACTTCGGCACCCGGATGCTGTCGGTGCCTGGCTCGGTCAAGGCCAGCTGGCCGGTGACGGTGAACGTCGAACTCGTGACATCCGTCGTGCGGCGGGACAGCGTGACGCTGCCCTGCTGCGCTCCGGTAACCGGAAGCGACCCGCTGAAAGCGACCGCGGTGGAGCCCGACGGGTAGGGACCGCCGAGGCCGGTGCCCGGCGACGACAGCGTGATCTCATCCGTGGTACCGGTAGTACGCGATCCAGACTCGCTGATGCTCATCGGGATGGGTGCCGTCTCGGTACCCAGGCTCTGCCCGTCGAAACTGATGGCGCAACTGTAAACCGGCCCCGGCGACGTAGCGGGCGGGGCGGTCACCGTGATCGAGAGATCCGAGATCCCCGCGGTTGGCAACGAGCACACGATC
>JBEKHI010000172.1:0-23311 GCA_050012355.1 Streptosporangiaceae bacterium | reverse complement strand
GGCCTGGGTGTGCCGTTGCTGGGCGGTGTGGCACTGCCCGCGCTCTTTGCTGGTCAGCGTCGCACCGCCCAGAATCGGTCCGCTGCCGCGCACCGGCTGAGGGAAGGACTTTCCGGTCAGAGTTTCGATAATGCAGCACCCACCACGCTGCCCTAGTGCCCTGGGTCCGGCTCACCGGGGCGGACGGTGCCGGTCTCGTAGGCCAGGATCACGGCCTGCACACGGTCTCGCAGCCCGAGCTTGGCCAGCAGGTTCCCGACGTGCGATTTCACGGTCGCCTCGCTGACGATCAGGTTGGCGGCTATCTCCGCGTTGGTCAGGCCGCGGGCCAGGCGTAGCAGGATGTCGTGCTCCCGGGCGGTTAGCGAGGCCAGCTGGGATGGCGTCGGCAGCGTGTGCGCGGGCCTGCGGGTGAACGAATCGATCAGCCGCATCGTCACCGACGGCGCGAGCAGCGCGTCACCGGCGGCGGCGATCCTGACCGCCGCGATCAGGTCGTGCCGCTGCGCGTCCTTCAGCAGGAAGCCGCTCGCTCCTGCCCGGAGTGCCTCGTAAACATACTCGTCGAGGTCGAAGGTGGTCAGCATGACCACCTTCGACCGGGCGGTCCGGTCTCCGCCGGTGATCCGCCTGGTGGCCTCGATGCCGTTCATCTCCGGCATCCGCACGTCCATCAGGACCACGTCGGGCTGATGGTCGGCCACCGCCTGGACGGCCTCGACGCCGTTGGCCGCCTCGGCCACCACGGTGATCCCGTCCGCTGTCTCGAGGATCACGCAGAATCCGGTCCGGACGAGATCCTGGTCGTCGGCGACGACTACCCGAATCGGGTTGGCGTGGGTCATGACGCGGGCAGCCTAGCCGTGACCGCGAACCCGCCGTCGTGGCTGGGGCCGAGGGCCAGGCTGCCACCGCAGGACGCGACCCGTTCAGCGATGCCGGCCAGGCCGAACCCGCCTGGTCCGACCGACCGTGCGCGGCTACCGTTCGTCGCCTGCCGCAGGTTGGCTTCGCAGGCAGACCCATGTCCCGTGTCGGTCACTGAGACGGTGACATAGCCGGGTTCATAGCTGACGGTCACCGCAGCCTCGCTCGCTCCTGAGTGCCGGACCGTGTTGGTCAGAGCCTCCTGCACGATCCGGTAGGCGGTCACGTCCACGCTGGGCTCCAGCTTGCTCGGCGTGCCCTCCACTCGCAGGTCGACGGCGATCCCGGCCTGGCGTACCGGCACCAGCATCTCATTCAGCCCGCTGATCGACGGAGAAGGTGCCGTGCTCGCCTGGCGTCCGGCCGGGTCAGCCGGGTCGCGCAGGACGCCAAGGAGCTGACGCAGTTCGGTCAGCGCCCCACGCGCGGCCTGGCCGATGATTTCAACGGACTTGCCCGCCTCGGCTGGCTGGCCTGGCAGCAGCGCGGCCGCGGCCTCGGAGTGGACCGCCATCAGGCTGACTTGATGCGCCACCACGTCGTGCAGTTCCCTGGCGATCCTGGTCCGCTCCTGCGCGGCGGCCATCGCTACCCCCTGGTCACGCTTGGCCTCCGCTTCGACCTGCTCCAGGTGGGTCCGGCGGGTGCGGCTGATGACGCCGGCCATGCCGGCGACGGCGAACTCCAGCGCCGCGATGAAGAAGTCATAGGGCTCGGTGTGCCCCGGTGTCGTCTGCCCTTGGATGATGCCGAACACCGTCAGAACGCCCATCACCAGGCGCACCCGTGTCGAGCTGCGGTCCATCACCGTGTAGAAGGCGATCATCGACGCGAGCGGCAGCGGCGCGAAGCCGATGCCCAGGTCGTCGTAGAGCCCGCGGGGAATCCCGATGATCAGGCAAGTAGCGACCGGCCAGCGCTGCCGCCAGATCAGCGGCAATGCCTGCAGCACGACCAGAGCGAACGCCAGGTCGGGCAGGCGCAGCTTACTGGTCTCCGGAATCAGCGATACGACGTAGTAAGTGGCCAGCACCAGCGCCAGCACGAGGTCCTGCCTGCGCGGCGGGAGCGCGGCAGCCCGGGCGCCAAGCTTCTTCACGAGCTGATCGTAAGGGCTGGCCCGCGGCCGCGGCCATCCTCCTAAGGGGGGAACCGCCGGCTCCTACCTTTGGCGGAATACCGGCCGGGTAAGGCGGCCAATAGCCGCCCCTGGGATAGCGGCGGAAACGGACACCGCGGCCGATGCGGACCGGGCATCCAGCGGCCGACGATGACGGCATGGAACCTCTAGCAAGATCAATCATCGAGCTGGCCCGGGTGGAGAAGGTCTACCGCGGCGCCGGCGGGCCGGGAGTCGGGTTCCCCGCACTGAGCGGCGTGGACCTGACTATCGCCGCGGGCGAGATGGTGGCGATCACCGGCCCGTCGGGCAGCGGCAAGACCACGATCATCAACCTCATCGCCGGCATCGACCGGCCCACCGCCGGCACGGTGACGGTCGTTGACCGCCGCCTGGACCAGATGACCGAGGAGCAACTCGCGGTGTGGCGCGGCCGCACCATCGGCATCGTCTTCCAGTTCTTCCAGCTGATGCCCACCCTCACCGCGATGGAGAACGCGACGCTGCCGCTGGACCTGGCCCGCCGCGGCCCGTCCCGTGAGCGCCAGGCGGTGGCGAGCAGGCACCTGGCCGAGGTCGGCCTCGGCGACCGCGGCAGCCGGCTGCCACTGGAGCTGTCCGGCGGGGAGCAGCAGCGCGTGGCCATCGCCCGGGCCATGGCCTGCGAGCCGCCGATCCTGCTTGGCGACGAGCCCACCGGCAACCTCGACACCGGCCTGGCGCGGGACATGTTCGAGCTCCTCAAGGGCCTGAACGAGAACGGCACGACCGTCGTGTACGTCACCCATGACCCGGCGCTGGCCGCGCTGGCCTCCCGGATCGTGTCCGTGCGCGACGGCCTGATCGTCGACGACACCAGGCCGCGGCGAGCAGGAGAAACGTCATGAGCACCTTGAACCGCAAGGCCTGGGGCGACCTGACCCAGCACCGGGCCAGGACGCTGCTGGCGGTGTTCACACTGAGCGTCGCGATCGCGAGCCTGGGGTTCGTGGCGGTACCGGTGCTGCTCAACACGGCCATGAACCGCCAGATCGCCGCCAGCCACCTGTATGACGTCGGGATATCCACGGCCACCCTTGACCTGAGCCCGGCTCAGCTCCGCGCGCTTGGCCATTTGCCGGGCGTCGCCGCGGTCAGCCCGGCCGTGGGCTACGCCACCACGGCGACCTCCGCTTCCGGACCCCAGGACATCGAGATAGCCGGCACCGCGCTAGCGTCCGCCCCGGTCAATACGGTCGCGCTGTTCACCGGCCGGCTGCCGGGGCCAGGTGAGGTCCTGGCCGACGCGGGCAACGCCCGCGCCACCGGCTTCGCCATCCCCAACGGGGGCACGATCGACGTGCGGGCCGCCAGCGGCAAGCTGGTGCGGCTGCGGGTCAGCGGCACCGGACTGAACCTCGATGCGACCCCAGGCGCGAACGGCTCGTCCACGCCGGTTTTCTACGCGCCGACGGCCACGGTACAGAGCCTGCGCGGTGGAAGCGGCTACAACTACCTAGGGTTCCGGCTCAGCGATGACAGCACGGCCGGGCAGTCCCGGGTGATCACCGAGGTGCGCGCTTACCTGACCGCGCAGACCGGATCGGACCCGATCACGGCGCTGCCCGCCGTCCGGGCCGCCGGGCAGTGGCCGGGGCAGTCCGGGTTCAGCCACATCATGGCGCTGCTGTACATCATCACGATCCTGGCCTTCGGCTCCGCACTGTTCCTCATCTCGGCCACGATGAACACCCTGCTGGTCGGGCAGGCCCGCGAGATCGCCATCCTCAAGACGCTCGGCGGCCGACGACGGCAGATCGCCGGCATCACGCTGCGCACCGCGGCGATGCTCGGCGCGGCCGGTGCCGTCGTCGGCACCATCCTCGGCATCGCCATCGCCTACCTGCTGGCCAGCTACTTCGCCGAGAAGCTCATCGACGTGTCGTTCGGCTTCGGGATCGCCGCCGGAGTCGTCGTGGCCAGCCTGCTGCTGGGCCCGGTGCTCGCCGTCGCCGCGTCGCTGCCCGCCCTGCGGCGCGCGCTGCGCCGGCCGGTGGCGCAGACGCTGGCCGATACGGGCACCAGCGGGTACGGCTCCGGACGGCTCGACCGTCTGGTCGCCCGCGGCGGCCTGCGGTCGGAAACCCGGCTGCCGGTCACCACGCGGATCGGAGTCCGCAACGCGCTGCGGCAAAAGCGCCGCAGCGTGGCCGCGATCGCGCAGGTCGCCGTCGCGGCCGGGCTCGCGATCTCCTTCCTCGCCCTCGGCCAGTCGGTCACCGCCGTCATCAGCCAGACCATCGGCCTGCTGCACTTCAGCTTCAGCACCGGAGAGGAAACCGGCCACGGCGCCCGGCCGTTCACCAGCCAGGCGCTCGCCGTGGCGGCCACCACCCCCGGTGTGACCGGAGTCGAGCCGGCCGAGACAAGTTCGGTGCAGTACGACGGGCAGGACTACGTGGCGTGGGGCCTGGGCACGCACCCCTTCTACTCTTACCGGCTGAGCGCGGGCCGCTGGTTCACCGCCGCGGAGACCGCTCCGGACGCGAGCACCGCCGCCCCGCCGGTGGTGCTCGGTCCCGCCGTCGCGCGCATCACCGGCGCCCGGGTCGGCCAGACCCTCACCCTGACCATGGCGGCCGGATCCATCAGGGTCAGCGTCGTCGGGATCGATACTGGCCAGCTCAACTCGGGTGACACCATCTACTTCCCGCTGCCGGTACTGGAGCGCCTCGATGGCGAGCCCGGCGCCGCGAACTCGATCTGGTTCACCACCGCCGGTTCCTCCCACACGGCCATCGACCAGGCGACCGCCGCGGCCGCGAACCGGCTGGCGGCGGCCGGGTACCCGGTCAGCACCACGAAGGTCTATGTCGCGCAGGCACAGATCACCGCCGCCGATACCTCGATCCTCACCATCGTGGAGATCCTCGGCTTGGTGGTGGTCGCCATCATGCTCATGGGACTGGTCAGCGGGCTCAGCACCGGCGTCATCGAGCGCACCCGCGAGGTCGGGATCCTGCGCTGCCTGGGAGCCCGGGCCCGTCAGGTCCGGCGGGTGTTCAGCGCCGAGGCGATGGTGCTGGCCGTCGTCGGCTGGGCGCTCGGAGTCCTGCTCGGGTGGCTGCTCTATGAGGGACTGCTGGCGCTGTTGCTGCACGATGCCGACGTCAGCCTTCCGCAGGAATTCCCGCCGGCCATTCCGCTCATCACGGTGGCCGGTGTCCTGGTGCTCACGCTGATCGTCATCCGCGGGCCGCTGCGCCGTGCCACCCGGATCCAGCCGGGCACCGCCTTGCGGTACCAGTGATGTGACGTACGCTGGGACCGTGGTTCCGGTGATCGCGGATCTCTGGCAGCAGGTGGAGCACCTGCTGCTGGTTCCGCCGAGCCTGCCAGCGATGCTGACCGCCGCGGTCCTGGCGGTCGCGCTCGTCGCGATAGCGACGACGGTCGCCGAGGTGAGCAGGCTCGCCCCGGCCCCTGCCATTCATTCTGTCGCCACGTCGCGCGAGCGATCGGCTCGCGTCGTTATGACCTGGCAAAGAGACCCTGACGCGGACGGTCATGTCCGTCCGAGAGCACCATCGGCGGCGCCGGCGGTCGGTTAACCGACCGTTCCCGGCGTATCTGTCCGTTCCCCGTCGAGAGGGTTCTCGTTGTCATGTCCGTGCTCTATGGCGTCCCGCTAGACGCCGCCGTTCATCTGATCACCGCGCTCGCGTCCGTCGTCTCTCCTGTCATCGCCATCGTGCTGTTCACGCTGGCCGTGCGGCTGCTGCTCATGCCGCTCAGTTACCGCGCGTTCCGGGGTCAGGCCGCGCAGGCCGCGATCGCGCCGAAGCTCCAGGCGCTGCGTGAGCGGTACGGCCAGCAGCCGCAGCGGCTGCGGACCGAGATGACCACCCTGTACCAGCAGGAGGGCGTCTCGATGTACGCCGGATTCGGCCCGCTGCTGTTGCAGTGGCCGTTCATGTCGGTCATGTACCTCACCGCCCGGAGGGTCGGCGGCAGCGTGCTCGGCGTGCCGCTCAGCACCCGGTGGCTCAGCGCACCCGGACCGGCCAGCGTGCACGGCGTGGTGTTCCTCGTAGTGTTCTGCGTGCTCGGGGCCATTGGCTACCTGTCGATGCGGCTGACCGCGAATACTGGCTCGCCGCGTTATGTCACCTGGATGATTCCGCTGGTGAGCGTGGGGTTCGCGGTGTTTTCGCCGCTGGCGGCCGGGATTTACCTGGTCACCACGACCGCGTGGACGATCGCCGAGCGGCGGGTATTCAAGGGCGGGTTGCTGCCGCGGCGGCGCACGGTAGCCCCATCGATGGGCCATCGATAGCGCCAGGACGCCATCGATGGGTCATCGATGGGGGCGGCTAGGGAGCGCTAACCCGGGATAAGACGCGATTAGCCGCTGCCGGGTCCCGTTTGCCTGGGGACGGGGGCGCAGCCAGCCGGTATGGCTCGCTCAAGCTGAAAGAAAACGCATAATTGACCCATGTACGTACCGTCGCACTTCGCCGCGGATGAGTCCGCCGTGCAGGACCTGCTGGCCAATCACGGCGCCGCTGACCTGGTGACCTTGACGTCTCAGGGGCTGCTGGCCACGCTGCTGCCATTCGTCTACGACCCCGAACAGGGGGCGTTGCTAGGCCACGTGGCTCGCAACAACGATCAGTGGCGCCAGGAGGCGCTGGGGGAGTCCCTGGTCATCGTGCGAGGCCCGGACGCGTACATCACGCCACGGTTCTACGCCTCGAAGGCCGAACACGGCAAGGTGGTCCCCACCTGGAACTACATCACCGCTCACGTGTACGGGAACCTCGTCGTACACGACGATCCCGCCTGGGTGGAGGGGCTGGTCCGCAAGCTGACCAGCCGTCATGAGGCCGGCGCCGAGCACCCGTGGACGGTCGATGACGCGCCACCGGAGTTCATCGCCGGGCAGCTACGGGCGATCGTCGGTGTCGAGCTGATCATCACCAGGATCGAGGCCAAGTTCAAGCTCAGCCAGAACCGGCCGGCCGCCGACGTCGCCGGGGTCATCGAGGGGCTCGAGGCCCGTGGCGACCACGCGAGCGCCGAGGCGATACGGGAGTACAACCCCCTGGCGCGCGGCTAGGGATGCAACCGGCGCGGATGCCCGTCGGGCTCCTCGCGCTCGCTCTCGGCAGTTTCGGTATCGGCCTGACCTTGAGGGCTAGGCCATCCGGTCGATCCAGCGGTGCAGGCGGGTGCGGGCTTGGGCGGGGCGCAGGTCGGCGCCTGGCAGGTAGGCCTGCGAGGCCATGCCGTCGAAGATCGCCATGAACTCGGCGATCGCGTCCTCTTGCGACGTGACGCGCAGGCTGCCGTCGGCGTTGCCGCGTTCGAAGACGGCTTGCACGTCGGCGTGCCATCGCTGGTAGAACTCGGACTGGCGGCTCGCGTACCCGGGATCGTGGGCCGACAGCGCCCAGAAATCCAGCCACAGCAACCAGTGCTGCCGGGCTCGCGGGGTTGACGCGATGAAGCCGTCGACGATCTCGCGCAACGCCGCTCGCCCGTCCGACGCTGCCTCGGCCGCGTCGATGATCGGGGCGTAGAACGATTCCATCTCGCCGTTCAGCACCTCGGCGAGTATCTCGGCGATCCCGGTGAAGTGGTACGTGACGGTACCGAGTGACACGTCTCCAGCGGCGGCGATATCGCGGATCGAGGTCGCGAACAGTCCCCGCTCGGCGATGACCGAGCGAGCCGCCTCCACGATCAGGTGCCGCCGCACCTCGGTGGGGTGCCTGCTGCGCTCGCTGGCCTGCTTGGCGCGGGCGCCGCCCATGGGTTCTCCTCTCAAGCTGACGTACGGGGAATGTCCGTCCGCCAGGAACGCTCGAATACCACCCCGCCGTCTAGCGTGGCACGTACCGTGTGCGCCGTATGGAACGTTTCCGCATCGGCGGTCATCCGGCCGTGCGCGGTTATGCCGACGTCCCACCCGGGCCGGGTCAGCGTGATGTGCCAGTCCGACTCGGCTACCGCGGACAACGGGTCACCGGAACGGATCGAGTAGGTCTCGAGTGCCCGCTCGGATTTGCGCAGTCCGTCGGGGAAGACGCGGGTGCCGGCGTAGTTCGGATTGACGATAAGCCGCCATTCATCGTTTTGCGGGAAATATCGCACTTCGCGCTCAGGGCCGGGGCCGCCCACCGGAGCCTCGTCGATCACCGGGAGCGGTGCGGCCTGCTCGGCGGGGGAGAAGCTCACCGGCTCCGAGGGCGCATCAGGGGAACGCACCGGCAGGATAAGCGAACTCCCCGCCGGTTCCAGCACCAGCGGCTCGGAACCATAGGGGCGCGGCCACACCCACGGCCAGTACGCATCCGACACCGACAGCCGGATCCGGTGGCCCGGCGGGAACACCCACGCGATCGCGGACAGCTCGATCTCGACGGTTTCGGCGGAACCGAAAGCGGGCGCGGAGCGCGACATCCCAGAACGCCGCGCCAGGTTCAGGCAGCCGCGGGTGACCAGCGTGGCGGACCCATCGGGTGCCACGTCGCAGAGCCGGACGATCACGTTCCCGTCGGCCCCGGCCCGCATCCGCAGCCGCGCCCGCGGATGCCCGAGCACCTCGATCGGCTCGGCGAGTCCGCCGGTGGAGAACGTCACCGACCGGCCGTCCTCGGCTCGCTGGTCCGGCGGCAGGTCGGCTGGGTTGCCATAGGGGAAGAACCGTCCCGCGTCGATCCCGGTGTGCTGCGGCGAGCGCACGCTGACCGACGAGCGCCGGCCGCCCGCCAGCGAGGACAGCGGGTAGGACACGTCCGCCACCTGCGGCGACGGCCACGACGGTTCAGTGACCCACCGCCCCGGCCGCGATGGGTACGCCGTCGCGGGCGGTACCGAGTCCTGCATCCAGGCCCGCAGCGCCGGATCGGCTTCCACCCCGGTATCAAGCCCGCGCAGCCACCGGTCCCACCAGCGCAGCGTCTCCTGCAGGAACCCGATCCGGGGTCCCGGCGGGCGGTCGATGTCCGGGTACGTGTGTGCCCACGGCCCGATGATCCCCTTCACCGGGCAGGACAGGCCCGATAGCAGCCGGAGCACCGTGTTCCGGTAGGGGTCGGCCCAGCCGCCGACCGCGAGCACCGGGGTCTCGATCGCCGCGTAGTCCTCGCAGACGCTGCCGTGGCGCCAGTAGTCGTCGCGTTCCTGATGGGCCAGCCAGGTGTCCACGAACGGCACCAGCGCGTCGAGCCGCTCCTCCCACAAAGAACGCCAGGAAGGCACCCGGGTCGGATCCGGCGGCAGCGCCGTGGTCGCCAGCATGGTCGCGGACCAGCCGAGCATGTCGATGCCCAGCACCGCGCCGCCGAAGTAGTGCACGTCGTCGGCGTACCGGTCGTCGGTGGAACAGACCGTGACGATCGCGCGAAGCGCGGGCGGCCGGAGCGCGGCGATCTGCAGCGCGTTGAACCCGCCCCAGGAGATGCCGAACATCCCGACCTTGCCGGTGCACCACGGCTGCGCCGCCAGCCATTCGATCACGTCCACGCCATCGGCCAGTTCGGCCGGCGAGTACTCGTCCAGCATCACGCCCTCGGAGTCACCGGATCCGCGCAGGTCAACACGGACCGACGCGTACCCGCGGGCCGCGTACCAGGGGTGGCGCTGCGCGTCGCGGACCGCGGTCCAGTCACCCTTGCGATAGGGCAGGTACTCCAGCAGCGCTGGCACCGGGTTCGCTTCGGAGGCGTCCGACGGCAGCCAGATGCGGGCCGATAGCCGCGTCCCATCCCTGGTCGGGATAAGCACATGATCAAGAACCGGCACGGGCTACACCAGCCTCTCGCGACGTGTCCCGCGTACCGCTACCCAGGCCGGCCACCCCGCTGCGCAGCCGCGGCCGTAGTCCCGCCACGTACCACAAAATCCCCAGCGCGATGATCACCAAGACCGTGTAATCCGCTTCCCGGTACGCGTGCGGCAGCGTCAGCATGGCCAGCGCCACCAATATCCACACTAGTGCTGTTCCCGCCACCAGCGGCCGCCATTTGCCCAGCGAAAACGACGTGTCATATTCGGCGAGCCGCCGCCACCGGACAATGAACGCCGCCACGATCATCAGGTACACGACGAACGGAAGAATCGAGGTCGAGTCGACGAGCAGGATGAAGGTATTGCTGGCGAAGTGCCCGTACACGACGGCCGCGGCCATCAGCACCGCCACGACCACGACTCCTCGAACCGGGCTCTTGGTTCGCGGGCCCAATCCGGATAGCCAGCGAGACGCCGGGATGACCCGGTCGCGGGCCAGCGCGAAAATCAGCCGGGCCTCGGCGGCCATGCCCACCATGAAGCCGACGAACACAGCTATGATCACCGAGGCGGTGACGATCCGCGTCACGACGGGACCGAACCAGTAGGTCACTATGGCCAGGATCGGCGTCGATGATGACGACACATGGGCGATGTTCGGGGTCGCGAGATCGAGCCCGGCCAGCAGCAGGAAACCGGCGACGCCGGCACCGATAAGGGCGAGCAGCACGGCGCGAGGAACCGAACGGCGCGCACCGATGGCGTCTTCCGAGAGATCCGCCGCGAGCTCAAATCCGGTAAGGCAGAACAGCCCGAGCAGAAACGCGGACGGGATGGCGCCGAGCACGCCGGAACTGCCGTGCACCGCCCCGGTGTTGACCAGCGACCCGACAGCGCGGCTGGGATGAAGAATCCACGCCACCACCAGCGCCACCGCCAAGGCCAGCGTGGCCACGATCTCGATCCACACTCCCGCGTTGTTCACCCAGGCCGCGGCCACGATGCCGACGAGATTCAGCACCAGGCCGAGCGCGATGACCCCCAGCGCTATCGCGAGCAGGCCATCGGCTGAGAGCGTCACATTGAAAAAGGCGGCAATCAGCGGAGCGAATAGGTTGATCGCCGCCGAGGCCGCCGCGAAGGTAAAGAACGCGAGCGTGCAAATGGCGATGATCCAGCCATAGCCCGAGCCGACCAGCCGGGCTCCCCAATGGTAGCTGTATCCCGCCAATGGCACCCGGCTCCCGAGCTCGGCGATAACCAGCGCCACCAGCAGCTGGCCGGCCAGCACGACCGGCCAGACCCAGATACTCGCCGTCCCGAGAGTGGCGAGCCCGTAGCCGAAAGTCGTGTACAGCCCGGTCGAGATCGAGATGAACGAGAACGATATGCCGAACATCGCCAGCGGGCGCAATCGGCGCTGCAGCGCCGGTGCGTACCCGAAGTCGCGCATTACCTCCGCGTCGTCGCTCGTTTCCGAGGGAAGCTGGGGCATGAGAGTTCTCCTTACATCCCGGGGGCTTTTCCTCACAGTCGTACGTATGTAAGGTTGTATCTTACGATCGCACGATAGGTAGCTGTCAATGGAGGTTGTTACAAGGGTGAACGACCCGCTCCTAACCCCCTTCCAACTCAGGCATCTCACCTTGCGCAACCGCGTGGTGTCCACGTCGCACGAGCCGGCCTACGCCGAGGACGGCCTGCCGAAGGACCGGTACCGGCTGTATCACCTGGAGAAGGCACGCGGCGGGGTGGCGCTGACCATGATCGGCGGGTCGGCGGTCGTGTCGCCGGACAGCCCGCCAGCGTTCGGGAACCTGCTGCTCTATAAAGACGAGATCGTGCCCTGGCTGCGGCGGCTCACCGACGACGTGCACGAGGCGGGCGCCGCGGTGATGTGCCAGGTCACCCACCTGGGCCGCCGGACGAGCAACTACGCGGGCGACTGGCTGCCGGTCGTCGCGGCCGCGCCGCTGCGGGAGGCGGCGCACCGCGCGTTTCCCAAGCGGGCCGAGGCCTGGGACCTGGACAGAATCGCCAATGACTACACCTCGGCCGCGCTCCGTTGCCAGGCGGCTGGGCTCGACGGCATCGAGATCGAGTCCTACGGGCACCTGCTCGACGGGTTCGTCTCGCCGGCCACCAACCCCGATGGGGGCAGCCTAGAGGACCGGCTGGTCTTCCCGCGCCGGGTGATCAGCGCGATCCGGGCGGCGGTGGGACCGGACTTCATCGTCGGCATCCGGATGGCGGTCGATGAGGACGAGCCGGGGTGGCTGAGCTTCGATGACGGGCTGACCGCGCTGCGCAGCTACATGGCCGACGGCATCGACTTCGTGTCGGTGATCAAGGGACACATCGACGCCGACGCGCCGCTGGCCAGGGTGATCCCGTCGATGGGCACGCCGAGCGCCCCGTTCCTGGAGTTCAGCGGGGCGGTCATGCGCGCGGTGGACATACCGGTGATGCACGCCGCCCGGATCGCCGACGTAGCGACCGCCCGGCACGCGATCCGGGAGGGGTTGCTGGACTTGGTCGGCATGACCCGCGCCCAGATCGCCGACCCGCACCTGGTCCGCAAGATCGCGGCCGGGCAGGAGGACCGGATCCGGCCCTGCGTCGGCGCCAGCTACTGCCTGGACGCGATCTACGACTCCGGCGACGCCAAGTGCGTGCACAACCCCGCGACCGGGCGGGAGCAGACCATCCCGCACGAGATCTCCCAGGCTCCTCGGCGGCGCAAGGCGGTCGTGGTCGGCGGCGGCCCGGCCGGCCTGGAGGCGGCCAGGGTGCTCGCGGTCCGCGGCCACGACGTGGTGCTGCTGGAGGCGGATACCGCGGCTGGCGGCCAGGTCCGGCTGGCGGCGCTGGCCGGGCAGCGCCGCCGCGACCTGATCGGCATCGTCGACTGGCGGGTCGCGGAGGCCAAACGCGACGGCGCCGACCTCCGGTTCGGCGTCTTCGCCGAGGCCGCGGACGTGCTCGCTGAGCACCCTGACGTGGTGATCATCGCGACCGGTGGCCTGCCGGACCGGTCCTTCCTGGACTCCGGCGAGGACTTGGTCGCCGATACCTGGGACATCCTCAGCCGCGCTATCGTCCCCGCCCGGCAAATCCTGATTTACGACGACAACGGCGGCTACCCGGGCATGGACGCCGCTGAGTTCCTCGCCCGCCAGGACTCGTCGGTCGAGTACGTGACACCCGAGCGCCGTCTCGCACCCGACGTGGGGAGCATGAACTCGCCGCCCTACCTTGAAATTTTCGCAAAACGGCGGGTGGTGACGACCCTCGCGTACCGGCTTCGCCGCGTGCAGCGCGCCCCCGGTGGCGGCCTGCACGCGACGCTGTACAGCGAATACGCGCGGCACGAGGTCACCCGCACCGTCGATCAGGTCGTCGTCGAGCACGGCACGCTGCCGAATGACGAGCTGTATCACGCCCTGGCGCCCGGCTCCGCCAACGGCGGGGCGATCGACTACCCAGCTCTGCTCGCGGGCCAGCCGCAGCCTTACGACGGGGACGGGTACCAGCTCTTCCGGGTTGGCGACGCGGTGACCAGCCGGAACATCCACGCCGCGATATTCGACTCACTCCGGCTGTGCGCCGCGATCTAAGGGGAGAACTGATGCTAGACCTGATCGCCAGCCGGGAGCCCGGCTGGTCGCTGTCGGCCCCGTTCTACACCAGCCAGGAGTGCTTCGACCTAGACCTGGACGTGATCTTCGGCAACCACTGGCTGTTCGTGGCCACCGAGCCGGAGATCCCCGAACCCGGTGACTACGTGACCGTGAACGTCGGCCGCTACTCGGTGATCATCCTGCGCGACGACGACGAGCAGGTCCGCGCGTTCCACAATGTCTGCCGTCACCGGGGTTCCCGGCTGCTGAACGAGGACTCGGGCTCGGTCGGGAACATCGTGTGCGGGTACCACAAGTGGACCTACGCCACCGATGGGAGGCTGCTGCACGCGGAGTCGCGGCCACCGTCGTTTAGCAAAGAATGTTTTGGCTTGAAGGACGTGGCGGTACGCAGCCTTGAGGGGCTGATCTTCATCTGCCTGTCCGACGATCCGCCGTCCGACTTCGCCGAGATGGCCGATGTTATCGGCCCGTACCTGCGGGTGCACGACCCGCGGCGGACCAAGGTCGCCGCGCAGGCCGACATCATCGAGGAGGGCAACTGGAAGCTGGTGATGGAGAACAACCGGGAGTGCTACCACTGCGACGGGCACCCCGAGCTGATCTGCTCACTGTTCCAGCTGTTCGGCTACTCCGAGAGCGACCTGACGCCGCGGCTGCGCCCGGTGCACGACCGGTACCAGGCGGCGGAGGCGGGGCTGCGGGAGGTGTGCTCGGCGAACGGGATTCCTGTCGATACCGTTGAGCGGCTGGATGCTCAAGCCACCGGGTTCCGGGTGGGGCGGCTGCCACTGGACCACGCGGGGGAGTCGTTCAGCAAGGACGGCTCGCTGCTGTGCGCGCGGCTGCTCGGCGACGTGCCGTCGTCGCGGCTCGGGCACCTGAGCGTGCACCTGCAACCCAACTCGTGGTTCCACTTCGTCAGCGACCACATCATCACGTTCTCGGTGCTGCCGCTCTCTCCCGACCGGTCGCTGCTGCGAACCACCTGGCTGGTGCACCCCGACGCGGTGGAGGGACAGGACTACGACGTCGACTCGCTGACCCACGTGTGGCGGGCCACCAACGACCAGGACCGCACGCTGGTCGCGCGGACCCAGCTCGGGGTGTCTAGCCCGGCCTACGTTCCCGGGCCGTACTCGCCGACCGAGGGACAGGTCGAGGCGTTCGTGAACTGGTACCTCGGGCGGCTTCGTGGATGACCTCGACGCCCTGACGGCCCCACCCGCCTCCCCTGCCCCCTCCATTGTCGACGAGGAGCTTGTCTGCCGGGCGGTGCTGCCGGTCACCCGCGACGTCGCGACGTTCGTGCTCGGACCGGTATCGCCGCGGCTGTTCTCCTTCCAGCCGGGGCAGTACCTCACCGTGACGACGCCGGCCGGGTCGCGCTGCTACACGATCTCGTCGCCGCCGACCAGGCCGCACCGGCTGGCGATCACCGTGAAGCGCTCCGGCCCGGTGTCGAGCTGGCTGCACGACACGCTCCGGCCGGGGGCACGGATCTCCGCCGCGGGGCCGTTGGGCGAGTTCACCTGCGCGTCGCACCCGGCCCCGTCGTACCTGTTCCTGTCGGCTGGCAGCGGGATCACGCCGCTGATGTCGATGACGCGGACGCTCACCGACCTGGCCCGCGCCGCCGAGGTCACGTTCGTGCATTCGGCGCGGACCCCCGCCGACCTGATCTTCGCCGCCGAACTGACCGCGATGGCGGCGGTGTCGCCCTGGCTGAAGCTGGCGTTCGTGTGCGAGGACGCGCCGGGGGACTGGCCCGGGTACCGGGGCCGGCTGTCTTCCGGGATACTGGCGGCGATCGCGCCCGACCTGCTGTCACGGGAGGTGTTCGCCTGCGGGCCGGACGGCTACATGGCGTCGGTGCGGGCGATGCTGGGTGAGGCGGGGTTCGACCTCGGGCGGTACCACGAGGAGAGCTTCACGTTCTCCTCGGTCGCTGCTGCACCCGCTGCTCCTGGCGAGGCGTTCTCGGTCGAGTTCACCCGCTCCGGGCGGACGGTGCCATGCGAACCCGGGATGTACATCCTCGACGCCGCACTGCGGGCCGGACTGACGGTGCCATCCTCCTGCGGCGAGGGGATGTGCGGGACCTGCAAGTCCACGCTGGTGACCGGCTCGGTAGACATGTCGCACAATGGCGGTATCCGCCCCCGTGAGATCGCCGCCCGCAAGATCCTGCTGTGCTGTTCGACGCCCCTGGAGGACCTGGTGATAGACGCGTGAACTCTTACTCCTATGACGTGATCGTGATCGGGCTTGGTGCTTTCGGGAGTTCGGCTGCCTACCACCTGGCCGCGCGCGGGCAGCGGTATTTCGAGGATCCGGCGTATGTGCCGCTGCTGCTGCGGGCGCACGAGCTGTGGGAACGGCTGGCGGCCGACTCGGGCCGTGACCTGATCCGGTTGTGCGGCGGAATCTATCTCGGGAGCCCAGCCAGCGAGACGTTCGCCGGCGCGCTGCTCGCGGCGCGCGAGTGGTCGCTGCCGCACGAGGTGCTAGACGCCTCGCAGGTGCGCCGCCGGTTCCCCTCGTTCACGCCTGGATCGGACGTCGTGGGGCTGTACGAGGCGCGAGCCGGGTTCACCCGGCCCGAGGACACCGTGGCCGCGAACCTGGCACTGGCGACCGCAGCGGGCGCAGACCTTCGCTTCGAGACGCCCGTTGCGGAGTGGACCGCCGCCGACGGGGGAGACGGCGTCAGCGTGCGGACCGCCGACGGCATTTATCACGCATCGCGGCTGGTGGTGTGCCCTGGCCCGTGGGCGCCGTCGCTGCTCGCCGACCTTGACGTGCCGCTGCGCGTCGAACGGCAGGTCATGTACTGGTTCGACGCGGATACCAGCGCGTTCGCCGGCAACCCGATCTTCATCTGGGAAGCCGAGGACGGAGTGCAGTTCTACGGTTTCCCGGCCATCGATGGTCCGGGCGGCGGGGTGAAGACAGCGTTTCACAACACGGGTGGCGTAGCGTGCGATCCGGACACGATCGACCGGGTTGTCCACCCCCGTGAGGTGGCGGCCATCCAGTCATATCTGGCGCCCCGGGTGCCCGGGCTGGGTGACCTGGTGCGCAGTGCGACATGCATGTACACGAACACCCCCGACCACCACTTCGTGCTGACCGTGCATCCGGAACATCCCCAGGTCAGCGTCGCCTGCGGCTGCTCAGGACACGGATTCAAGTTCACCCCGGTGATCGGTGAGATCCTCGCGGACCTGGCCATCGACGGCTCGACCGCCCACCCGGTCGGGTTGTTCGATCCGCGCAGGCCAGCCGTCCGCCCGGGGCAGTGAGCGCTGCGAAGCCGCAGGTGCTGACCGGAAAGTCCCTCCCTCAGCTGGGTGCGCGGCAGCGGAGCGTCCCTGGTTGGTGCCGCACCAACCAGCAAAGCCTGCCTCGTCGCGGTGGCGTGAGAGTCGGGTGGCTGCGGGCCGTCGGTCCGCTGCCGCGCACCGGCTGGGGGAGGGCTTTCCAGTCAGTTCCTCGGTTGATTCCGTAGTGTCCCGCTGACGTCGTCCTGTGCCAGACGGGCGCCGGAGCTAACTGGCTGGCTGGGCGAGCATGGTGGTGATCAGCTGGTGCAGAGTGGCGGTGAGCCGCTCGGTCTCGCCGCGGGACATGAGGCGCCGGGCGAGATCGGTGTGCAGGGAACCGAGCAGGAGATCGGCCAGCAGCTCGGCGTCGAGGTCGGGACGCGCCTGCGCTATCAGGGCGCTGATGTGAGCGTGCCAGTCGCGGTAGGCGGACTCCACGTTTTCCGCTTCCTGGGCTGTCAGTGCGCGGTCGTAGGCGGCCATGACGGCCGCGTTCTGGGCCGCGATCTCGACCGCCGCGTCCAAGAAGGCGGTTAGCCGCTCGGCGGCGGGTGCACCCGGACCCAGCGGAGGCGGGCCGGAGACGACGGACTGGCTGAGGACCTTCACGCGCTCCTCGACCAGCGCGCGCATCAAGCCGGCGCGGGTCCCGAACCGGCGGAACACCGTTCCCTTGCCGACCCCGGCGGCCGCCGCCACCCCGTCGATGGAGATATGGCCGGTTCCGCCGCGGGCCAGCAGGTCTTCGGCGGCCCGGAGGATCAATTGCCGGTTCCGGGCCGCGTCGGCCCGCTCGCGCGGCTGTGCTGTCATGACTGGCGACCCTACCGGACCGGTAGTCCGCATCGTATGCTGGAGACTAACCGGACTACCGGACCGTTTATGCGGGTGGAGGGCGAGCATGCGAGCGATCGTGATGCGCGAGACCGGAGGCCCGGATGTTCTCCGGCTTGAAGACTGGCCGGTCCCCGCTGTGGCACCGGGGGAGGTGCTGGTTGCCGCCGAGGCGGTCGGGGTCAACTTCGTCGAGACCAGGATCCGCTCGGGCGCCCTGCTGCCGATGACACCCGCGACACTGCCGGAGGTCCCCGGAGGCGAGGCGGTCGGCACGGTCGTCGCGGTCGGGAAGGGCGTGGATCTGGCCAGGATCGGGACCCGGGTCGCAACCATGGGCGGATCCGGTGCCTACGCCGAGTACCTCACCACGCCAGCCGAGGCAGCTATCCCCATTCCGGACAGCCTGTCAGCGGCCGACGCGGTCGCCGTCGCGGCGCAGGGTGCGACGGCGCTGGCGCTGCTCCGGGCGGCCGGGCTCACCGGCCGCGAGACCGTCCTGATCGAGTCGGCGGCGGGTGGGGTCGGCGGGTACCTGGTCCAGCTCGCCCGCGAGTTCGGCGCTCGCCGGGTGATCGCCACCGCGGGCAGCTCGGCCAAGCGAGAGATGGTCTTGGACCTGGGCGCGGACGCTGTCCTGGACCACTACGCGCCGGACTGGCCGAGCCGGGTGAGTGAGCCGGTTGACGTCATTTTCGAGTTTATTGGCGGGGCTTGCGCGGGACGGTTGCTGGACGCACTGATCCCTGGCAGCGGGCGGATGCTGTTCTGCGGGGTGCTCAGCGGCGAGCCGCCCGCCATCGCCCCAATGGACCTGCTGATGCGCGGCGTGGGCCTCATCGGCTGCGGCGGCCGACCCTCCGACTACTCGACCGGCATAGCGACCGGCTGGTCGGCCAAGGTGGAAGCGGCCCGCCCGGAAATCCTGCATCGCGCCGCCACCGGCGGCATCCGTCCTCGCGTGGACAGCACCTTTCCGCTGGCTGATGCGGCCAAAGCCCACCAGCGTCTCGAAGAACGGCGCGCGGCCGGCAAGGTGATCCTGCTGCCAGCGTTACCGGACGCGCTGCGCTCGCAGGACGGTGTCATGGGCATGGTGCGTTCCAGCCGGAGCAGGGGCGGTTCGCGGGCGGGTTTCGTTGATCAGGATGGTCCAGTCGTGGTCGAGGAGCTTGGCGATGTCGCCGGGCTGGTAGTAATCGCTGGGGTCGAAGCCGTGCTCCTCGCCCGGCGGCAGCTCCGCGAGGTCGTGGCTGCCGATGAGCAGGGTGCCGCCGGGTGCGACGGCGTACAGCAAGCCGCGCAGCGCGGTGTGCTCCGGCTGGCGGGGGAGCGGGAAGTACTGCGCAGACACTAGGTCGTAGGCACCCGCCGCGGGCGGCTCTTTGGTGAGGTCGGCCGGAAGCCACTGGACCCGGCCGGCCACGCCGCGGGCCGCGGCGGCTCGGGCGCCGCGGTCTAGCGCCACGGACGAGATGTCGGTGGCCGTGACCTGCCAACCCCGTTCCGCCAGCCAGAGGGTATCGCCGCCCTCGCCCGCGCCGACATCGAGGGCCCGTCCGGGCACGAGGCCGGTGACCTCGGTGACGAGCACTCCGTTGGGTGCGCCGCTGAAGAGCTGGTCGCGGCTGCGGTACCTGTCATCCCAGAACTGGGCGTCCATTGTCATGGCCACAACTTGCCGCGCTGTTAGCGGAGTTGCCAAACATCTTTGCCAAAACAGCAAAACCGGTTGTCAGCTCGGGACCGGCCGGGTCGGCCACACCCACTCCCGGCAGGACCAGAACCGGATGATGGCGCCCAGTCCGGTGCCGATGACCAGGGCAACATCGTAAGAGAGCACACCGTGCTGGCGCAGCACGAAGGCGGTGAAGGCGACGCAGGAGAACTGAACCGCCAGCCCGGCGCCATGGATCGTGAAGTACCGGATGCTGTCGCCGCGCATTGCCTCGTGCTGACGGTGCCGGAACGTCCAGTAGCGGTTACCCGCATATGAGATGGCCGCGCCCACGGCGATCCCGATAGCGGAAGATATCAGCGGCCCGATGCCCGCCCAGACGTGCAGCAGAGAAGAGCTGGTGAGCGTGACGATGAACCCGAACGTGCCAACAGCGCTGAACCGGGCTGCGTCGTGAATCAGCTCCCGGAACCTGCCGTCTAGCGTGCGAACGGAACCCATCGTGGCAAGAATACTGGCCCTACCAGCCGCGCTCGCGCCATTCGTCCAGATGCGGTCGCTCCGCGCCGAGCGTGGTGTCCTTCCCGTGCCCGGGGTAGACCCAGGTCTCGTCCGGCAGCTGGTCGAAGATCTTCTCGACCACGCCGGTGTACAGCGACGCGAAACGGGCCGGGTCCTTCTGCGTGTTCCCCACGCCACCTGGGAACAGGCAGTCACCGGTGAATAGCTGCGTGCCACGGTAGAGCAAGGCGATCGAGCCGGGAGTATGGCCGACCAGATGGATCGCGGTGAGCTCGATGTCGCCGATCCGTATGACGTCGCCGTCGTCCACCAGCACGTCGGTGCGGACCGGAATGCCGTCGGCGTCCTCGCGACCCGCGTAGGTGGTCGCGCCGGTCGCCGATACCACCGCGTCCAGTGCCTGCCAGTGGTCACCGTGCTGGTGAGTGGTGATCACCGCGTCCAGCGAGTCGCCAATAACGCCGAGCAGGGTGTCCGGCTCCGCGGCCGCGTCCACGAGGACCTGAGTGGCCCCCGAACGCAGCAGATAGGCGTTGTTGTTGTAGGGGCCGACGGCGACCTTCGTTATGGATAGCGCGTCCAGTTCACGGGTGTCGGCGGGGCCGCCGACGTGCACGTCTCCGGTGTAAGCCATGGCGCCACGATAAACCAGCTCGATCCATGGGCCGCCACCTCCCGTCGTTATGGTCAATGGTTCTAGTGTGGGGAGACGTGGACATGACGACCGCATTGACCGCTCTTGGCGTCACCCCGGACTCGATCGACGGTGAGGCGCGGGACCGGCTGGACCGGGACGGGTACGTGCCCTTTGAGGGGGTCATACCCGAGCAGGTGCTCGAGGCGATGCGGGCGCGGCTGGCCGCGCTGGTCGCGGCCGAGGGGGAGCGGGCCGGGCTGGAGGTTCACCAGGAGGCGGGCGCCGACCGGCTCTCCGACCTGGTCAACAAGGATCCGGTCTTCGACGTTTGCTTCACCGACCCTCGGCTGCTCGCCTGCGTCGCGCACGTGCTCGGCGAGTTCAAGCTGTCCTCGCTGAACTTCCGCGCCGCTCTCCCCGGCCAGGGACTCCAGGCACTGCACGCGGAAGGCACCCCCGAGACGGACCCGGCCCGCTATCAGGTGTGCAACTCGATCTGGCTGCTGGACGACTTCACCGCGGACAACGGCGCGACCAGGGTGGTCCCGGGGTCGCACCGGTCGGGCCGATCACCGGGTGACGTGCTGCCTGACACCCGGGGCGCTCATCCCGATGAGGTGCTGCTGCTCGCCCCGGCCGGGACCGTCGTGGTCTTCAACAGCCACCTGTGGCACGGCGGCACGCTCAACCATTCGTCCATGCCGCGCCGGGCGCTGCACTCCTACTTCACCAGGCGCGGCAACGGTCAGCAGCTTGACCAGCGGAAATACATCCGGCAAGAGACGCTGTCCCGGCTCAGCCCAGCCGCCCGGTTCGTCCTCGACGTGTGATGCGAGCCCGCGCGTTCGCCGGCTCATTCAGGCGGCCGGCGTGCTCGCCATCGCGGCAGGGCTGCTGCGCCGGGATCATATGGAACTCACCGCCGGGCCGGTTTCCTGGCACAACCAGGCGCATAACGTCGGGAGCCTGATCCTCTACGCGGACATGGTGGTCGCCCAGTTCCTGCTGGCCCGGGGCCTGCGGGGCGCCTGGCGCTGGTACCTGGTCGCGAGCGGTACGGCGACGGCCATCGCCCTCGCGGTCTTCCTCCCGAACACGGCGAACGCGAGCGCGGGGGTGCTGCAACGCATCGCGGTCACCATCCCGCTGCTGGCCGTGTTGGCGGTGGCCGCTTGCGACACGGTTAGAGGGTCGCCGGATAGAAGTCGCGGGCGGTGGCGATGATCTCGTCGAGCGGTGGCCACCACGGGCCGTGACGCAGTGAACCCAGGGCGTGGAGCACCTGGGCGGCTTGTTCGCGCGGTTCGTCGGCGATCGCGACCGCCACCCGGTTCGGGCGGGCGGCGCGCAGCGGACCGAGGTAGAAGTCGGGTGGGCCGTCTGCCGCGTCGTTATGGGAAATGAGAAGGTAGTAGTCGGGCAGTTCGAAACGCCCGGCCCGCCACGCGGCCAGCACCTCGCCGGCGCGCAACTCGAACTCGGTGGTGTCGTGGGTGTCCTGCCGGATGTCCCACATGGCCCGCCACCGCTCGGCCATGGCGGCCAGCGGATCCCCGCGGACCAGCACATAAGGTGAGGCGATCCCGGACGCCCGGCGCAGCGCGTCGGCGGCGGAATCAAGACCGTCCCCGTCGGCGTTGACGAGGGTGACGTTCATCGAGCGCCCGATGGCGTCGAGTGCCTGCGGACCGGCCTCACCGGTCAGGACAACGACAGTCGAAGGATTGCGTCGCACGCGGCCAGCGTACGCGGCGAGGTTCCGTTAACCTGGAAGAGGCGGGGGCATTAGGGGGCCGCCCGACGCTGTGTAGCCTGCGCAAACGCTCGAATGTCAGACCCCGTCGTTAGCATGTCGCCTCGTGAGAGAAGAACCCGTAGTGGCTGACCGGCTTGTGGTTCGCGGTGCCCGCGAGCACAACCTCAAGGATGTCTCCCTTGACCTGCCCAGGGACGCGATGATCGTGTTCACCGGGTTGTCGGGATCGGGCAAGTCCAGCTTGGCGTTCGATACTATTTTCGCGGAAGGTCAGCGTCGTTATGTTGAGTCGCTGTCCGCGTACGCCCGCCAGTTCCTTGGCCAGATGGACAAGCCAGATGTCGACTTCATCGATGGACTGAGTCCCGCCGTTTCGATCGATCAGAAGGCGGCGAGCAGGAACCCGCGGTCGACGGTCGGCACGATCACCGAGGTGTACGACTACCTGCGGCTGCTGTACGCGAGGGTCGGCAAACCGCACTGTCCGTTGTGCGGGCGGCCGATCGCGCGGCAGACGCCGCAGCAGATCGTGGACCGGGTGCTCGAGCTGGAGGAGGGGACCAGGTTCCAGGTGCTCGCCCCGGTGGTGCGCGGCCGTAAGGGTGAGTACGGCGAACTGCTGCGCGAACTGCAGACGAAGGGGTTCTCCCGGGCGAGGGTGGACGGGACGATCGTCCGGCTGGAGGACGCGACCGCGGGGAGCCTGCCCGCGCTCAAGAAGTACGAGAAGCACGACATCGAGGTGATCGTCGACCGGCTGGCGGTCAAGGACGGGGCGCGGCGGCGGCTCACCGACTCGGTGGAGACGGCGCTCGGGCTGTCCGGGGGAGTCGTCATCCTCGACTTCGTCGACCTGCCGGAGGACGATCCGCACCGCGAGCGGATGTACTCCGAGCACCTGGCCTGCCTGTACGACGACCTGTCCTTCGACGAGCTCGAGCCGAGGTCGTTCTCGTTCAACTCTCCGTGGGGCGCCTGCCCGGACTGCACCGGGCTCGGCACCCGGATGGAGGTGGACCCGGAGCTCATCGTGCCGGATCCGTCCAAGTCGCTGCGAGACGGCGCGATCGGTCCGTGGAGCGGCGGCCAGGTCAGCG
>JBEKHI010000171.1:0-15921 GCA_050012355.1 Streptosporangiaceae bacterium | reverse complement strand
GACTAGGAGATCTCACACGCGAGTCGTTGACCCTTGTCCTCGTCGCCACCTGCGGCGCGGGCCGACTGGTGACTCGGAAGCGGGCAGGCGGTGCGCTGCCACTGCGTTGACTTTAGCACGCTCGCCCACTTGATGTACTCGGGTATCTACGCGGTCCGCCAGGTAACCACAGCTCGCCGGACACGATGTCTGCGAGCGTGATGGTCTCCAGGACAGTCGGCCGGAAAGCGCGCAGCGCGATCCACAGGCCGTCGGCGCGCGGGCCTATCTCGGGGACGGAGTATCCAAACAGCTCGCGCAAGTTGCCCGCGACGTCCGCGGCGCCGTGCAGCTCCGCCCGCGCTGCCTCAATACTTACCTTCGTACCAGTACCTTACTTCAAAGTGGGTACCGGAAGAAAGGAAGGTGTCGCGGGTCTGCTCGGTTGTCATCGGCGACCGATACGGATCTGAAGGGAAGTCTCCCATGCCACTCCTGATCACGGGCGCGACCGGCCAGCTCGGCCGCCTGGTCGTCGAGCAGCTGCTAGCAGTCGGCGTGCCGGCCGGCGACATCATCGCGACCGGCCGGGCCACGGACAAGATCAAGGACCTAGCCGACCGGGGCGTGCAGGTGCGCGCCATGGACTTCGGCGACCCGGAAGCGGTTCGCGCCGCGGTGGCCGGAGCGGACCGTGTGCTGCTGGTCTCCGGGATGGAGCCGGGTGACCGGGTGGCACAGCACCGCAACGTCATCGACGCCGCGCGGGAGGCCGGCACCGGCCTTGTCGCCTACACCAGCATCGTCAACGCGGCAACCACGACGATCCGTCTCGCTGCCGATCACCAGGCCACCGAGACGCTGCTGCGCGACAGCGGCGTGCCGTACGTGCTGCTGCGCAACGGCTGGTACTACGAGAACTACACCGCCCGGCTGCCGGCGTTCCTGGCGCAGGGCACGGTGTCCGGCAGCGCCGGCGAAGGCCGGATCAGCGCCGCGGCGCGGGTGGACTACGCGGCCGCGGCGGTCCGGGTGCTGACCACCGACGGGCATGCCGGCCGGGCGTACGAACTCGGCGGCGACGAGCCGTTCACGCTGGCGCAGCTGGCGGCCGAGATCAGTGCCCAGTCGGGGAAGGAGGTCCGGTACGTCAACCTGCCCGCGGCCGGGTACGCCAGGGTCCTCAAGGAGCACGGCGCGCCCGAGCTGATGGCGGAGATGATCGCCGAGACCGATGCTGCCGTGGCCCACGGCGCGCTCTACACCGCCAGCGGCGACCTCACCGCCCTGACCGGGCGGCCGGCCACCACGCTGAGCACCGCGGTCGGCACGGCCCTGCGCGCACTAGACAGGAACTAGCGCCTGGATCCCGGCGGCGCGGCGCCGCGCTGACGGCGCTGCCTGCCGGGACGGAGCAGGCTGATCAAAGCGGTGCTGCTGGCCTTAATGCCCGCGGCGAACAGGGAACGGTTCGATAGCGTGCCCGGCATAGCGTGGCCATGTGACCTATGCGGGTGCTGAGTTCTGGGATCGGTTCTTCCGGCAGCGCCGGGAGTCCGGCGATGACCTGGATTGGGCAGGGTTGTGGACCAGGCCGTTCCTGGTCCCGCTGCGGCAGGCGGGCGTGTGCACCATCCTGGAGCTGGGATGCGGGACCGGCAACGACGCGGTCATGTCCAACGTCGCCATGCACATGTTTCCCGACGATGTGACCCGCGCGGTGTTCGCGCAGGTCGGGCGGCTCGTCCGCACCGGCGGGCTGTTCGCGTTCCACGTCAACTCGCTGGCGGACCGGCCTCTGCGCGCCCGCCGACTGCCCGTCCCCAGCACACAACAGGGGAGCCATTCAAGCATGTCTGGCGCGGCATAGCCCGCCGCTGAACCAGATTGGGACAGTTTTCTGGGCTACTTGCCTGTCGCGATCCGCAGGCCGTCCCGTTACGCGCGGGCCAGGTCTCGCCGCCCGGGCGGCCGGCCTCTAAAGTGGGAACATGTGCAACATTCACCCTGGGAAGACTCTGATCCACGCGCCGTTATCGTGTCCAGCCAATTCGCGGCGGCGCTGCGGGTGCTGGGGGCAGCCGGGTACAGCTGGCTAGCGAGCCTGCCGGAGCTGATCGCGAGCCTTGAAGCGGACTGGTCGGTGACCGTCGGCGCTGCCCTGGCGGGCGGTAACACCGCCTACGTCGCCGAAGCGATCGCACGCGACGGAACGCCCGTGGTCCTGAAGGCCGCGATGCCTCCGGGCATGGCTGGCTTTGTCCCTTTCGAACAGCAGCTGGCCGCGCTCCAGCTCGCGGGCGGCGATCCCTACGTGCGACTGCTCCGCTACGATGACGCGCGCCGGGCCTTCCTGCTGGAGCGTCTCGGCCAGCCCCTGGCCAGACTGGGATGGCCCGCGTCACGGCAACTGGACACGCTGGTGCGCACCGCCGCCCGGGGCTGGTGCCCGGTGACGGCCGGGCAGTTCCCCACAGAGGCTGCCAAGGCTCGCTGGTTCGGCGAATACGTGGCCTCGGCGTGGGAGGACCTCGGACGGCCCTGTCCGGAAGCGGTCGCGGAACAAGCCGTCCGTTATGCCGCCGCGCGGGAGGCCGCCTTCGACCCACGCCGGGCGGTGCTCGTCCACGGCGACGCGCATCCCTTCAACCTGCTGCAGGCGCCGGGACAGGCCGGGGGGTTTCGCCTCATCGATCCCGAAGGAGTCGCCGCTGAGCCTCCCCTGGAACTGGGCGTGATCATCCGAAATCTGAAAGACGGCCTCGCGGGCCGCGAACCAGCGGAGGCACGGATGATCATGGCACGTCGATGCCAGCACGCCGGCCGGCTCGCCGGTGCCGACCCCGAGGCTATCTGGCAGTGGGTGTTCATCGAGCGGGTAGCCAACGGCCTGAACATGCTCCGCATCGGCGACTACGCCGACGCCGATGAATCCCTCACCGGCGTCGGCAAGCTGACCGCGTCGTGACCCCGGTCCGTCCGTTTATCTCGAAAACAGGCGGCACCGGGGTCACCGGGAACTGGAGCCTAGAAGGACGGCACCGGACCGACGGGGCCGGTGATGGGGAGCACGGTCAGGCAGGGGACCTGCACCGGGTCGGCCGGATCGAGCGCGTTCAGCACGTCCGCGAGTGCCACCGGGTCGGCGGCGATCTCCAGGTGATCGGTCAGATCCAGCGGGCACTGGTTCTGCAAGGTGATGTTCGTGACGTTGGAGCCGGACAGGAACGCCGACGTGTAGGGCGTGACGACCTCGTCGTAGATCGACTCGATGACCGTGTAGTTCACGCCGGCGACCGTGTCGCCGCCCGCGTTGAGGTTGGTGAGGAACGCCGAGCCGGCCTCCTGCTCGACGCAGGCCGTGCAGTCGGCATTGAGCGCGCTGTTCACCAGGCCAGCCGCGCCGAACGCGGTCACCAGGTTGGTCAGGCCATCGAGAGTGGTGCCGTGATTGCTGGGCGCGAGCGCGACCAGCGTGTTCACGTACTGGGCACCGCCGAGGAACTTCAGGTAGTACCGCGGCATCATGCCGCCCTGGGAGTGGCCGACCAGGTCGACCTTTGTTGCCCCAGTCGAGGCCAGTACCTGGCTGACGAACGTGGCCAGCTCACCCGCGGAGGCGGCGATGTCGCCGGTTGAGGTGAAGTCGCCAGTCCCGCCGTAGTTGAAGGTGAAGACGCAGTAGCCGTTGTTGACCAGCAGCGGGGACGCTGCCTGCCAGTTGTCGTCCTCGTTCGCGAACGTGCCGTTCACCAGGACGACTGGATAGGGATGAGTCGCCGTCGGCTCGCAGCTCCAGTTGTCGGCACCCGGTGGCGGAGTGTCGGGAGAGTTGAAGGTGAGGAGAGCGCCGGCCGCGAAGTCCCAGTTGACCGGGAGCGTGGTCTGCGCGCGGGCCGCGTTGGCCGGGGCCACCACGAGCGCCAGGCCTGCGAGCGCGGCCGCGACAGCGGTCGCGGACAGGAACCTGAAGGCAGAAAACTTGTGCATGCCAGCATTACACACCGTAACGAGCCGTGGCGTTATGTGCTGACGCAACGAGTAGCCGCCGGAAATTGTCAATTCTCGACAAAACAGGGGCGTGACGCGAAAGTTACCTGCTGGTAACCTATGGGTTAACCAGGTCGCGGGGCGGAACGAACGTCCAGGCGGTGAGCTGTCGTGCAGGAGCTTGTGAGGGTCTCCCGAGCAGAGACCGTCGCCGCGGTGCGGGCGCGGCTGGGCGACGCCATTCCCGAGATGGTCGAGGTCATCGGGCGTGGGGTGCCGGAATACGCGAGTGCGGAACGCCCGGACTATCAGCAGTGGCTCACCGAAGCGGTTACCCACGTGGTTGCCGGGTTCATCGCGCATATCACGCAGCCGGAGACGTCGGTGGAGGTCATCGCGGCGGAGTTCCGGGCACTCGGGTACGCGGCGGCCCGTGAAGGCCGCCCCTTGGACGCGTTGCAGAACGCGCTCCGGCTGGGAGCCCGATGTGCCTGGCGCTGGCTTTGCGAGGCGGACGCCGAACTCGACACGCGGGAACTGACCCGGGTCGGCGAGGCCATCTTCGGGTACCTGGATGAGCTTGCGGCCGCGTGTGCCAAGGGATACGCGGAGGCAACCACCCAGATCGGGGAGAACCCTCGCCGCCGCCTGGTCGCCACGATCCTCGCCGAGCCGCAGGCCGGGCCGGAGCTCATCGCTGACGCCCAGGTGGCTGGCTGGCCGCTACCCGCCCAGGTAGCGGTGGTGGTGCTTGACGCGCCCGCGTCGTCGTCTTCGCCGGGGCACGCGTTGCCGCCCGATGTACTGGCGGACTGGACCTCGCCCGAGCCGCGCCTGATCGTCCCCGATCCATCCGGGCCGGGGCGGGCGGCGGCGATCGACCGGGCGCTACCGGGCATCACGGCGGCTGTTGGTCCAGCCGTCCCGCTGTCCCGCGCCGCGACGTCCCTGCGGTGGGCGCGGCAAGCGCTCACCCTTGCCCGCAGCGGCGTGATCGCGACGACCGGTGCGCCCGTTCGCTGCGATCAGCACCTGTCGACGCTGTTGATCTTCGCCGACGAGGACCTGGGCGGGATGCTGCGGGCGGCCCGGCTCGCGCCGCTGGCCCGGCTGCGGCCCGCGCAGCGGGACCGGGTCGCGGAGACGCTGCTGGCCTGGCTGCAGCTTGGCGAGAACGCCGCCGAGGTGGCGCATCAGGTGCATGTCCACCCGCAGACGGTGCGGTACCGGCTACGGCGCATTTACGAGCTGTTCGGTGACCAGCTGCGTGATCCGGACATGCGGTTCGAGCTCCAGGTGGCGCTGCGTACCAGGAAGCTGCTGGCCGGCTAGCGGGTGCTCACCGGCTAAGGCTCGGGCCGGTGCGGAACGCGCGACATTGAGGTACCGGGAGCCACCCGAGAGGTTCAGCGCCGCGATAACCAGGAAGAAGGCGGCCCATCCGTAGGCTTCGTATGAGAGGTAGATGAAGCCCGCGGCGGCCGCGACAGCGCCGCCAGCGATGTGGGCGGACCCAAAGAAGCGGAGGTGGCGGTACTCATATGGCGCGATTAGGCGTTCATCGGGATGCCTCCTTCGGGAGGTCTTGGTGCCGACGACCCGAGCACCTATTAATGTGATATCACTTTAATGGGTGCTCGTCGATACAGGTCAGTGCGACTGACGTGGGACCTCAGAGCCGCTGCCGCCGATGAGGAAGTCTAGGTCGGCGCCGGTGTCGGCCTGCTGGACGTGATCGGTGTACAGGCGGGTCCAGCCGCGGGTGGCGGCCGGAGTCGGCGGATTCCAGGCTTCGCGGCGGCGGGCTAGCTCGTCCTCGGGGACCTCCAGCGTCAGGGTGCGCGCGGGGACGTCGAGGGTGATCCAGTCGCCGGTCTCGACGAGTGCCAGCGGTCCGCCCGCGGCGGCTTCCGGCGCGACATGCAGCACCACGGTGCCATAAGCGGTGCCCGACATCCGGCCGTCGCAGATCCGGACCATATCGCGGATCCCGCGGACCAGCAGCTTTCTCGGCAGCGGAACGTTGGCGACCTCAGGCATGCCGGGGTAGCCACGCGGCCCGCAGTAACGGATTACCAGCACCGAGTCCTCGGAGATGTCCAGGTCCCCGACGACCGCGTGATACGCCTCGGGGGAGTCGAAGACCACGGCCTGGCCCCGGTGCTTGAGCAACTGCGGTGAGGCCGCGGACTGCTTGAGCACCGCGCCGTCCGGCGCCAGGTTGCCGCGCAGCACCGCGGTGCCGGATCCGGTCGGCTGGAACGGGTCTTCGAGGGCGTGAATGACTGACCTGTTCCAGCATTCCGCGTCCGCCACGTTGTCCGCGACGGTGCGCCCGGTGACGGTGACCGCGTCGCCGTGCAGCAGGTCGCCGAGCTCGCGCATGACGACGGGCAGGCCCCCGGCGTAGCAGAAGTCCTCCATCAGGTACTCGCCGGACGGCTGCAGGTTGACCAGGGTCGGGATGTCACGGGCGATGACGTCGAAGTCATCGATGCTCAACGGCACACCGAGCCGTCCGGCGATCGCCAGCAGGTGGATCACCGCGTTGGTCGAGCCGCCGATCGCGGCGTTCACCCGGATCGCGTTCTCGAACGCCGCCCTGGTCATGATCGCCGACGGGCGCAGGTCTTGTTCGACGAGGTCCACGATCACCTGCCCGGCCCGCTGAGCGGTCTCATAGCGGCGCGCGTCGGTGGCTGGCCAGGTCGCCGAGTACGGCAGCTGCATCCCCAGCGCCTCAGCGAGCGACGCCATCGTCGACGCGGTGCCCATCGTCATGCAGTGCCCGTTGGACCGGGCCATGCAGCCCTCGGCGAACTCGCACTCGGCCTGGGTGATCCGGCCCGCGACCAGGTCCTCTTCCAGCCGCCACACCCCTGTCCCCGAGCCGATGTCCTGGCCGCGGTACTTGCCGTTCAGCATCGGCCCGCCGGTCACCATGACCGCCGGAAGGTCGGTGCTTGAGGCCGCCATCAGCAGACCGGGCGTCGTCTTGTCGCAACCCGATAGCAAGACGACGCCGTCCAGCGGGTTGGCGCGGAACAGCTCCTCGGCCTCCATGGCCAGCAGGTTCCGGTACAGCATCGCGGTGGGCCGCAGCAGCGTCTCGCCGAGGGCCATCACCGGGAACTCCAGCGGGAAGCCGCCCGACTGCCATACTCCGCGCTTGACCGACTCCGCGACCCGGTGCAAGTGAACATTGCACGGTGCCAGCTCGGACCAGGCGGTCGCTATCCCGATCACCGGTCTGCCGTCGAACACCTCCGGGGTGAATCCCTGGCTGCGCATCCAGCCGCGGTACGTCATGCCGCCGCGCCCGGAGGCTCCGAACCACTGGGCGCTACGTCGCTCGGTTTGCGTCATATGTCCCTTAGTAGCACCGCCCGTCGTTTTGCAAAAGAGGGTAAAACGAGGTCGTTCCGCGCTCCGTCCCTGGTAGGCGACCCCAGCGATGGGTCATCGATGGCGTCCCAGCGCCAGCAATGGGTCATCGACAGCGGGTAGGAGACGGACGGAAGGCTTGCTAGGCCTGGTTCGGCCGGCGCAGCGGACGGAAGGTGTCGCGGAGGGTCTCGGCCAGCAGGCGGGGCTCGGCGACTGCCGGGAAGTGGCCTCCACGGTCGTGCTCGTGCCAGCCGGTGAGCGTGAAGAAGCGCTCGGCGAGTTCCCGGGGTGGCTTGGGGAACGGGACGCGTTCGCCGCCGAAGACGCTGACCGTGGTGGGCACTGGCGGCGGGTCCCCGGCAGGCAGCGCGTTGCCGGGCGTGTGGCTGGCCGCCCAGTAGGGCAGCAGCGAGGACGCGGCGGTGCCGGTGGCCCAGTAGAGGGTCAGCGTGCCCAGCAGCAGATCCCGGTCGAAGGCGGGCTGTCCGCTGCCGGTGGACCTCGGTGACGTATGCCTGCTCGGTCGGCGTCCAGGGCCGCGGCGGCGCGGGCAGTCCCGGCGTGGCCAGGTGGATGCCGGCGACCGCGTCGGGGTGGGAGCGGGCCAGCCGCGCGGTGACCCCGGCCCCCAGGTCGCTGCCGTGCGCGGCGTAGCGCGGATACCCCAGCCCCTCGGTCATGATCGGGTGCCACAGCCCCGCGACCGCTTCGGCGGTCAGCCCGCCGGGCAGAGGCGACGCCGAGAAACCGAACCCCGGCAGCGACGGCACGACGACGGTGAAAGCGTCGGCCGGGTCACCACCATGGGCGGCCGGGTCGGTTAGTAGCGGCAGCAACCGCAGATGCTCGCAGAAGGAGCCGGGCCAGCCGTGCGTCAGCACTAGCGGCAGCGGGTCCGGGCCCACCCCGGGCGCGTGCACTAGGTGCACCGATTGCCCCTCGACGTGCACGCGCAGGTGGGTCAGCTCGTCCAGCTGCGCTTGGAACCCGGTGAAGTCGAAGGCCAGCCAGTCGGCGAGCAGTTCAGCGAGCCAGCGCCGCGGCACGCCCCGCTCCCACCCGTCGGTGTCCGCCGGGAGCAGCCGACGGCGGCTGAGCCGGTCCCGCAGCTCTGCTAGCGCCTCAGGGTCCAGGAGCGCCCGGAACGGTTCGACAGACAGGTCGCGTGCCATGACCTCGAGTATCCCAGCCTCGAGCGGATCATGGTCAGTGCGGCACCAACCATGATCATCGGGCGTGGGAGCGGGCGGTCAGAACGTGGCGTCCAGGGGGAGGCGGCGGACGTCGGGGAGGTAGGGGTCGAGCTCGCCTGGTTCGAAGCGGCATAGGCCAACGACGTGCCAGAACTCGCCGGAGGCGGCCCCGCCGGACTTGTAGCGGCCGTCGGGGGAGAAGGCGGCCCAGCCTTCCGGCAGGCCGAGCAGGGTCAGATGCGGGGTGATCAGCGAGGTGGCGACCGGGTCGTCGAGCGCGTCGCGCGCCGCGGCGTCCGTGCGCCAGAGGCGGACGGCTCCGTCGTCGCCGCCGCTGGCTAGCAGCGCGCCGCCGCGGCTGAAGGCCACCGCCGACACCCGGCGCGCGTGCGCTTGGACCGACGCCAGCAAGGTGCCGGCGGCGTCCCACACGGTCATGGTGCCGTCCCCGCCCGCCACCGCGAACATCGAGCCGTCCGGGTGGTACGCCAGCCCCCAGAGCGGCCCGGTCCGCGCGTCGATCCTGGCGAGCTCCCCGCCAGTGGCCGGGTCCCACAGCCGGATGGTGCCGTCGGTGCTGGCGCTGGCTAGCACCGACCCGTCGGGGCTGAAGGCCACCGCGTAGACCCTGTTCTCATGCCCGGGCAGCACCAAGCGGACCTTGCCCGACGTGGCGTCCCACAGCCGCACCTTGCGGTCGTCGCAGCCGGTCGCGACCACCGCCCCGTCCGGGCTGAACGCGATGCACCGCACCCGGCCGGCGTGCTCGGAGAACGTGACGGTGTGCCGACCGGTCGGCAGGTACCACACCCGCACCGTGTCGTCGTCGTTGGCGGTGGCCAGGTGGTCGCTTTCCGGGTTGAATGCCTCCGCCCAGACGCGCTCGGTCTCCACGTTCATTTCCCGCTGGTAGGCGCCGTCCCCGGCGTCCCAGATGTGCATGCCGCCGTCGTTGCCCGGCGCGGCGAGTATCCGGCCGGTCGGCGCGAACAGCCCGCCGACCAGCAGGTCCGACGGCCCGTGCAGGTCGTTGACCAGCTCCCCGCGCGCGGCGTCCCACACCCGGAGCACGCCGTCGCTGCCGCTGGCGGCGAGCAGTTCACCGTCGGCGCTGAACGTGATCGAGTTGACCCGGCGGCCGTGGCCGCGCAGCGTGCGAGTACACCGGCCGGTATACGGGTCCCAGAACCGGATCGTCCCGTCGTTGCTGGTGGTCGCCATCCGCCGGCCGTCGGGCGAGAACGCCAGCGGCCACACCGAGGACCGGTGGGCGTCGATCGCGTGACGGCATTGCCCGCTGGCCGGGTCCCACACCCGGACCGCGCCGTCGCTGTCACAGCTGGCCAGCAGCGACCCGTCCGGGGAGAACAGCACCCGGTAGATGCCGCCGCGGTGCCCGGACAGCACCCGGCGCGGCTGGCCGGTCAGCGTGTCCCACAGCCGCACGCCGCCGTCGACGTCACCGCTGGCCAGCAGGGCCTGCTGCGGGTGGAACGACAGTGAGTAGACCCGGGCGGTGTGGCCGGTCAGCTCGGCGTGCCGCACGCCGCTGCTGGCGTCCCACAGCGAGATCGTGCCGCTCGCGTCACCGCAGGCCAGCAGCGACCCGTCCGGGCTGAACGCGACCCGGTACACCGGGCGTCCGGGCACCTGGAACCGGTGCACCGGCTCACCGGACGGCACATCCCACAGCGTGACGTCGCCGGCCGAGTCGCCGGTGGCGAGCTGGCGGCCGTCGGGGCTGAACGCGACCGTGTACACCAGCCCGGGCGAGCAGGTCAGCTGCTGGCGGATCCGTCCGGTCCGCGGTTCGATCAGCCGGACGATGCCGTCCTCGGTGCCGGCCGCGACCATGGTCCGGCCGACGGCGAGCGGCCAGACCCCACCGCTGTCGCTGAGCTCGACGGTCATGACACAGTCCCCGGTGACCGGGTTCCAGCCGCGCAGTGTGCCGTCACTGGCGGCGGTGAACAGCAACTGCCCGCCGGGGGCGTAGCGGACCGCGTACACCCGGCCGTGGTGCCCGCGCAGGGTGCGCAGCGGCAGCCCGGTGACCGCGTCGGCGAGCAGCACCCCGCCGTCCTCGCAGCCGGCCGCGAGCACCCCGCCGTCCGGCGACCAGGAGATCGGTTCCGGCAGCCGGGCGGTCTCGAAGTGGTAGCCGTACGGCACGCTGACCGACGCGGGCGCCGCCTCGGTGATCAGCGGCTGTCCCGGCGCGACGGCCGCGTCCCGCAGTTCCGGCGCCTCCAGGGTGGCCGGGTCGGCCACCACGTCGATGAGCGCGGCCCGGGTCCACCGGCCGCCGGCCAGCTCCGCGCCGCGCAGGTCGGCGCGGGTCAGCCGGGCCCCCCGCAGGTCGGCGTCGCGCAGGTCCGCGCCGGCCAGGCTGGCCTCGTCGAGCCGGGCTCCGACCAGCGTGGTGCCGCGCAGGTTGCCGCCGGACAGATTCGCCCCGATCAGCCGGGCGTCGGTCAGGTCGGCGTCGGACAGGTCCACCTGGCGCAGGTCGCGGTAGGACAGGTCCTCGCCTTGCAGCAGCGCGCCGCGCAGGTTGGTGCGGGCGGGGGTGCGCAGCCGGGTGGCGATCTTCAGCGCGTTGGCGCGGACGACGCTGTCGGCCCCGGCGTCGGTCAGCACCTGTTCCACCCACCGCTGGCAGCGGCGGGTATCGGCCAGGTCACACAGGAAGTCCACGGTGAGCTGGGACAGCTGGCGGCGTGACAGCGGAGCGGGCGAGACACCGGGATCGGGCTCCTCGGCCAGCAGCCGGGCGATCTCGCGGGCGATCAGGAACTCGGTCACCGAGGAGTGGATGAAACCGAACAGGCCCTCGTCGGTGCGGAACAGCAGGCTGGAAGTCCCGACGGTGTGCGCCGTCTGGGAGTCTGGCTGCGCGGTTTCGCTGGTCAGCTCGACGAGCGAGGTGCCGAGCGATTCGGTGATCTCGGCCAGCCGCAGGAACGGCTCGCCCGAGTCCCACACCCGCATGGCTAGCGCGGTGACCGCCCGCCACAGTTCGGCCACCTTCAGCCCGGCGGGACTGCCGGGCGTTCCCTGGGTGCGGTTCTCCTCATAGCTCAGCCAGCCCTGGAGCAGGGTCTGGTACAGCGCGGCCGCCGACAGCGCCGGCCCGGCGCTGGCGACGGCGGCGAGCCGCTGGGAGTCCAGGTCGGCGATGAAGCCCAGCATCCGCGGGTTCCGCGACAGGCCGAGCAGGTCCTGGACGCCGCGCAGCAGCCCGATCCGCTCGTCCGCCTCGGTCTCACTGTCGTACCGGTTCGCCAGATAGGCGCGGATCTGCGCCTCGGTGAACTCGGCGATGTCGAGGACCCGGCGGTGCGGCAGCAGGTCGACGCGTTCACCGAGGGCGGTGAGCACCTGCGCGTGCGACTTGAAGTGCTGGGTGCGGCTGGCCAGGATCACCTTCGCCGACCCCTCGACGGCCTCCAGCAGAGTACGCAGGTGATCCGCCGCGCGGTCGTAGCTGACCCGGGTGACCAGTTCGTCGAAGCCGTCGAAGAGCAGCACGATCCGGCCCTGCCGCAGCATGTAACGGAAGGCCTTCAGGTCGATGTGCTCCTCGCCGTGGTTGGCCAAGTGCGCGGCCACCAGCCCGTCGACCGTGTGCGCCTTGTCCAGCGCGCGCAGCTCGATGTAGATCGGCACCAGGTGCGGCAGCCGGGACGGGATGTGCCGGGCGAGCTCGCGCAGCGCGTAGGTCTTGCCGCGGCCGAAGTCGCCGAGCAGCAGCACGAACCGGCCGTACGGCGTGGCGAGCTGCTGCAGCAGCTCCTCCACCAGGTCTTCGCTCGGCGGCGCGTCCGGCGTGTCCAGGTCACGGAACCGCTGCGGTACGTAGAGCCCGGGCGGGTACCGGGAGTCGGAACTGAGCCGGACGGTCTGCCGGGCCACGTAGTCGCTGAGGTCGAGCAGTCCCTGGAACTCGATGAAGCTGCGCAGCCGCACGCCGCGGCGCAGCGCCTCGTCGCGCAGCGTCTGGGGAGGCCGCGGTCCCTCGTAGACGAACTCAGAACCGGCCTCCGGCTCGCCAGTGTGCAAGATCGCGACGAAGTTGTCGACGTCGCTGCGGGTGACCTCGCCGACGTGCGCGCCGATCCGCCACTGCCGCACGAAGCCGTCCTCGGTGCGGGTGACGAGCAGGTGCGGCGGATGCTCGGTGACCGGCCGCACCTTAGCGCCCGGATACCCGGCCTCCACGACCTCGGCCAGCCGGCCGAGCAGCTGGCCGGCCGGGGTGGCCGCGCGGCCGGTCACCGAGTCGGGCGAGGCCAGCTCGTGCGGCGCCGCCGCGGAGTCACGTGCGGCCGCGGCGGGGGTGAAGGTGCCGTCGGCGGCGTGCCAGCTGACCGCGGTGGTCACCGGATCGGCCTGCTCGGCAGCGATCGTCAGCGCGTCGGCCCCGAGGATCACCAGCCGGTGCTGCCCGGCCCAGCCGGCCCCCGACGTCAGGAGCCCGGATTCCAGTGCGACCGTGGTTCCCGGGCCGTGCAGCCAGAGGTTGGCCCGGCGGCCGAGCAGCCGGTCCAGAGTGCCGGCGTCGCGCAGTTCGCCGGGCGCGTGCTGGGTGACCGCCAGCCGGAGCCAGCCCGCCTCTTCATACGAGCGCAGCCGCTCGGCGAACCAGGCGGCCTGCGATTCCCCGATCCAGCCGTAGTGGTCTTCCGGGCGGTGGCTGTCGGCGATGGTGGAGTTGACGCCGACGACCACCGTCCGTAGCTCAGGTACCGCGAACAGGGTCCAGGGCGCGGTCCGGTCGAACGCCACCGACTCAAGACCGCGGTACAGCTCCTCGAACGCGCGGCTGAAGTGCCGCCACTTGGGCCAGTACGGCGGGCGCGGCGGCACGTCGTCGGCCTCGCAGTTGGCGAAGTACGCCTCGCAGGCCCGCCTGGTCACGTCGTGCCCGCCGGGCACCAGGATGGTGCGGCCGGATTCCAGGCTGAGCGCGGCCCGCAGCCCGGTGACGAACGTGACGGCCTGGTCGAACTCGCGTGGGCTGCCGGTTTCGGTCAGGTCGCCGCTGATCACCAGCAGTTCGGGCTGGGGGAGTCCGGAGTCGGCCAGCTGGGTGACTCCGGCCCAGATCCGTTCCTGCAGCGCGGCCGCGTCCGACGGCAGCCCGCGCTCGGTCTGGCCGCGGCCGAAACGCGGTCCGGCGACGTGCAGGATGGATAGCGCCGTCCTGGTCCGCGGCTCGGATTGATGGCCGGCCGGGTAGACCGGGGCGGTGGCGGGCTTGCGCCGGCTGCGCGGGGCGTCGTCGGTCCAGCCGTGGTCGTCGAATAGCGGACCGGGCTCGCCGCCGACGTCCCGGGCACCAGGGAACGGGAAACCGGGCGGACCAGATGGCTTGGCGCGCCCGGCCATCGCCTGCCGGACCCGGCCGTGCAGCCGTCCGCGCGCGGTCGCCGGATCGGTGACGCCCGCCAGGTTGACGTAGGTGATCGTGGCGAGCAGGCCCTCCAGCGGGCTGTCGTCGATCTTGACCGTGATCAGCTTGCGGGACGGGTCATCCGGGTCCGCGCGGATCGCGCTCTGCCACTCAAGGCGTCCGTACCTGGACTTCAGGTAAGCGTGGGACAGCACCGCGATCACCGCCCTGGCCTGGGTGAGACCGCGGTCCATGAAGTCGATGAAGTTGGTGCCAGGAACGAAGTCCCAGGCCTGCAGGACCGTGCGGTAGCCGGCGCTCTCCAGCTCCCAGGCGATCCAGCTCGCCCAGCCCTCATCCGCCGGCGAATAGCTGACGAAGAAGTCCACTTGCGGCCGCTGGGCCTTTTCCGCCATTACATAAGTATCGCTAGCCGCCACGGAGTGCCGCTAGAGTGCACGGCTCCGCGATGTGAAACGATGAAAAGTGTGCCACCGCAGCAGTCAGAAACGATCACGACGGGAGACGATCAGAACCGACCAGTGCAGAACACGCCCAGGCTTGGGGCGCTGGACTGGATCGCGATCATCCTGCTGGTGGCCGGCGGTATCTGCGTCGGCACCGGGCTGCTGCCCACCAGTGACGCCGACGACATCATGCGCAGGATCTGGCCGATCCTGTTGTTTCTCGCCACCGTCCTGGTGCTCGCCGAGCTGACCGCGCAAGCGGGCTTGTTCAACGTGATCGCGGCCCGGCTGGCGCGGAGCGCCGGCGGGAAGTTCGCCGCGCTGTTCGGCCTGTGCGTGGTTTTCGCGTCGGTCACCACGATCACCCTGAACCTGGACACCACCGCCGTGCTGCTCACCCCGGTGATGCTGGCGCTGGCCGTCTCGCTGGATGTGCCGCCGCTGCCGCTGGCGATGACCACCACGTGGCTAGCCAACACCGCCAGCCTGCTGCTACCGGTGTCGAACCTGACGAACCTGCTGGCCGCGAACCGGGTCGCGCTCGCGCCGGTCGAGTTCGCCAGCCGGATGTGGCTCGCCCAGGCCGGCTCGATCGCCGCGACCGGCCTGTTCCTGTGGCTGTTCTACTGGAACCGCCGCAGCCGCGGCGGCGCGGCCCGGTACGTCCCGCCACCGCCGTTCCGAGCGCCGGACGCGGTGTTGCTGCGGGTGGCGGCCCTGGCCTGCGTGAGTTTCATCGGGGCGATACTCGGCGGTGTCCCGCTGCAGGTGGCGTCGGCGATCGCGATGGTGGTGCTGCTCGTCGCGTTCGCGATCCGGCGGCGCCGCGAGCTGCGCTGGTCGCTGATCCCGTGGCGGCTGCCGGTGTTCGTCACCGGACTGTTCCTCGTCATGCAGACCATCAGCCTGCACCTGCTCAACCCCGTGCTGTCGACGCTGATCGGGACCTCGGGCGGCGCCGACGGCACCTTCCGGGCGGCGGCGGTCGGCGCTGGCCTGGCGAACATCGTGAACAACCTGCCCGCCTATCTGTCGGGTGAGGCGGTGGTGCCGCTGGCCAACCACACTCAGCTGCTCGGGCTGCTGATCGGCACCAACATCGGTCCCATCATCACTCCGTGGGCGTCACTCGCCACCCTGCTGTGCTACGAACGCTGCCGGAGCGCGGGGGTACGGGTGCCGATGCGCACGTTCGTGCTCACCGGGGCGGGCCTGGCGGTCACCGGCCTCGCCGTCTCCGTCGCCGCCCTGCTGATCACCGGCTGATCACGTGGCCCGGTACCGGTCGGCCACCATCCGCGCCAGGTCCTGGGTGTACCGCGCGCCGAGCCGGGTGCGCCGCACCCGGTGGGTCCCGGACGCCAGGTCGCCAAGCGACAGGTCGGCGCCGCCCGACACCATGGTGCCGAGCGCGACCGTGGCGGTCGCCCCCCCGCCCACCTCCCCGTCCCTCCCGCACTCGGCGACGCTGCTGTGGAACGTGCCGGCCGGCACCCGGTACACATCGTCG
>JBEKHI010000170.1:0-25175 GCA_050012355.1 Streptosporangiaceae bacterium | reverse complement strand
GGGATCGCCATTCGCAAAACGGGCGCGCGGGCGAGGGGCGGCGCACACCACCGCAAAACGGGCGCGCAGGGACACGTACACGCGCAGGGCGACGGCGGGCGCGGTCCTGCGGGCCTCAGTACTCCGTGTCGATGGTGCCCAGGACCTTCGAGACCTCGGCCAGGGCGCCGCGGAGCTGCATCATCTTGACCATCTTGCCGCTGATCTTGACCTTGCCCTGCATGAACGCGCGCTGCCCGTCGAGTTCGCCCTTGTTGATCGCGGACGCGTTCTCGTAGTTCTGGCTCATCGTCACGTCCGGGTTTTCCAGATCTCCCAGGGTGATAGACGCGGAGTCGCCGCTGAACCGGATCACGTACCGCACCTCGCCGTCGGGGGCGTCGGAAACGACGTTTAGCAATGTCGCGTTCTTGCCCCGGTACGGCGCGGTGTTCGCGGCCGCTGCGCTGGTGTTGAACTCGTCAGCCCATTCCTTGGACAGGTATTTCACCGGCATACCGGCTCCCCTCTATCTATAGCTAACAGGAAGTTCCTTGATTCCGTTGATCCACCCAGAACGCAGGCGGACCGGATCGCCGAGTCGCCGGATGTCCGGCATGAGGTCGGCGATCGTGTTGAACATCGTCTCGATCTCGAGCTTCGCGAGCGACGCACCCAGGCAGTAATGGGTACCATATCCGCCGAAACCGAGATGGGGATTCGGATCGCGGGTGATGTTAAATGTGTCCGGGTCGGTGAACACGGACTCATCGAAGTTCGCCGCCCGGTAGAACAGTCCGAGCCGGTCACCCTGCTTGATGTCCTGCCCCCCGAGTGACGTGTCGCGGGTCGCCGTCCGCTGGAACACGGTGATCGGCGTCGCCCAGCGCACGATCTCGTCCGCCGCCGTCGCCGGGCGTTCCGCCTTGAACCGCTCCCACTGCTCGGGATGGTCGAAGAACGCCTGCATGCCGTGCGCGATCGCGTTCCGCGTCGTCTCGTTGCCCGCCACGGCGAGCATCAGCACGAAGAACCCGAATTCGTCATCGTCGAGCGCGTGGCCGTCGATCTCGGCGTTGATCAGCTTGGTGACGATGTCGTCGCGCGGGCAGCCGCGCCGGTCCTCGGCCATCGTGAGGCTGTACCCGAGGATCTCGAAGGCCGCCTCCGCCCCATCCTCGTCAACGTCACCGGGCTTCTTGTCGTCGTAGCTGATCATCCGGTTGGACCACTCGAAGATCTTGCCCCGGTCGTCCTGCGGGACGCCGAGCAGGTCGGCGATCGCCTGCAGCGGCAGTTCGGCGGCCACCTCGGTCACGAAGTTCCCCGACTCGCGCTCAAGCGCCCCGCGCACGATCCGGTCGGCGCGCTCGGCGATCACGTCCCGCATGTTCCCGATCGCCCGCGGCGTGAAGCCGCGTGAGACGATACCGCGCAGCTTGGTGTGCTGCGGCGGGTCGATGTTCAGCAGCACGAACCGCTGCATCTCGATGCTCTCGCGCGGGATCCCCTCGTGGAACCGGACGATCGCGGTGTTCTCCCAGGATGAGAAGTCCCCGGGGTTCCTGGAAACCGCCTGGATGTCGTCGTGCCTGGTGACCGCCCAGTAACCGTCATCGTCGAACCCGGCCGAGCCACGCCGCTGCTCCACCCACCAGACCGGGGCGGCCCGCCGTAGCTCGGCGAACTCCTCGTCGGGGACCCGGGTGGTGTAAATAGCTGGATCGCACGGGTCGAAACCTGGTGGTATGTCTGGACCGGCCACAGCGCCTCCCCTGACCTATACTGAAACACGTTCTAGTTTTGATTCAATCATGGCGGAGGCGGAAGCGCTATGGGTGACCCTGTGATCGTCGAGGCAGTACGCACTCCAATCGGCAAACGTGGCGGTGCGCTGTCAGACGTGCACCCGGCGGAACTACTGGGCGCTGCCCAGCGCGCGCTGCTCGGCCGGGCCGTCGTTGACCCCGCGCTCGTGGAGCAGGTCGCGGGCGGTTGCGTGACGCAGGCCGGTGAGCAGTCCAACAACATCACCAGGACCGCGTGGCTGCACGCTGGCCTCCCCTACACCACCGGCTGCTTCACGCTAGACGCCCAGTGCGGCTCCGCGCAGCAGGCCGCCCATCTCATCGCGGGGCTGATCTCGGCCGGTGCCATCTCGGCCGGCGTGGCCTGCGGCGTCGAGGCCATGAGCCGGGTCCCGCTCCGCGCCAACGTGGGCACCGAGCACGGTTCCCCCCGTCCGGAGTCGTGGTCCATCGACCTGCCGAACCAGTTCGGCGGCGCCGAGCGCATCGCCGCCCGCCGCGGGATCACCCGGGCGGAGACCGACGCGTTCGGGCTGCGGTCACAGGAACTCGCGCGGACAGCCTGGGCCGAGGGCCGCTTCGACCGGGAGGTCGCCCCGGTCGGCGACGTGGCACGCGACGAGGGCCTGCGCGAGACCAGCCTGACGGCGCTCGCGGCGCTGAAGCCCGTCCTGCCCGACGGGGTGCACACCGCGGGAACCTCATCGCAGATCTCTGACGGCGCCGCCGCGGTACTCCTTCTTTCATCAGAACGATGTGACGAACTCGGCCTGCGCCCCCGCGCCCGCATCGTGGCGCAGTGCCTCATCGGGGCGGAGCCCTACTACCACCTGGACGGTCCGGTGCAAGCGACGTCGCGGGTGCTGGAACAGGCCGGGATGACGATCTCCGATATCGACCTGTTCGAGGTGAACGAGGCGTTCGCGTCGGTCGCGCTGTCCTGGATGCGGATGCACAAGCCGGACGAGGACCGGGTGAACGTCAACGGCGGCGCGATCGCCCTGGGCCACCCGGTCGGTTCGACCGGCGCCCGGCTGCTCACCACGGCGCTGCACGAACTGGAGCGCCGCGACGCGAGCACCGCCCTGGTCACCATGTGCGCGGGCGGCGCCATGTCCACCGCGACCATCATCGAACGGATCTAGGACCCCGTCCTACGACGCCATCGGTGGCCCATCGCTGGCGCTCTGGCGCCATCGGTGGCCCATCGCTGGGGTGGTGGGCGGAGCATCTACAGCTGGCTGGCCGGCCGCGCTGTCGGCGATCACCTGAGCCTGGCGCAGATGATACGGCGTCCCGGCCGTGAGAGTGCTGGCCAGATCGGGAACGGCCACCGCGTATCCGGCCCCGGCCAGGTCGTTCGCGATCGGTTCCCACGTCCGGTGGCCGACCAGCGGGCTATGCACCAGCAGCAGCTGAGCTTCCACGCTCTTATTCGTATCACTGGTGCAATCGGTCCACGCTTACACAGCTGTGATTGCTGAGCCGATGGCGTATATGATCTGCCCGGAAACTTAAAATTCCACGAGGCAAAAGTATCACTTCGTGATATGCGTGTTCACCTGGATAAACGCGATTCTCTCGTAGTCACGGAATAATTTTTTTGTTACTCGTCTGTTTAGCAGTGCCGCAGCTGGTTACCCGGAGATGGTCAATAACGGAGTACAACCAGAGAGGAAGAAATGAAACTACCCCACCTGCGAATTCTCACTGTCCTTGCAGCCAGTACGCTCGTCGTGGCGGTCGGCCTGGGCACAGCCGCCGCGAGCGCCGCAGTAACCGCACCCAGCCACACCGCGACTGCGGCGGCGACGTCCTCGTCGCCAGGTCAGCTAATCTCGACGGTGACCGGTACGTTCACCAACAGCGACGGCGAAGGCACCTTCACCGGCACGTTCACTCCGCGGAAGTTCAGCGTGGTAGACGGCGTCCTGGAGGCCACTGGAGTGCTGAAGGGAACCCTCACCGACGCGGACGGCACGCAGATCGGCACGGTGGACCAGACGGTCACCGACTCCGTCAACACCGGCGCTACAAACGCGGCGACGAACGTATGCAGCATTCTGAACCTCACCCTCGGCCCGTTGAACCTGAACCTGCTCGGCCTGGTGGTTACCCTTAACCAGGTGCATCTCACGATTACAGCGGTTCCTGGCGTGGGTAATCTCCTCGGAAACCTGCTATGCGACATCACTAACCTGCTGAATAGTGGTGGCAGCCTTAGCACGATTTCTGCGCTGCTCAATGCCGTGCTGGCAGCGCTCGGCCTCTAAACGAGGCGCGTCCATCCCGCGTTAGCGGCCATTACAATTCACCAGCGCGACCGATGCGAACAAGGCGTTCGCATCGGTCGCGCTGGACTCCGGTCGCCGCGGGATCTTGCCCAAGTCACGTCTACCGGAGCACAGTCGTCACATGCTGAGTGTCGCGCTGGCGATTATCACGGTGCTGAGCTTCGGGCTCGCGATCTGGCAGTACATCCGTGCGGAGAGGCTGCACAGGCGGCAGCGCGACCTGGACTGGCCCAGGTTCCGCGATGCCGCGTCCGATCTGGCGCGGGCAGTCGACCGATCGGGGTTCATGCCCGACTTCATCCTCGCCACCAGTGACCGCGGCGCTATCGTCGGCCACCTGGTAGCGCGAGAGTTGCGCCGGCAGATCCCGATCATCACCGCGGGGCACCTAGACGCTCCCGGAGGTTCCGCCATCCCTGGCTTCGACGCGATCGGCGGATCCAAGACCACCGTGTACATCCCGCACGGGGTTCGTGACCTGATAGCGACCAAGATGCTGGTGGTGGACGACTTCATCATGTCCGGGGATGGCATGACCATCACCCGCCAGCAACTCGAGTCCTACGGGTTCATGCCGGAAGCCATCAAGACCGGCGCGGTGGTCGTGACCAAGCTGGCGATCGTGAACAGGAAGGGTCCGGACTTCCTGGCCCGCGAGATCAAGGACTTCGACTTCTATTTCCCGTGGGGCCGTGCCCGGTAGCCGTCACGGGTGCTGGCTGCTGACCGAGATCACCTCGCCGGTGAGATAGGAGGCCAGGTCACTGGCGAGGAACAGGATGACGTTGGCCACCTCGCGCGGCTCGGCGGCGCGGCCGAACGCCTCGCGTTGTTCCAGCTCGGCCAGGACTTCGGCGCTGGTGACCTTCTCCAGGAACGGATGAGCCGCGAGCGAGGGGGCGACCGCGTTGACCCTGATCCCATGGGACGCGACGTCCATCGCCGCGCAGCGGGTGAGCGCCATGACACCCGCCTTCGCGGCGGCGTAATGCGCTTGTCCCGGCTGGGCTCGCCAGCCGAGCACCGATGCGTTGTTGACGACCGCCCCGCCGCTGCCTTGCGCGACCATCTGGCGAAGCGCGGCTCGCAGGCAACGAAACGCGCCGTTTAGCGTAATGTCTAGGACGCGAAACCACTGATCGTCGGTCATGTCGAGCACCGAGCTGGTGCCGCCGAGACCAGCGTTGTTTATCAGCACGTCTAGACGGCCGAAGTGCGCGACCGTGCCGGTGATGAGTGCCTGGACGGCGAGTTCGTCGGTGACGTCGCACGGCAGCGACCAGACGCGGTCCCCGAAATCGGTCGTGAAGTCGTCGGTCACGGCGGCGAGGCGGCGTTCGTGATGGTCGCTGACGACGACGAACGCGCCCTCCTCCAGGCAGCGACGGGCGGTCGCCGATCCGATGCCGGTGCCCGCCGCGGCGGTGATCGCGACGACCTTGCCCGCTAGCAGACCCTCGCTCATGTCCGTGGCAGGCCCAACGCGCGGTTCGCGATGATCTCGTGCTGGATCTCGTCCGAGCCGCCGTAGATCGTGTCGGCCCGGCTGAACAGGTACATCCGCTGCCACTCGTCGTAGCCCGCCGGCGCGAGCATGGCGGGCGCGCCGCGGATTCGCATCGCCAGGTCACCGAGATCACGATGCCAGCGCGACCACATGATCTTCAGCACGGACGGAGCGGTCTCGGAAGGTTCGCCGATCGTGTCCAGCGCGTACGCGCGGATGGCTTCCAGCCCGTCGCGGGCGCGCGCGAGATCGTGGCGGATCAGCGGGTCATCGGGTGCCATGGCGGTGAGCGCGCCGAGCTCGCGGCGGAAGGCGACCTGCTGTCCCAGCATGGCCGCGCCCCGCTCGATCGCGAGCGTCGCCTTGGCGATCCGCCAGCCGTCGCCGGGTTCCCCCACGATGTTGGCGGCGTCGGTGCGGGTTTCGTCGAAGAACACCTCGTTGAACTCCGAGGTGCCGGTGAGCTGCGTGATCGGCCGCACCGTGATTCCCGGCTGACGCATCGGGACCAGCAGCATCGACAGCCCGGTGGATCGTCTCGATCCGGCCGTGGTGCGAGCCAGCACGAAACACCAGTCGGCGACGTGCGCGAGCGAGGTCCAGATCTTCTGCCCGGTGATGACCCAGCTCTCTCCGTCGAGTCGCGCGGACGTCGACACCGAGGCCAGGTCGGAGCCCGCGCCCGGCTCGGAGAACCCCTGGCACCACAGTTCGGTGACGTCTTCAATCGCCGGCAGGAATCGCCGTTTCTGTTCCTCGGTGCCGAACGCGGCGATCATCGGGCCCGCGAGTTCTTCGCCGACGATCGCCACCCGGGCGGGGGCGTCGGCGCGCGCGTACTCCTCGTGGAAAATGACCTGCTGGCTGAGCGGCGCGCCGCGCGACGGCAGCCCCAGGCAGGTCCAGCCGCACTCGGCCAGCCGCTGGTTCCAGGCGAGCCGTTCGGCGAACGCCTCGTGCTCGCGACCGGGGCCGCCGATGCCGCGCAGCTCGCTTGGGACGTTCTCCGCAAGCCACTGGCGTACCCGGATGCGGAACTCTTCATCCTCCGGTGTGAACCGCACGCCGCTCACGCTACCAAGCAAGTGCTTGGTTGGGAAGATATGTCATGGAAGGACGGATGGCTGGCCCTGCCAGGCGCGCCACAGTGCCGCGTAATCGCCGGCGTTGCTGAGTAGCTCCTCATGGGTGCCCAGCTCGGTGATCCGGCCGTCATCGAGAACCGCGATCCGGTCGGCGTCCCGGGCGGTGTGCAGGCGGTGCACGATGGCGATCACGGTCCGGCCGCGCACGACGGCGGCCAGGGACCGTTCCAGGTGCCGCGCCGCGCGGGGATTCAGCAGCGAGGTCGCCTCGTCCAGGATGAGGGTTTCCGGGTTCACCAGGACGAGCCGCGCCAGCGCCAGCTGCTGCACCTTCGCCAGATCCAGCGCTTGCCCTCCAGGGCCGACGGCACTGTCCAGGCCTAGCGGCTCGGCCCAATCCCACGCGTCGACGGCGGCCAAGGCGGCGGCCATCTCGTCGTCGGTGGCACCCGGTCTCGCGATGGCGAGATTGTCCCGCAGCGTGCCGCGGAAGACATGATGCTCCTGGGTTACCAGCGCCGCCGGGAGTAAGAAGCGGCTTGGCGCAGGTACCCCTCGTGCGCGCGCCGCAGGTACCACCGGGTCGCGCCGAACAGCACCGGTACCGGGATCAGGCACGGCAGCACCAGGAGCGGACTGACCAGCACCAGGGCCCCGAGTGTGAAGACGATGACGGCTAGCGCGGTCATCGTCGCCGGGATCGCGGCGCGAACCGTCTGGGACAGCAGGTCGACGTCCCGGGTGGTCCGGGTTAGCAGGTCGCCGCCATCCGCGTCCTCGATGATCTCCGGTGGCAGCGCCAGGGTGTCCGTCACGAACTCCTCGCGCAGCTCGGCCAGGATTTTCTCGCCGAGCGCGGCCGCGGCGTATCTGGCTAGCCGGACCAGCACCGCCTGGGCGGCCAGGAAACCGAGGATCAGCAGGATCGTGCGCAGCACCGTGTCGTGGCCGTGCGTCACGTCCGCGACCAGGCCGCCGAGCAGCCACGGGGCGAAGAGCCCGGCAATCGCCCCGAGCGACTGCAGGCCAACTACCAGGCCGAATTCGGCCTGGTAAGTGCGGATAACACGCCGCGCGTACGCACCGAGCTCACGATTCGCGGCGACCGGCAGGACGCTCATGCGACGGCCATGCCCCGCTCGACCATGGACCTGTACCGCGCGTCCCCCATCAGCGAGTCATGGCTCCCTTCGGCCGCTACCGTGCCGTCGATGACCAGGGCCACGCGATCGGCGCGGTTCAGCAGCAGGATGCTCGTGGTGAACACGACGGTGGCACGGCCCTGGCGCAGTCGCTCGATCCCCGCCGCCATCCTGCTCTCGGTATGCGCGTCGACCGCGCTGGCGGGATCGATCAGGATCAGCACCTCCGGATCGGCCATCAGGGCGCGGACCAGCCGCAGCCGCTGCTGCTGGCCGCCGGAGAACTCCCTGCCCCCCGCGGCCATGCTGGTCTCGAGCTGATCCGGCAGCGCCTCGATGATGTCCCGGGCAGCGGCCGCGTCGATGGCCGCCCACAGCAAGTCATCCGAGCCGTCCAGCCGGCCGGCGGGATCGAGTTCGCGTCGTAGCGGCCCGGCGAACAGGTGCGCGTCAGCGGTGGCGACCAGGATCCGCTCGCGCACGTCCGCCAGCGGCGGCGTTCCCAGCGGCTGGCCGTCATACGTCGTACCGGACTCGACGTACCGCCCCAGCCGGTCAGACAGCGCGACCGCGTCGCCCGCCGAGCACACGACGGCGGTGAGCCCGTGCGCGGGCACCAGCAGGCCGGAATCGGGGTCGGCCAGCACGCCCGGGCTGACTGGGTTGGAGTCCGCATCCGGCCCAGGTCCGATGTCCGGTTTCAGGCGGAGCAACCGGGTGACGTTCGCGGCGGCCACATGGGCTTGCATGGCCTTGCTGACGGCAAACGTCATCCGGCTGATGGGACTGGACAGGAACGCGGCGTAGCCGTAGAAGGCCACCATCTCCCCGGCCTTCAGGTGCCTGGACAGGACCAGTTCCGCGGATAGCGCCACCACGCCGACGAGCAGCAGGCCCGGCAGGAACGTGCTGGCCGCTCCCAGCATCGCCGACGCGCGTGCTTGCCGCAGCACCGTGAACCGGAGCTGCTGCGATCCGCCGCGGTACCGGCCGGCGAACATCTGCTCACCGCCGAACCCGCGAAGGACCCGCAGGCCTCGCACGATATCGACAGCCTGGTCGGTCAGCTCGCGCTGCTGTGCCCGCACCTGCCCCTGCCGCTCTCGCAGCAGCCGGCTCAGCCGGGTGGTGATAAGCAGGATGACCGGCACCGCGATCAGCACCAGCAGTCCGACCTGCCATGATGCGGTCAGCATGAGTACCGCGACGAAGACGAACCCGACCGCACCACCCACCCCCCGGGCGCCGACCTCCAGCGACTCGCCGATCAGGCTGATGTCCGAGACGCCGACGGTGACAAGATCCCCGGCCGTTACCCGCCGGCTGACCGTCGCTCCGAGGTCGCATGCCTGGCGGGTGACGAACTGCATGACCAGCGCCGTCTGGTTCCTCGCTATCAGGCCGGCGTTTATGGCCTCTCCGATGGCGGCGGGCGTCAGCCCCAGTCCCGCCACCCACAGCACATTGAAGACACAATCGAGCACGAAGACACGCCGGTGACTGGCGGCCATCCACAGCAGGTATCTCCATGGCCCGCGAATGTCCGGCGTCGCGGAATCCACGTGCGTACCTCCATCTGAGGACCATCAGGGCACAACGAACGGCACGCCACCGACCACGACCATGCGAAAACCCCCGAAGCGGCATAATAACGCTGAATTAAGTGTTCGTCGCGCGATTAAATGTTCGTCGCGCGCCAGGCAGCACTGCCTGGTCAATCCGGCAGCAGCCGGTACGTCCGGGGGCTATCAAGCAGTGACCGCAGGGACGTCCACCGGCCGCCGGCCGGGTCGTCGTGGTCCTGGCCGGGGCGTTGCAGCATGGTGCCGGCTGGCAGGTCGGCGGTCAGCGTAACTAGTTCACTGATGGTGCGGGCGGTCAGCGCGGTCTCCAGGCGCTCGTCCAGTTCGGCCGCGGTGAGCCGCCCCTCCCCCGCGGCGACGCGGAGGATGTCTACCGCTAGGTCCCGGTCCGCGTCGGAAGCCCTCATCCCGGATCAGATGGTGACGCGGCGGATGGTGGCGTAGCCGCCCGCCAGCAGGGCCGCTGCCAGCGCGGCGAGCACCCCGGTCAGCCCGGCCGCCGACAGCGCGGTGAAGAAGTGACCGATGCCCGCCCAGGAGTGCGACCAGCTGATCAGCAGTGCGGGGACGAGCAGGACGATGACCTCGGCGGCGACAAAGGTCAGCACTCCTATCAGGTTCCACCGCTTGTAGATGATGCCGATCCACATGCCGTAAACGAACAGCAGGGCCAGCACCACGGACGTGGTCAGCCAGGTCAGGTACCAGGGCCCGTTGAGGATGTACGGCACGCGGAAGATGTGCGTGGACAGTCCCCAGCCGTTGGTGGCCCGCTCGATGGCCTGCGCCGCGGTGAGCACCAGCCCGTAGCCGACGGCGAGCGTGACGGCCAGCAGCGCGGTCCCGGTGTAGTAGGTGCGGCGGCTCACGCCGAGGGCGAGGGCGAACGGCAGCGACTTGGAGACGCTCTGCACTCCCAGGACGAGGAAGATCAGCACGATCGCGGCCAGTCCGCCGGCGTAGCGGCCCGAGGTGTTCTGGACCTGGACGATGCCATGGGCGGTGGGGACCAGATGGTGGCTCACTGGGATCATGGCGAAGATGACCAGGTCCGCGACGAAGGCGAATCCCAGCCAGAGCCAGGGTATCGCCAGGTAGTTGACTCGGTTGACGAGGTGGTACCGGGCTACGTTGATCAACGCGTTCATGCGTTCGTCCTTATATGTTCGTCAGGCGCGGAGCGGCCGGCGGCCTGGACCACCAGTTCCTGCAGGGAGAGCGGCTCAAGCGTGAGGTGCGTGGTCCTGGACGAGGCGCGATCCGGCTCCGCGAGCGGGCCGACGATGACCGCGGAGGCTTGCGATCCCATCCGGCGGCTCTCCCAGACCGAGCGTCCGGCGGTGAACTCGTCCACGGCGAGGACCGGGCCGCTCACCCTGGTGGCCACGCCGCGCAGATCGTCCGCCGTAGCCTCGATCACGACCCGGCCCTTGTCCATCACCATGACCCATTCCAGCAGCCCGGCGGTCTCGTCGATCAGGTGCGTGGACAGCAGCACTGTCCGCGGGAAAGCCGCGTAGTCGGTGAGCAGGTGATCGTAGAACACCTGGCGGGCCACCGCGTCCAGGCCAGCGTACGGCTCATCGAACATCGTCAGTTCGGCCCGGGCCGCGAGGCCGATCACGATGCCGAGCGCCGACCGCATTCCGCGGGACAGCTTCTTGATCGGCCGGTTCGCGGGCAGGTCGAAGTCGGCCAGCAGGCGGTCGGCGAGGTCGCCGCTCCAGTTGGGATAGAACCACGCGGCCGCCCGCAGCGCGTGGCCGACCTTGAAGTCGGGGTAGGCCTGGTCCTCGCGGATGAACACCATCCGGCGCAGGATCGGGTCGTTTTCCACCGGATTGGCGCCGAAGACCCGGACGTCGCCCGCGGAGGCGAACTCCTGCCCGGCGATGATCCGCATCAGCGTGGTCTTGCCCGCGCCATTGCGGCCGAGCAGGCCGGTGATCGCCCCGTCCTGGGCGTCGAAGTTGACATTGTTCAGGGCGACATGGCCGCGGTAGCGGCGGGTGAGCCCGGTCACCGAAATCACTGGCGTCACAGCGTCAGTCCTTCCTGGACGTTGCTGGTCTCGCGGATCAACTCGCCCAGTTCTTCCGTGCCAATGCCGAGCCGGTTCGCCTCGGCGACCATCGGCTCGACATAGCGCTCGGTAAATTGCTTGCGACGCTGTTCCAGCAGCCGCCGCCGTGCGTCGCTCGCGACGAACATCCCGATGCCGCGACGCTTTTCCAGCAGCCCCTCATCGGCCAGCGTGTTGATGCCCTTGGCGGCGGTGGCCGGGTTGATCCGGTAGTAGGCGGCCAGTTCGTTGCTCGATGGAACTCGCTCGCCCTCGGCCAGGCCGCCATCCGCGATCTCCGCGGCCAGCCGCTCGGCGACCTGGGCGAACAGCGGCGCGCCCTCATCGAGTCCAGTCATCTCCCGCAACTGCATCGCATCCCTCGTTCATTGGTTCATTACTTGAGTAATGTACCAATGGGCCAAGGTACCGTCAAGGGCGCATTCGGGAGTTGCCGGGCATCCGGGGGGAGCCCCGCGGCATCGATCAACTGGCTCGAATCATGATGTTCGCGTCGAGCATCCGTCCCACCCTCCCGGTTCCCCGACCTCCCGTCCCCGCGCACCGCCCCTGTCCCCCCATTTACCCCGTTTTCACCCCTTGCCCTCGGGGCGATATGTCAGCATTTTTGCCCATCATCTGCGATAGTCGTTTCTAGATTCGATCTGTAAAGAATCCGTGGTATGATTCGAATATTAAACCGATTACCGGGAGGCCCGGCAGCACAGGTGCCGGGAGCCCCCCGACCGGGAACGGGGTGAACGGGCAATGGCAGATCACAGCGGATTCTCTCAAGGCGAGACCCTGGACACGGCCCGCCCGTCAGCGAAGCTGGCGGGTGTCCTGGAACAGGCAGCGGGACCGGACCGGCGGTACCGGAGCCTCGATGACGACGAGCTCACCGGGGCCCTGGGCCGGTGGGCGGCCGTCGAGTCCTGGGCCTGCTCGCAGAAACTCACCGCCCTGGTGGAACTGGTCCGGCGGCGTGGCATCCGGGCACTGGGCACGGTGACCGGCCCGGCCGACATCGCGCCGGAGGTACCGGCCGGGTGGGACGACAGCGTGGCCGAGGAAGCCGCGCTGGCATTGGCCATGTCCAAGCAGGCCACCGACCGGCTGGTGACCCTGGCAGTCACGCTGGCCACCCGGCTGACCGCCACCGCCGCCGCGCTCGAAGCCGGCCAGGTGGACTACCTGAAAGCCTCAATCATGGCCGACGTCACCGGGCCGCTGGACAACCAAGCCGCCTGGAACGCCGAGAAGCTCGGCTTGCTGCAGGCCGGCGGCACCTTCGCCGACAAGACACCCGGCGAGCTGCGCAAGCTCATCGAGCGGGCGGCCATCGCTGCCGACCCGGAAGCCGCCGAGAAACGCCGCGCCGACGCCGAACGCAACGCCCGGGTCGCATCCTGGCGGGAACCGGCCGGGACCACAGCCATCCAGGCATCCGGCCTCAACCCGGTCGACGCGCTGGACGCCGAGGCGGCCGTCCAGCAGCGCGCCCAGGAGTACAAGAAAGCCGGGATGACCGGCGGGATGGACAAGCTCCGCGCACGGGCCTTCACCGACAAGCTCACCGGCCGCAACCCCCTCGGCACCGCCACCGAGACCGACCAGGCAGCACCCAAGCGGATCCACCTGACCGCACCGGAATGGATCCTGCCGCTGCTCACCATCCTCGGCTTCGCCAGCAACCCGGGCGAAGCCGCCGGGCTCGGCGCCATCGACCCCGGCCTGGTCCGCCAGCTCGCCACCACCGCGGCAGCCAGCGACCAGACCCCATGGCACCTGACCCTCACCGACCGCAACGGCTGGGCGACCTGGCACGGATGTCCCCCACCGAACCCACGGACCAACCAGGCCAAAGCCGACAATGCCGGAACCGTCCAGATCAGCCTCCCCGGAGACCAGGTCCGGCCGTTCACCCTCTACCCGGTCGCCGTCCAAGAATGCGACCACCGCTACCGCACCGAGCAGCACGACCCCAGCGATCTGCTCCGCCACCTGACCGAGATCCGGGACGGCACCTGCACCCGCCCCGGCTGCGCCCGCCCCGCCAGGACATGCGACTACGAGCACGCCGAACCGTACGAGGCCGGCGGAGCCACCTGTATGTGTAACGGCTCAGCCGTCTGCGAACACGATCACCAGATCAAACAGGCCAAGAACTGGCAGGTCACCCAGCCCGCACCAGGATTCCGGCAATGGACCACACCCAGCGGACGCAGCTACACCAGCCACCCCCGCCAGTACCCAACCTGAATCCCGCAGCGGATGAGCCCGGAAGAACAGTCAGCGTCAGGTGCTGGGACGGGCGGCCGACGGCAGGCGGCCGGTGATGAACGCGAGCAGTCGTTCTAGCAGGGTCTCGTCCGCGGGTGCCTGCTCGCTGGCCCATGCGGCGGCGTTGACGAGCGTGAGGAGATCGTCGATATCGGCCTCCGCCGAAGCGGCGCCGTAGCGCTGAGCGCGGGCCAGCAGCGCTGCTCCAGTGCTGCTGATCGCGTCGTGACATGCGGCCAGAGCGGTACGGGCTCCGTCCGCGGGCTGACTTAGCATCTGGGTGGCGACCAGCCCGCGCATCGCGGTCGCGTGGAGCGCCACCAGGTGGAGCCAGGTGCTCAGGGCTTCACCGGGCGACGGGTGGTCGAGCAGGGCACCTCCACTTGCGCACAGCGCGTCGACGTCGCTGCCAATGATGGCCACGAGAAGATCCTGCAAGGTAGGGAAGTGCCGGTAGAGTTAAACCACCGCCGGTCCTGCTCGCCGCCCTCGGCCCGGCCATGCTGCGGGCGGCCGGGGACCTTGCCGACGGCGCCGTCACCTGGATGACCGGCCCGAGGACTCTCGCCGAGCACGTCGTGCCCACGATCAGCAAAGCGGCCACGGCGGCGGGTCGCCCGGCACCGCGCGTCATCGCCAGCCTGCAGGTATGCGTGACCGACGACCCAGAAACCGCGCGCGAGCGCATCGCCGAACAATTCGCCGTCGCTGGGCAGGTCCCCGAATACCGCGCCGTCCTCGATCGCGAGGGCGTGGCTGGCCCGCAAGATGTGGCCCTCACCGGAGACGAGGAAACTATCGCGCGCCACCTCCACCGCCTCGCCAACGCGGGCGTCACCGAGTTCATGGCGTCCCCCGTCGGCACCCCCGAGGAACAGGCTCGGACAACGGCCGTGCTGGCCGGCCTAGCTACTTCCAGCCGGCCCGAAGCGAGCTGACGGGCCGGATGTCCGCCTCCGAACCCACGGAGCAACCACGCCAAAGCGGACAACTCCGGAACCGGACGAGGTGCGCTGGTGGTAGCCAGGCTGACCCTCAGCCGAGCAGTGCCAGCAGCCGGTCACCCTGCTCACGCTGGGCTGCGAGACCGTCGGAGCGTCGGCCCAGCAGGAACAGCCAGAAGATGGCGAAGGCCCGGCGGAAGAACAGCACCTCAGACCCCGGCGGATGATCGGCCTGATCGATCCAGCGGATCGCGGCGCTGACAACCGCGGAGTCACCAAGGCGCAAGCCGCGGGACATTGACCGCAACCGAGCCTGGGCACCGTCAGCGAGCCATTGCTGTTGATCCACTCCGGAGACGGCATCGGCCGGAACGCAGCTGTGCAACCTGTTGACCGCGGCAGCGAGCGCATCGAGCCGCTGGCTGTCTAGCACGTGGTCTGTCAGCGGTTGCCCCGGAACCCGGGACATGCGTACGGACGGCGGATCGGAGTCAAGGCTGGCGCTGATCGGGACCGGCGCTAGGCCAGGGGCATGAGTGGCCAGCAGGGTGAGCGCGAGCCATTCACGACGGTGCTCGTCATGATCCCAGGAACGGTAGCGCTTGACGACCTCGCTGTCGCCAATGCTGACCAGATGGGTAATACCGCGGAACCCGCTAACCATGCGTCGCGATCATCACGGCGATGAGCGTCACGGTCGCGACCACCAGCAGGATCAAGAGCGCCGTGAGTATGCGCACGAAGGTGCGGGACTGCTCGAGCTTTCCCTGCCATCCCAGGTCACGGGACCGCACTTTCGGCGGACGGTAGCCAGGAGGAGGGTCGTGCGGACGGAGCACTCTGGGCCTGCCGGTCCACCTGTCCGGGTCACGATAGGTCATCGGGCCTGCCCGCTGTCGAGCGCGGCGCGGGGACGAGCGGGCATGGCCGTCTGGGTGCGGCCGGCGTCCGGGACGATCAGCGCGACAGCGATCGCCATCACGGCCAGTTCCACCAGGCTCTGGATCAGCCGCCCCGGCTCGTGCAGCAGGGTGGTGAGCCAGGCGATCTGCACCACGGCGGCGACCGCGGCCAGCAGGACCAGGGCCAGTGACCAGGCGCCCGGATCGGAGGCCAGGCGAGAGGAGGCCGGGCGAGAGGAGGCCCGACGAGAACGCGCCTGGACCAGGGAGAGGACGGCGACCAGGATGCAGCCCAGCCCGTAATAGCCGGGCACCCAGCCGTCGTAGCCGGTCATCTGGGCGGCCAGCATCGGCACCGCGACCAGAACAAACCCGGCGGCCAGCGCCAGCAGCCAGGGCCGGCGCGCGACCGGCGGGGCGTCCCGGCGGAACGCGGCCATCGCCAGCACCGGGGCCAGGACGAACAGGAACGTCCCCGCCCATGGCCCGGCCAGCCAGGGCTGGTGATACGCGGACTGCATGTGCAGCAGGTAGACGGGGAACGGTACAGCCGCCAGCAGCGCGATGAGCTGAGCGGTGCGGTAGTACCCGAGGAGCAGCCCGACATAGACCACGATGTAGGCGTAGCCGACCGTGGCCCGCACCGCGGGCCACACGTTGTCCCCCGCGGCGGACTGACCGCGTACCAGGTGCGGGTGGGGCGGTGCGGGAAGCCAGCCGAGCAGGTGGTGCGTCCAGGCCAGCGACACGATCGCGACCAGTCCGAACACCGCTTGCCCTAGCATCACCACCAGCACCGCACGCCGCACGGCCTGCCCCCAGGCGAAGTACCGGCGCGGGGCGCCCGCACCGCCCAGGTTGAGGCGCAGGGCCAGAGCCGCCACGCTGGCCACTTCCGGCCAGCTCGGCCGGCCGTACTCGAGGGCGAACTCATCCTCTTCGGGATCACCGGTCAGGGAGCTGTCCAGGAAGGCGGCGACCATGTCCTCTTCCCACTGGTCCCGGTAGTAACGGGGCAGCAGCCGCAGCGCCCGCCGGTAGCGTCGCTCCAGATCGCCGCTCATCCGGCCACCTCCGTCGCCAGCCGGCCCAGCCTCGCCCGCGCGACACTAGCGGTGGCGGCCCGCAGCCTGGCCTCCTCGGCCAGCGCGGATCGCCCGTCCTGGGTAAGCCGGTAATACCGTCGCAGCCGGCCGTCATGCGGTTCCTCCCGGTCCGGCTCGATCAGCTTGTCGTTGGCGAGCCGGTCCAGCACCCCGTACAGGCTCCCTATCTTCAGCTGAACCCGCCCCTGCGACAGCTCAGCCACCTCGCGCACGATGCCGTACCCGTGCCGCGGGCCATCGGCCAGCGCGGTGAGCACGAAAAACGCCTGCCCGGTCATGGGCTTCACCGTCATGCGATCCAATATAATGGAAAGCAGGATATTAGTCCACATGACCCTGGCCGCAAAACTAGAACACGTTCTATAGTTGCCGTGTGGCACGGACTATCCCAGCGGCGCTCGCCAGCGCGGCCAGCCGGTTCGGCGACGCCGAGGCGCTGGCCGAGCCGGGCGGCGAACGACTGTCGTGGAATGAGCTGCACAACCAGGCGGGCACCGTCGCCCGCGCGCTAATCGCCGACGGCGTCGAACCCGGTGACCGGGTAGCCATCTGGATGCCGAACGACCGGTACTGGGTACTCGCCGCGCTCGGCGCGCTGACCGCGGGCGCCACGCTTGTGCCGGTAAGTACCAGGTTCACCGGCCACGAGGCGCTGGACATCATCACCCGAAGCGGCACGAAAACTCTGTTCGTCGCGGAGGACTTCCTCGGCACCGACCGGCTGGCCGCGTTGCGCGCCGCCGCCACCGAAACCGGAACAGAGCTCGCCGCGCGCGCCATCCAGGTCCCCAAGGACTGGGCGGGCTTCATAGCCGGCGCCGCCCAGGTACCGGACGACGCGGCTAACACCGTCCGCCCGGACGACATCAGCGACATCATGTTCACCTCGGGCACCACCGGGCGCTCCAAGGGCGCGATGACCAGTCACGAACGCTCCCTCGGCGTTGCCCGCGCCTGGGCGGACCTTGGCGGCCTCTCCCCCGCCGACCGGTACCTGGTGGTCAACCCGTTCTTCCACACCTTCGGCTACAAGGCAGGCATCCTCGCCTGCGTGCTCACCGGTGCCACCATCGTCCCGCAACCGGTGTTCGACCCGCCGGAAACGATGCGCCTCATCGACGCCGAACACATCACCGTGCTCCCCGGAGCGCCCACTATCTACCAGATGATCCTCGACCACCCCGAGCGCGAACACTACAAACTGGACAGTCTGCGCCTAGCGGTCACCGGGGCAGCCACGATCCCGGTCGCGCTCATCGAGCGGATGCGCGACGAGCTGGCGTTCCGCACGGTGCTCACCGCCTACGGCCTGACCGAGGCGGTCGTCGCGACCATGTGCCGCCCGGGCGACGATCCGCACACCATCGCCACCACGTCTGGCCGGGCCGCCGCCGACTTCGAAATCCAGATAGGTGAGGCGCACGAGATCCTGCTCCGCGGGCCGAACATGATGCTCGGTTACCTCGACGACCCCAAAGCCACCGCCGAGGCGATCGATGCCGAGGGCTGGCTGCACACCGGTGACGTGGGACGCCTCGATGGCGCGGGCAACCTCATCATTACCGACCGGCTCAAGGACATGTACGTCTGCGGCGGGTTCAACGTGTACCCCGCCGAAGTTGAGCAAGCGCTTGCCCGGCTGGACGGGGTCGCCGACGTGGCGGTGATCGGGGTACCCGACGCCCGCCTCGGCGAGGTCGGCCGCGCCTACATCGTCCCGCGGCCCGGCCACACGCTCGACGAAATCGCGATAACACACTGGTGCCGGGAGCGGCTGGCCAACTACAAGGTCCCGAGAAGCATCGTCGTCATCGACGCACTCCCGCGCAACGCCTCGGGCAAGGTACTGAAGAGAGAGCTGAGGACGCATGGCGGATGAAGTCAGCTATGAACGGCGCGGCCAGATCGCCCTGATCACGCTGAACCGTCCCAGGTACCGGAACGCGCAGAACTCCGCGATGACCTACGCACTCGACGCCGCTTTCACCGCGGCCGTTGACGACGATGACGTCAAGGTGATCATCCTGGCCGGAGCGGGCGACCACTTCAGCGCGGGTCACGATATCGGGACACCGGAACGCGACGTTATGGTCACGTATAAACGCGAGGCCATCATCTGGTGGGACCACGTCAATAAGTACGGCGCGGACTCACGGTACGCGCGCGAGATGGAGGTCTACCTGGGCATGTGCCGCCGGTGGCGGGAGATACCCAAGCCAACCATCGCGGCGGTCCAGGGCGCGTGCATCGCGGGCGGCCTAATGCTTGCTTGGGTGTGCGACCTGATCGTCGCGGCCGACGACGCGTTCTTCGCCGACCCGGTGGTCAAGATGGGGATCCCGGGCGTCGAGTACTTCGCGCACCCGTGGGTGCTCGGCCCGCGATTCGCCAAGGAGATCCTGTTCACCGGCGACCGGTTCTCCGCTCAGCGCGCCTACGAGGTCGGCATGGTGAACCGGGTGGTGCCCCGTGACGAGCTCGAATCCGCCGCCTTCGCGATCGCGGAGCGCGTCGCGGCGATGCCGGCGTTCGGCCTCGCGCTTACCAAGCGGTCGGTCAACCAGTGCGAGGACCAGATGGGCATGCGGGCCGGCATGGACTCGGTCTTCGGCCTGCACCACGTGGCGCACGCGCACAACGCCGAGGTCCAGGGCGATTCGCTGGCCGGCTACGACGCCCGCGGCATGCGGTCACATGGGAAAACCGTATGACCTTGCGCGAGGAGGCGCGGGCCTGGCTCGCCGAGCACGTGCGGCCGCTGCCGTCGGTGGACACCGCGGCGGGCTTTGACGCGCACCGCGAGTGGGAGCGCGAACTCGCCGCCGCCCGGCTGTCGGTGGTCAGCTGGCCCGCCGCCTACGGCGGCCGGGACGCGACGCTGAGCGAATGGCTGGCGTTCGAGGAGGAGTACTGGTCCGCGTCAGCGCCAGTCCGAGTTGGCCAAAACGGCGTTTTCTTGCTCGCACCGGTCCTGTACTCCTACGGAAGCCAAGGCCAGCGCGACCGGTACCTGCCGCCGATGGCGACGGCGGACGAGGTGTGGGCGCAGGCGTGGTCCGAGCCGGACGCCGGCAGCGACCTGGCGGCGCTCCGGTCGCGAGCGGCGCGAACCGACGGAGGATGGCTGCTGTCTGGGACGAAGACCTGGTCCTCGCGGGCCGCGTTCGCGGACCGGGCGTTCGGGCTGTTCCGTACTGGCGGGGAGCGGCACCGTGGGCTGACGTACTTGCTGTTTAGCCTGCGGGCGCCCGGGGTGACCGTGCGGCCGATCCGGCAGCTCGGCGGCGGGACCGGGTTCGCGGAGATCTTCCTCGACGAGGTCTTCGTGCCCGACTCCGATGTGGTCGGCGAGCCGGGCGACGGCTGGCGGATCGCGATGTCCACGGCGGGGCACGAGCGTGGACTGTCGCTGCGCAGCCCTGGACGTTTTGTCGCCGCGGCGGACCGGCTGGCGGCGTTGTGGCGGTCGGTGGGGTCGCCGCCCGAGTTTCGCGACCGGGTGACCGACGCGTGGCTGCGGGCCCGGGCTTACCAGGCGCATACCGCCGAGGTGGCGGCGCGGCTCGACGATGGCGGAACGCTGGGGCCCGAGTCGAGCATGGGCAAGGTTTTCTGGTCCGATCTCGACGTGGCGCTGCACGAAACCGCGCTCGACCTGCTCGGCCCCGAGGGAGAGCTGACCGGGCGCTGGTCGGACGAGTACCTGTTCTCGCTGGCCGGGCCGATCTACGCGGGCACCAACGAGATCCAGCGCACCGTGATCGCGCAGCGGGTGCTGGGGTTGCCGCGATGAGAAGCCCCGAGCAGGCAGAGCTCGCCGCCGCGCTGCACAAGATGCTGGGCGACTCTGGTGATCCGTGGCCGGCGCTGGCCGGGATGGGCGTCACGTCGCTGGCGCTGGAGGCGACGCCGCTTGACCTGATGGTCGCGTGCGAGGAGCTCGGGCATCACGCGGTGCCCGGGCCGGTCGCCGAGTCGCTCGCGGTCGCGCCGCTGCTGGTCGGCGAGTTCGATGGGCTGGCATCGGTGGCGATGCCGCCGGTTGTCCCGTACGCGGCGGACGCGTCGGGCTTGGTGTTGCTCGTCGTGGACGGGGTGGTGTACGAGGGCTCGCTTGGTGCCAGGCATTCTTCGGTGGATCCGGCCCGCTCGCTGCACACGGTGCTACCGGGGCCCGAGCTGGGCTCAGCCGACCAGCGGGCGTTCGAGCTGGGCGCGCTCGCCACCGCCGCGTACCTGCTCGGTGCGGGGCGGGCGCTGCTGGAGATGTCGGTGCGGCACGTGGGCGTCCGCGAGCAGTTCGGACGGCCGGTCGGCGCCAACCAGGCCGTGCAGCACCGGCTGGCCGACGTGGCTATCGCGCTGGAGTTCGCCCGGCCGCTGCTCGACGCGGCTAGCTCGCTTGAGCAGCGTGACGTGTCGGCGGCCAAGGTCGCCTGCGGCGACGCGTCTTACACGGCGGCGCGGGCGGCGCTGCAGGTGCACGGCGCGATCGGCTACACCACCGAGCACGAGATGTCGCGATTTTTCCTCAAGGTCCGCGCGCTCAACGGCGCGTGGGGCAGTACTTCGTGGCACCGGGCACGAATCGCGGAGTCGCTATGAGCACTGAACTTGAGGACCTGCGCGACGCGGTTCGCGGGCTGGTGGCGCGCGGCGGGGACTGGAAACGGCTGAGTGCCGAGATCGGTGTCGCCGGGCTCGCCATCCCGGAAAGCTACGGCGGGGCCGGCGCGGGGTTGGAGGCTCTTGGGATCGCCATGTCGGAACTGGGCCGTGAGCTTGTCCCGACGCCGATGCTGGGCTCCGCCGTGCTGGCTGGGCAGGCGTTGCTCGGCTCCGGGGACTCGGCCGCCTGCGCCCGGCTGCTGCCGGGGATCGCCGATGGCTCGCGCACGGTCGCGCTCGCCTGGGCCACCGCGGCGGGGCGCTGGGACCCGGCGGTGCGCTCCGTCACGGCCGATGGTTCGGCGCTCACGGGAGCGGCGCACTACGTGCTCGACGGCGCATCGGCCGACGTCCTTCTGGTCGCCGCCGACACCGGGCTGTACGAGATCGATCCCGCGGCACCTGGCGTCACCGTCGAGGCGATCCCCGCGATGGACACCACCCGTGACCTGGCGATCGTCCGGCTTGACGGTGCTCCCGGGCGTCGTATCCACGGCGATGGTGCCCTCGATACGGCACTGGATCACGCGCGCGTCGCGTTGGCCGCGGAACAGACCGGGGCAGCCGAACGCGCGCTGGAGATCACCGTCGAATACGCGAAGACCCGCGTGCAGTTCGGCCGGCCGATCGGCTCGTTCCAGGCGCTGCGGCACCGGATGGCGGACATGTACGTGTCCGTCGAGTCGGCCCGCTCGCTGTGGCGGGCGGCGGCCAGGGAACCCGAACTGGCGGCCAGCGCCCACTCATACTGCTCGCGGGCGCTGCGCTCGGTCGCCGCCGAGATGATCCAGATCCACGGGGCGATCGGTGTCACCTGGGAACACCCGGCCCACCGCTACCTCAAGCGCGCCCACGGCTCGGCGCTGCTGTTCGCAGCCAGTGCCAGCGATGGCCCACCGCTGGGGGCATAGCGCCTGCGATGGGACATCCATGGGGTGCCGTGGCTCAGTGGGTGGCACTGCTCAGTAGGTGGCGCGGCCGCCGCTGATGTCGTAGACGGCGCCGGTGGAGAAGCTGCACTTGTCGGAGGTGAGCCAGGCGATCAGCTCGGCCACCTCCTCGGGCCGCCCCAGCCGGCCCATCGGGATCAGGCTCGAGATGCTCGCCAGGATGTCGGGCGCGGTCCTGGCATTCATCCCGGTGGCGATCACCGCGGGCGCGATCGCGTTGACGATCACGCCGGTGGTGGCGAGTTCTTTGCCGAGCGACTTGGTGAACCCGATCACCGCTGCCTTCGAGGCGCTGTACGCCGACTGGTGCGGATTGCCGTCTTTGCCCGCCATGCTGGCGAGGTTCACGATCCGGCCCCACCCGCGGTCCAGCATGCCGGGGATGGCGGCCCGGCACATGTTCACCGAGCCGTGCAGGTTGACCGCGAAGACCTCGTGCCACTCCTGCGCGGTCGTCGCCCACAGCGGCTTGCCGGGTCCCACGATGCCGGCGCTGTTGACCAGGATGTCGATCTGGCCGAGGTTTTCCACGGCCGCGGTGGCCGCGTCGGCGTCGGAGACGTCCAGGGCGATGTCGGCGCCGGGAGCCACGTCGGCAGTGATCACCTCGATACCGTCAGTCGCTAGGCGCTCGGCCGCCGCCCGGCCGATCCCGCTCAATCCGCCGGTTATGAGGGCACGTCTCGTCACGGCAAATCACCCTATAGGAGGACGCCACACCGTTGCGCGGGCTCGTAGGCTGATCCCGTGCTTAAGTTTTACGCCTGGCTGCGCTCGCATCCGATGCTGGTGGACGGCGTCTTGGCGTTCTTCGTGGCACTGACCGGCCTCGGCGCCGGAATGCGCGAGATCCGGGCTAACAGCCCGCTCGGAGTCTTGGTGTACATCGGCATGGTGGTTCCGCTGGTGTTCCGCCGAAAGCACCCGGTGGGCATGTTTGTCGCGGTGATCGCGGCCGGGGCACTGGAGGTGGTGCTGTTCACCCACCCGATCGACTCCGACGTCTCCGTGCTGGTCGCGCTGTACACGCTGGCCGCCTACCGGCCGCGCCGGATCTCCGTGCCCGGGCTGCTGGTCTGCCTGGTCGGGTCCGCTATCGCGATCGCGACCTGGCAGTCGGGCAGGCACGTGAGGTTTTCCTGGTTCGAGTTCGGCGCGGTGACCGCGCTGTTCTGCGGGCCGGCGCTGCTGGCGTGGCTGCTGGGCGACTCCATGCGCTGGCGACGCGGGTTCTACCAGGCGCTGGAGGAACGCGCCGACCGGCTGGAGGCCGAGCGCGATGCCCAGGCCCAGGTCGCGGTGGCCACTGAGCGGGCACGGATCGCCCGTGAGCTGCACGACGTGGTCGCGCACAACGTCAGCGTGATGGTGGTGCAGGCCGACGGCGCGGCCTACGCGCTGGACAGCTCGCCGGAGCGGACCAGGGAGGCGCTGGCCGCGATTTCCCTTACCGGCAGGCAGGCGCTGGCCGAGATGCGGCACCTGCTTGGCGTGCTGCGCACCGCTTCCGAGGAGCAGGCCGAGTTCGCCCCGCAGCCGGGACTGGAGCAGATCGCCGACCTGCTCGCGCACTCAAGGGCGGCCGGGCTGCCGGTGTCGTTCACCGTCGAGGGCGTCGCCCGGGAACTGCCACCCGGCGTCGCGCTCGCCGCCTACCGGGTGGTCCAGGAATCGCTGACCAACACCCGCAAGCACGCCGGCCCGGACGCCACGGCGTCAGTGGCGCTGCGCTTCTGCGAGGACGGGATGCGGATCGTGGTGACCGACAACGGCAACGGCGGCGCGGCGAGTTCCGACGGCGCCGGCCACGGCCTAGTCGGCATGCGCGAACGCGTAGAGATGTACGGCGGCAAAGTAACCACCGGTCCCCACCGCAGCGGTGGCTACCAGGTAACGGCGACGATCCCGTTCAAGTCACGCGCGGCCGAATCTCAACTGCCCGCTGACGCGGCACCCCCCGGCGCCGCGCCTGAAAATGGATCCCCTGAGGATCCCCCAGGGGGTATGGGGGGCTGGGAAGCCCCCCATGAGCAGGGGGGGTCTAGGGGGGATCGTTCCCCCCTCGGAGATAGAGCCGCATGATCCGCATCGCGCTGGTCGATGACCAGGAACTCGTGCGGACCGGCTTTCGCATGGTGCTTGACGCCCAGCCGGACATGACCGTGACCGGAGAGGCCGCCGACGGGGCCGCGGCGATCCGGCTGGCCCGCCCGGAGACCGTCGATGTGGTCGTGATGGATGTCCGGATGCCCGGCATGGACGGGGTGGAGGCAACGCGGCAGATCTGCGCCGCGGGCCCGGCCCCCCGGGTGCTCATGCTCACCACGTTCGACCTGGACGAGTACGCGTTCGCCGCGCTGAAGGCCGGCGCGAGCGGCTTCCTGCTCAAGGACGTGCCGACGCAGGAGTTGCTGTTCGCGATCCGCTCGGTGCACTCCGGGGACAGCGTGGTGGCGCCGTCAACCACCCGGCGGCTGATCGACCGGTTCGTCCCGCTGATTGATGGCCCAGCCGACCCGCCGCCGTCGCTCGCCGAGCTGACCGAGCGCGAGCGCGAGGTGCTGATCCAGGTGGCCGCTGGCCTGTCCAACGCGGAGATCGCCGCGAAGCTGTTCGTCTCCGAGGCGACCGTGAAAACGCACGTCGGCCGGATCCTGGCGAAACTCGGGCTCCGCGATCGAGTACAAGCCGTCGTTATGGCCTATGAAACTGGCCTGGTACGCGCCCGCTCAGCCTAACGGCGAGACCTGTTCGTTATGAACCACGGTAAGTGCGCGGGACGGTGAACGGGTTACTAGGGCGTGGACAACGATGCTGCGGCATTCGCCGAGTTCTACTCAAGCGCTAAGCACGACTGCCTGC
>JBEKHI010000169.1:0-16187 GCA_050012355.1 Streptosporangiaceae bacterium | reverse complement strand
GGGGTGCCCCGCCACGGCACGGTCATTTCTTACTATTTTCCACCGGACCCGATCAGGTGGCGATGGCGCCCGTGTGCTTGATGTACTTCTGGGCGGTGGTCGAGCCCTCGAACCGGGTGGACGGCGAGGTGTACGGACCGACGTTGGACGAGGTGACGAACTTCAGGCCGGTGTCCGTCGTCGGCGGGTTCACCAAGCCGCCGGAGAGCTGCCACAGGTAGAGGTAGAACGTCGGCAGGAAGCCCTGCAGGTACGGCGACTGGTCAACCGTGAAGTCAATCTCGCCGGCCGAGATCGAGCTCAGCGTGGTCGGCTCCAGGTCGAAGCCGCCGGCCTTCACCGTGCCCGTCAGGTTGTACTTCTTCAGGTTGGTGCCGAGCAGTGAGGTGGAACCGCCGTCCACGCCGAAGATGCCCTGGATCTTGGAGCCGTGCGACTCCAGGAACGGCGGGATCGACTGCGCTTCCTGGGTCGACGTAGCACCGGAGTCGAAGCCGCTGGTGCCGAACATGACGTTGATACCCGCTGCCTTGAGAGAGGCCGCGGCACCATCGAGGCGGGGCTGGATGTTCAGCGAGCCGGGCTGCGCGATGACGCCGACCGCGGTCTGGCCGCTCTTCATCAGCGAGGCCAGCCGCGAGCCGACCTCCTGACCGGAGGCGTACAGGTCCTGGCCGACGTAGGCGAGGCCGTTGGTCGGGCTAGCGGTGGAGCCGTTCGCGTTGTAGGTCACGACCGGGATACCAGCGGCCAGCGCGTTGTTGATCGGCGTGGTGAACGAGGTCGCCGACACGACCGTGGTCGCGATACCCGGCGAGCCCGCGGTCACCGCCGCCTGGAAGGCGGAGAGCATGGTCGGGACCGTGGACTGGGTGGACAGCGCGCCCGTCCAGGCCGGGGTGGGGATGCCGAGCAGCGCCGCGGCGTCCGCGAACCCGTACTGGGTCGGCGTGAAGAACGGGTTGTCCGTCACGTGGTTGACGAAGGTGAACTTCCACTTCGGCACGTCGCTCGGGAAGTTCCCCGCCACGTCCTTGGCCGCCGAACCGCTGGACGTGTTGCTCGAACTGCAGGCCGCGATCAGCGCCGACGCGGCGGCGGTGGCGCTGAACAGACCAGCCCCGCCTAGCAGCCGACGACGTGAGGGCCCGTCTTTCATGTTCAGGGTCTCAATAGCCTCGTCGACCACTGGGTCGATCTTCTTCATAAGGACCTCCATGGACCTATTTCTTTGGAACGGGCCGTTCTTCCGCGGGCCCCCCGTCCTCATCCGGGCCCACTGCCCGTCTGACCTGCGGGAAGAGCTACTAGGAAGGCCAATCCGCCATCGCATCCGCCGCCTTTCGGGGCGGGTTTCCCTTTTGTACCTAATGCGGTCTCCGGCAAGACGCCGTAGACGCTAAGTCTGTCGCTGATCACATGTCAAGGCACCACACGTCGCGTTCGTGTCGGGCCTCTGATCTGGGGCGACCGGGTGCCGTCGCACGGACACCAAGAGTCAGAGCCTGGCTCTTGACGGCGGACGCTAGCGCGTTCCGCCCGTCTTCCTCTCGGTTTACCAGCAATTTACATCCGCTTGTGATCCTTGAGAAGCCTGAGACCTTCCTCCCAGTTTGCTCCTCCAGGGTCCTGTCCGTGGTCACCCGCCCCCCATTTCGGCCGCACAGTTCGCGATCGCGACCGCCGGATCCGCACCGGCGGGCTGCCCAGTGGGTCCGTTGCCGGATTTCATGCTCCTGTAACGCACCGTAGTCACTTCCTAAGCATGATCCGTGTCACACGTGGTGACACAAACCCCAACATAGGCGTAGATGTTAACGCTAACAAGTCACTATCTGGCAACAAAAGCGAAACGCCCTCGATACGCTCCGGACCTGCTGACGCTCGCCAGAACGCCGTTGACTGTACGCACACGCTGGCATGATCGACAGTTGAGGCTGATGTGACAAGATATACGTCCTGTGACGATTGGGAACGATGGATCGCGTGCGAACCATCTCGGACATCACGCTCTGATCAGTCATACTGGTATTGGGGATAAGCCAGGACGAAGGGACCAGCGACCCGCCTCCGCCTCCCGTGACTCCCGCCCGTATCCGACAACCACCGCCGGAACCGAACACCCACATGGGGCGTCTCACTAGAGACGAGTGTCGGATTCGCGGCGTGTGTGTCGGCTGCCTGACGGCCTCCCCGTGAGATACAGCACACTCGCGAGACAACAGAGTAGGAGGCAGCGGATGCTCGCCAGACACCGCCAGTCGCTCATCCTGCAAGCGATCCGGACCGATGGCAGTGCCCGGGTCAGTGACCTTACCCAGCAACTCGGGGTCTCGGACATGACGATCCGAAGAGACCTTGAGGTTCTCGCCAGGGAGGGCCTCGTGGAGAAAGTCCACGGTGGCGCAGTCCTTCCCGGCTCCCCTACCGTTCACGAACCCGGCTTCGAGGCAAAGCTCGTGCTTGAGCGCCCCGAGAAGGCATCGATCGCGCGCACCGCGGCCGGGCTCGTCCGTCCGGGAACCGCGATCGCGCTGTCAGCCGGGACGACTACCTTCGCGCTGGCCCAGTGCCTGCTCGATGTTCCCGGGCTGACGATCGTGACCAACTCACTGCGCGTCGCCAACCTGTTCAGCGGGACCCGTGGGCTAGACAACGGCGGTCCGTCGGTGGTACTCACCGGCGGGATGCGAACCCCGTCCGATGCCCTCGTCGGCCCCATCGCCGATCTGACCATCCGGTCACTCCACTTCGACATGCTGTTCCTCGGCTGCCATGGCATCGACCCCGAGGCCGGGCTAACCACGCCCAACCTGGCCGAAGCCGAGACCAACCGAACCTTCATCCGCCTGGCGCGCCGGGTCGTGGTCCTCGCCGATCACACCAAGTGGGGGGTCATCAGCCTGAGCTCCTTCGCCAGCCTCGACGAGATCGACGTGCTCATCACCGATGACATGCTTCCCGCCGACGCCCGCGATATCGCGACCGAGAAGGCCGGCGAGATTGTCTTCGCCGAGAGCATATCTGGACGAAGCGTACGAAGCTAGAGGTTGCGGGGGGGATTGTGCCGTAATCAGTCGGCCACCCGAGCCTTGACCCGGGTGGATGCGGTGCTGGCAGGCAAGCCGCATCCACCAAGGGAACCCGTTCCGCCGCGGTGCGCCTCACGCCCGCAGGGGCGGCGCCCGAGGTGGATCAGCTCACCGTGACGATGGGGGTGCCGCCTGCTTCGCCGTCGGCCGTTTCGGTGGTCTCGGCTAGGCGCATGGCCTCTTCGATCAGGGTCTCCACGATCTTGGATTCCGGGACGGTCGCGACGACCTTGCCCCGGACGAAGATCTGGCCCTTGCCGTTGCCGGAGGCGACGCCCAGGTCGGCCTCACGAGCCTCACCCGGTCCATTGACCACGCAGCCCATCACGGCGACCCGCAGCGGCACCTCGAGGCCGTCAAGGCCCGCTGTGACCTCGTTGGCCAGCTTGTACACGTCCACCTGGGCGCGGCCGCAGGACGGGCAGGAGACGATCTCCAGGCCGCGCTGGCGCAGGCCAAGCGACTCCAGGATGCCGATCCCGACCTTGACCTCCTCGACCGGCGGGGCGGACAGCGACACCCGGATCGTGTCGCCGATGCCCTCGGCCAGCAGCGCGCCGAAGGCCACCGCCGACTTGATGGTGCCCTGGAACGTCGGACCCGCCTCGGTGACGCCGAGGTGCAGCGGGTAGTCGCACTTGGACGCGAGCAGCCGGTAGGCCTGGATCATCACCACCGGGTCGTGGTGCTTGACCGAGATCTTGATGTCACGGAAGCCGTGCTCCTCGAACAGCGAGCACTCCCACAGCGCCGACTCCACCAGCGCCTCGGGGGTCGCCTTGCCGTACTTGGCCAGCAGTCGCTTGTCCAGCGAGCCGGCGTTGACGCCGATCCGGATCGGGATCCCGGCGTCAGAAGCGGCGCGCGCGATCTCGCCGACCTTGTCGTCGAACGCCTTGATGTTGCCCGGGTTCACCCGGACGGCGGCGCAGCCGGCGTCGATCGCGGCGAACACGTACTTCGGCTGGAAGTGAATGTCGGCGATCACCGGGATCTGTGACTTCCTGGCGATCGCGGGCAGCGCGTCCGCGTCGTCCTGCGAGGGAACCGCGACCCGGACGATCTGGCATCCGGATGCGGTCAGTTCGGCGATCTGCTGCAGCGTGGCGTTCACGTTGGCCGTGAGCGTCGTCGCCATGGACTGCACTGACACTGGTGCCCCGCCGCCCACCGGAACCGAACCCACCATCAGCTGGCGGGAGATCCTCCGGTTGGCCACTGGCTCCACTGGAACCGAAGGCATACCTAGGTCAACGCTCATGGCACCCCATCCCATCGTTGTCACCTAACACCAGAATAACTCGGTAACGCCGCACGCCGGTAGCCGCATCTATCACGCAAAGTGTTCTAAAGAACACGGTTACCCAATACCAACCGGCCTAATGATGTCAGCCAGCATCACCACGACCGAGAACAGGGCCAGGATCATGAAGAGGCTGAACATGACGGGCACCACCTTCCGGTAGTCCACCAGCCCCGGATCCGGGCGGTGACGCCATCTGGCGATCCGCGACCGCACCATCTCCCAGAGCACGACCGCGACATGGCCGCCGTCCAGCGGCAGCAGCGGTAGCAGGTTCATGATGCCGACGAAGATGTTCAGCGCCGCGACCAGCAGGATGACGAACTCGACCTTGTACTCCCAGCCCACGGGAGCCGCGACCGCATCACCGGTGTCATTCGCGAGCCCGACGACGCTGGTCACGTTCGCGCCGGCCGTCTTGGACCTATCCGCCGCGAACAGGTCGTGGATCTCCTTGGGCAGTCCGCTCACCACCTGCCCGGTGCCGTCGATCTCCTGCCAGAACACCGATCCCGCGTACGCGACGGCCCCCCACGGAGTGGCGCGCTGGAGGGCCTCGGTACCCGCGATCCCCAGGTAGCCGCCGCTGCGACCGGGAACCTGGGCGAGCGTGGTGTGCAACGTCACATCGTGGCCATCGCGCAGCACGACGATCGTGACTGTCGACCCCGCGTTCTTGTCCTTGATCAGGTCCGCCAACTGGGTCCAAGAGGTGACCTTGGCCCCGTCGAAGTCCACGATCGTGTCGCCGACCCGCAGGCCCGCCTTGGCGGCGGGCGACTTGGCGTCCTTGGCCGTGCAATTCGCGTCGTTGAGCAGCGCCTTCTCGCTGGCTGGCACGCAGGCGGTCACCGTGCCGAGCTGGGCGGTGTTGGAGTTCTCGACGCCGATCGCCATCGCCAGCCCCAGGACAAGCACGAAGGCCAGCACGAATTGCATCATGATGCCGGCGACCATTACGATCAGCCGCTGCCAGCCGGGCGCCCGCCGGAACGAGCGCGCCTCGAACTCCGGCTCCACCTCGTCCATCGAGGTCATGCCGGTGATCTTGACGAACCCGCCAATGGGCAGCGCCTTGATGCCGTACTCGGTCTCGCCACGCTTGGTGGACCAGATGGTGGGACCCATGCCGACGAAATAGCGGGTCGCCTGCATGCCGAACTTCTTAGCCGCGACAAAGTGGCCCGTCTCGTGCAGCATGAGCGAGAAGAGCAGCGCGAAGAGGAAGATGAACCAGCCGAGCACGTCCACTCCGGTACTCCTCCTTAACGGTTCAGGTCCTTAACGGTTCAGGATTTCCGCTGCCCTCGCCCGCGCCCAGGCATCCACTGCTAGCACATCTTCTACCGAGGCGGCCTCGGACGTTTCATGTTCCGAGACTATCTGGGCCACGGTGTCAACGATCCGCGGGAAGCTAATGCTTCCCTTAAGGAATGCCGCCACACACGCCTCATTAGCGCCGTTGTAAACCGCGGGCGCGGTCCCGCCCGCCGCGGCGACCCGCCTGGCCAGGGATACGGCGGGAAAGGCCGAGTCGTCGAGTGGCTCGAAGGTCCAGCTTGTGGCGATGGACCAGTCGAGCGGAGGCGCGGCGTCGGCGACCCGTTCCGGCCACGCCAGGCCAAGGGATATCGGGATCCGCATGTCCGGCGGGCTGGCCTGGATGATCGCCGCGCCATCGGTGAATTCCACCATGGAATGCACGATCGACTGCGGGTGGACCACCACGTCGATCCGGTCCAGCCCGACCCCGAACAGCAGGCTCGCCTCGATCACCTCGAGGCCCTTGTTCACCAGCGTCGCCGAGTTGGTCGTGACCAGCGGGCCCATGGTCCAGGTCGGGTGGGCCAGCGCCTGCTTGGGGGTGACGGATTCCAGCCGGTCCCGTGACCAGCCGCGGAACGGTCCGCCGCTGGCGGTGAGTATCAGCTTGCGCACCTCTTCGGCGCGGCCAGCCCGCAGGCACTGCGCGATCGTGGAGTGCTCGGAGTCCACCGGGACGATCTGGCCCGGCTTGGCCCGGCTGGTGACCAGCGAGCCGCCGATGATCAGCGACTCCTTGTTCGCCAGCGCCAGCGTCCGCCCGGCGTCCAGGGCCGCCAGGGTGGCACGCAAGCCAGCGGCGCCTTCCACGCCGTTCAGCACGACGTCGCAGGGCAGCGCCGCGAGCGTCTCCACCGATTGCGGGCCGGCCAGGATTTCGGTATTCCCGTTGAGCGCGTCACGGACAGCGGCTACGGCGGCCGGGTTGGCCACGGCGATCACCGGTACGGCGAACTCGGCCGCCTGCTGGGCGAGCAACTCCGGATTACCGCCGCCCGCCGCCAGGCCGGCCACGCGGAACCGGTCCGGGTTACGCCGGATGATGTCCAGTGCCTGGGTTCCGATCGAGCCGGTTGAGCCCAGGACCACCACGTCGCGTGCCTTCACCCAAGCCATTGTGCCCGTAGCGACCGCCCCCCGCATCCGCCGCCTGACGCGCGTGTCGGGTGACAGCCCCCTGAGCAGGGGACATCCGCGCTCATGTGGCATGCTGACCCGTCATGGCGCTAACTTTCCGTAGTCGATTGTCACTCATCGTTTTGATCGCGGTGTCTTGCGGCGGCGTGGGAGCCGCGTCGGCGGCACCTCGGGGCGCGGCTACGGCGGGGGCCGGGTACTGGACCCGGTACCGGATGGAGCACGCGGTGCCGATGGGGCCGGACACCCAGGGCTCGGGCGGCATCACTACCAAGGCGGCGACCGGCGGTGCGGTGGTGCGGGACACCGGGAAGGTGTTCTTCACGCTGGACAGCACCGACTACGTGTGCTCGGGAGCGGCGGTCGGCGGCCCGAGCGCGGCTGTCGTGGTCACCGCCGCGCACTGCGTCACGGACGGATACGGCGGCTGGGCGACCAACTGGGTGTTCATTCCCGGCTACGACAACGGCGACAAGCCGTACGGCAGCTTCTCGTCGCGGCGGTTCTTCGTCTCCCGGCAGTGGAACGCGGGCATGGATGAGACCTACGATGTCGCGTTCGTCGCGGTCAGCGGCCTCTCCGGCGGCCTGCCGATCGGCTTCGACGCGAACCCGGGCAGCGTGTACGTGTTCGGGTACCCGGCCGAGCCGCCCTACACCGGGAACCAGCTCCGCTACTGCGACGGCCCGGTCGCCGCCGACCCGGACAATCCGGGCGGTGACGTCGGCGTTAGTTGCGGCATGACCGCGGGCGACAGCGGCGGCCCATGGCTGACCGGGTACACCCCGGCGGCAGGCACCGGCACCGTCGTGGGCGTCAGCGCCTTCAAGTACAGCGACAACGACCAGGTGCTGTACGGCGTGCTGTTCGGCCGCACCGCCAGGGAGCTTTACCGTGAGGCGCTCACAGCGCGCTGATCTGCCTGGCCAGCGCGAAGTCCGCCACGGTCAGCCCGCCCGCGGAGTGCGTCGACAGCTCCAGGGTGACCTTGTTCCACTGGATCTGCACGTCCGGATGATGTCCGGCGCGCTCGGCGAGGTAGCCCACCGCGTTCACGAATAGCAGCGCGTCTCGGAAGTCCTTCCGTGCCGCGACCGTCACGATGGAGGTTCCGTCCTGGGACCAGCCGGGCGTGCCGGCCAGTTCAGCGTCGACCTGTTCCTGTGTCAGCAGTTCCATAACAACGGCATACCATTCCCACGTGACGACGCCTCGCACCACGCCGCTAAATGCCGCGCATGAACGCCTCGGCGCGACGATGACCGACTTCGCGGGCTGGCTGATGCCGCTGCGGTACTCCAGCGAGACGGCGGAGCACAATGCGGTCCGTTCGGACTCCGGGTTGTTCGACCTGTCGCATATGGGAGAGATCGCGGTCGCCGGGCCGGAGGCGGGCCCGGCCCTGGATTATGCGCTGGTGGGTAATTTGTCGGCGTTGCGCCCCGGCCGCGCCCGGTACACGATGATCTGCGCGCCCGACGGCGGCGTCCTAGATGACCTGGTCGTCTACCGGCAATCACCCGACCGCTACCTGGTCGTGGCGAACGCCGCCAACACGGCGCTGGTTCTTTCCGAACTGCGGGCGCGCTGCGCGGCATCAGTGGTGACCGACGAGACCCAGCAAACCGCCCTAATAGCCATTCAGGGCCATAACGCCGTGAGTATCCTCTCCCAGTTCACCGAACTCGACCTGGACACGATCCGGTACTACGCGGGCAGTTACGGCGAAGTCGCCGGGCATCCGGCCTGGGTGGCGCGGACCGGGTACACCGGCGAGGACGGTTTCGAGATCTACTGCTCCGCCTCCGACGCCGTCGAGGTGTGGGACGCCCTGGCCGGCGCGGGCGCGACGCCCGCGGGCCTGGCCGCCCGCGACCTCCTGCGGCTTGAGGCCGGGATGCCGCTGTACGGCAACGAGCTGTCCCGTGAGATGACACCGTACGAGGCTGGCCTGGGCCGGGTGGTCAAGCTGGATAAGCCGGGTGACTTCGTCGGCCGCGCGGCGCTGGCCGAGCGGGCGGCCGAGGGACCCCGGCGGACGCTGGCCGGGCTGGCCATGCGGTCGCGGCGGGTTCCCCGGCACGGGTACGCGGTGCTTTCCGCCGATGGGTCGCAGGTTGGCGTGGTCACCAGCGGGGCGCCGTCGCCGACGCTCGGCTACCCGATCGCGATGGCCTACCTGGAGCCAGGAACACCCCCGCCGTTCGGTATAGATATAAGAGGGCGGACGGAGCGAGCCGACCCCGTTGAGCTGCCGTTCTACGACAGGAGTAAGAACGCATGAGCATCCCTGCCGAGCTGCGCTACACCGAGGAGCACGAGTGGCTGTCGATTGAGGGAGATATCGCCTCGATCGGCATCACCGACTACGCCGCGCAGCAACTCGGCGACGTGGTGTACGTGTCACTGCCAGCGGCTGGCGTGAACGTGACCGCCGGTGACCCGTGTGGCGAGGTCGAGTCGACTAAGTCGGTAAGCGACCTGTACTCGCCGGTTGACGGCGAGGTCACCGAGGTGAACTCCGAGCTGGATGACGACCCCGGGCTGGTGAACGCCGAACCGTACGGAGCGGGCTGGATGTTCCGCGTGCGGCTGGCGAAGGGTTCCGACGGCGAACCCGCCATCCCGCCAGGCCTGCTGTCGGCAGCAGAATACGAAGAGCTAACCAAGTCCGCGGGCTAAGCGCGCCGCCGTGGCAGCGGCGCCGATGCCCCATCGGCGCCGCACTCCCCTGCGGCCCGCCCGCGCACCGCACTCCGCGGACAAAAGCCTCATGTGGGCCATATCACCCGGCTGGGGTCCTTCTACAGGGCTGTCGATGGCCCATCGCTGGCGCTGGGGCGCTATCGATGGCCCATCGCTGGGGTGAGGGAACGCGCCCTCACTTGCCGCGGCGCCGCCAGATGACCAGGACCGTGATGCCGATGACGGCGGCGGCGGCCGCCGCGCCCACCTTGGGATCGATCTCGGACACGCGCTCGCGCGCCCGGTCGAGGGTCCGGCGGGCGGCGTTCTTCGGGGAAACCCGGTCGGCAATGGCGTCGACCGTGCGGGCGAGGTCCGCTCTGGTCGTCTCGATCTCCGAGACCAGTGCGTCCGGCCCAATGTGAGGCAACACTGCGTCGGTGTCAGGCATGGCAGTTACTTTAGCCCCGCCTTCAGCCACTGAGCTCCCATGACGACTGACCCTAGCGCCACTCTTCCACACTAGTTAACCCGGGGGTAGTCAGATGGCTACATCTCGTAGTTCGGCCTAACCACGGGGTGGCTGGCTCCTATCCTGTCTAGGCAATCAAGTGACCGTTTGGGGCGATTTACGGTGATAAGCAGGAAGTTCCGCGTTCCCGCGATAGCGGCCACCGCGGCGGCGATCACTCTGCTGGCGGCTGGGTGCGGTAGCGGGGCGAGTTCGTCGACCACGACGACCACTCTCGCCAAGGTCAGCGGCTTGGAAAAGACGACGCTCAACGTAGCGGCCGTGCCCGCCATGGACTCCGCCGGGTTCTTCGTCGCGCTGCACGACGGGCTGTTCTCTCAAGAGGGCCTGACCATCAACTACACGCCCGCCGTCTCCAGCGACACCGTCATCGCCGGCCAGCTCAAGGGCCAGTACGACATCACCATGGGTAACTACGTGTCCTACATCGAGGCGCAGGCCACCGGCGAAACGGCCAGCGCGGGCGGGCTCGACATCATCGATGAGGGCTCGGTCATGGAAGAGGGCTCGCAGGTCATCCTGGCGCTGCCCAAGTCGCATATCGACTCGCTGGCGGATCTCAAGGGGAAATATGTCGCGGTGAACGCGCCGCAGAACATCGACCAGTTGCTCCTCGACTCGACCCTGACCGACCAGGGCATCTCACCGACGAGCGTGCATGTCGACGCGGGTGTCCCGTTCCCCAGCATGCTGACCGCGCTCGAGCACGGATCGTATGACCTGAACGGCAGGACCGTGCCGGTCGACGCTGAGGTCCTCCCCGAGCCGTTCGCCAGCGAGGTCGAGGAATCCCTCGGCGCGATCACCGTCGCCGATCTGGACCAGGGCGCGACCACCGCGTTCCCGATCGAGGGTGCCGTGGTCACCAAGGACTGGGCCAAGGCCAACCCGAACACGCTGCAAGCCTTCGTCAACGCCTTCAACGCCGGCCAGAACATCGCCGACTCCGACCGCGCCGCCGTCGAAACCGCCTTCGAATCGCTCAACGGCCCGCAAAACGGCCAGGTCAGCGACGTGATCGCGTCGATGATGGCGCTCAACACCTACCCGATCGGCGTCGACGAGACGCGGATCCAGCGGGTGGCCAACGTGATGCAGCAGTTCGGCGTGCTGAGCAAGTCGTTCAACGTCGCGACGATGATCGGATCATAAGCTTCCCATGTGAATAGCGCATCGTCGTTCGGCCTGGTCGTCCTTATAGTCGGCCTGACCGGGTCGGCGGCGGTGCTGTCGAACCGGCTTAGCGAAAGGCTGCGCGTACCGGCGCCCGCCTTCTTCCTGGTCGGTGCCGCGGTCGCCGCGCAGCTATGGAAGTCGCCATTCCCCGTCACCACGGTGCGCAACGCGGTCACCGTGGCGCTGGCCATCATCCTGTTCGACGGCGGGATGCACATCGGCTGGCGGCGGTTCCGGTCGGCGTTCGGCGCGATCATGTGGGCCGGGGTGGCCGGAACGTTCGTCACCGCCGCCATGACGGCCCTGGCCTCGCACGCGATCTTCGGCCTGAGCTGGCGGTTGTCCCTGCTGCTCGGAACGGCGGTGGCGGCGACCGACCCGGCCGTGGTTTTCTCCGTGTTCGGGCGCCGCGAGGTGGCTGGTCGCGTCGGCACCTTGCTCGAGGGAGAGTCCGGTGCCAACGACCCGGTCGGCATCGCGCTGCTCGGCGCGCTCATCGGGGCGTCCGGGTCCGCTTGGTCGGTGGCCGGGCACGTGGCGGTGGAGTTCATCCTGCAGATGGCTGTCGGCCTCGTCGTGGGAGTACTCGGCGGCCGGGGACTGCTGTGGTTCATCCGGAAGGTGCCGCTGCCGAGCGAGGGTCTTTACGCGCCGCGGGTGCTGGCGGGGATGCTCATTATCTACGGTGTCGCGGCGGTCGCGCACGGTTCGGGATTCGGCGCGGTGTTCGCCGCCGGGATTGTGATCGGCGACGAGCCGGCCCCGTACAAACGGGAGATCCGCCGGTTCCACTCCTCACTAGCCTCGCTCGCGGAGATCGTCGCGTTCGTCATGCTGGGGCTGACGGTCCGGCTGTCGTCGCTGGGAGACGGGGACGCGTGGGCGATCGGGCTGGGGCTGGCCGCGCTCATCAGTTTCGTCATCCGGCCGGTCTTCATGGGACTGATCACGCTGCCGATCCGGCTCAAGAGACCGGAGCGGGTGTTCTTCCTGTGGACCGGGCTCAAGGGCGCGGTCCCGATCTTGCTGGGCACGTTCATCCTCCAATCGGGCGTGGCGGGAGCGTCGCGGGCATACGAGATCATCTTCGTCATCGTCGGATTCTCCGTGACATTCCAGGGCGGGCTGATCCCCGCGCTCGCGCACCGGCTGCGGATCCGGTTGCGCACCGTGGAGGTGGAGCCCTGGGCGCTCGGAGTACGGCTGCGCGAGGAGCCCGAGGACGTACACCGGTACCACGTCGCGCCCGGCTCCCCCGCCGACGGGAGCACGCTCGGCGATCTGCCCTACGGAGAGGACGTCTGGGTCAGCCTGATCGTCCGGGACGGTTCCCTGGTCACCGCGGGCCAGGACACGGCGCTGCAGGCGGGCGACGAGGTACTCGTCATGGGCAAGCCGGAGCACCTGGACCCGCTGTTCTCCACTCCCTAAGCCCCCGCCCCCTAAGCCCGCCGCCTGCCCAGCGCGTTTTTGCTGGTCAGTGCGGTGCTACCCAGCAAAGAGTGTGGGTAGTGCCGCACTGACCAGGAACGGCCTAAGCCGACGCTAAGGCCGAAGACGTCCAGCTAAGCCCAAGATAAGGAGTTTGCCCGATGTGACGGCAGGGGCCTTAGCCCGAACCTTGAAAGTGCCGGGAAAGCCCCGGCACGCTTCGAGGAGGCAGAACATGCATCCGGATATCGCACTCAAGCTGATGAACCAGCACAGTCGCGAAATGATCACCGAGGCCAGGGACGCGAGCCTGGCGCGCAAGATGCGGGCCGCGCTTCGCGCCCGGCGGCACGCACCAGAGGGGTTCGTGCCGCCGGCCATCCCGGATACCGTCGCGGAACTGATGGGTGAGTCCGCACGAGACGTCCAAGGGCAGCGGCCCGCCACGACCCGGTAAGCGCCATGCTTGCCGGAATGTCAGACCCTCGTGGCACGCTAGACCTTGACATGGGGAGGCGCGTCACGAGCCCGGTTCTTATCGGCCGGGACGAGCAGAAGGGCGCCCTGGCGGCCGCCTTCGCGGCGGTTCGCCAGGGCAGTCCCGCCTCGGCGGGCTCGGATACGAGCGCGACGATGCTCGTGGGCGGCGAGGCCGGGGTGGGGAAGACCCGGCTGGTCACCGAGTTCTGCGCGGCGGCGGACGCCACCGTGCTCATCGGTCCTTGCATGGAACTGGGGGCCGAGGGACTGCCATTCGCGCCGTTTTCCGCGATGCTCCGCGAACTCGTGCGGGAGCGCGGCGCGGACGCTGTAGTCGGCGGCGGCCGGGCCACACGGGAGCTGGCCCGGCTGCTACCCGAACTGCCCGCGCCACCTGGCGAACTCGCCCAGGATCGCACTCGCCTCTTCGAGGGGTTTCTGTCGCTATTCGAGCAGTTGTCCGCAGGCCCGCCGCTGATCCTGGTGGTCGAGGACGCGCACTGGGCCGACCGGTCGAGCCGCGACCTGCTGACCTTCCTGGTCCGTTACCAGCGGTCGCTGCCCAATGTGCTGATCGTCGTCACGTTCCGGTCCGACGAACTGCACCGGACTCACCCGCTGCGCCCGCTGCTCGCCGAGCTTGAACGCGTCGACTGGGTGGAGCGGTTGGAACTCCCCCGGCTTACCCGCGAGCAGGCCGACGATCTCGCGGCGTCGATCCTTGGCACGGCTCTCCCCCCTGCTCGCGGCGACGCGCTATATTCCCGAGCCGAGGGCAACCCGCTTTTCACCGAGGAACTGCTGAGCTGCCCGGACGTGGAATGCGACATCCCTGACTCGCTGCGCGACCTGCTGCTGGCCGCCATCGGACGGCTGCCAGATGACACGCAGGAGGTGCTGCGCGTGGCCAGCGCCGCGTCCGGTGAGGTCGGGCACCCACTACTCGCCGCGGTCACTGGTCTCGCGGACGCCGCGCTGGACGCGGTGATCCGGCCGGCCGTCGCCGCGAACATCCTGGTCACCACCGACTACGGCTACGCATTCCGGCACGCGCTGATCCGCGAGACGATGCACGAGGACCTGCTCCCCGGAGAGCACACCCGGGTGCACGCAAGGTTCGCGGAAGCGATCGATGCGCAACCGTCGTTCGTCCCGCCGGGCCGCGCCGATATCGAAAAGGCGCACCACTGGAACGCCGCGCACGACACCACCTGGGCGCTGATCGGTGCCTGGCAAGCCGCGGCGCAGGCAGGCCGGGCCATCGCGCACGCTGAACGCCTCACCCTGCTCACTCGGGTACTCGGACTCTGGGACCAGGTGCCGGACGCCGCCGAGCGGATAGCCGCCGACCACGTGCGGGTGTTGTCAGATGCCGCTATCGCGGCGCGGGACGCTGGAGAGGATCAGCGCGGTCTCGCCTTCGTCAATGCCGCGCTCGCCGAACTCGACCGCGGAGCAGATCCCGTACGAGCCGGGTTGCTGCTGAGCCGACGGCAGGAATTCAAGCAGAACCTGGGACTGCCCACTGTCGTCGAGGACCTAAACGAGGCACTCCAGCTGGTTCCCGCCGATTTGGACCCAGCCGCCAGGACCGAGATACTGCTCGCCGCCGCGCATAGTGGTGACAACCGGCAAGGTCCGCAGTACCGAGGCTGGGCGGAGGAAGCGCTGATCTACGCCAGGCAGGCAGGTGACCTGGCCGCCGAGGCCCACGCGGTGATGGTCATCGCCATGCTCGAGTCCGACCCGGGATCCGCCGCGGCACCTGGCAGCGAACCGCTGCGCCTGCTGGCCGAGGGGCGAGCCCTAGCCGAAAATGCGGGCGCACCCCGGATGGTGATGAAAGCGGCGATTATGGAGTCCCACCTGCTCTGCGGAATGGGTGAGCACGAGCAAGCGGCCCAGGTGGCCCGGGAGGGGGTCGAGGCCGCCGAGCGGTTCGGCCTGGCCCGCACCAGCGGCACGTTCCTCGCCATCAACGTGGCCGAGCCACTGTACGCGCTCGGTCATTGGGACGAGGCACAGCAGATCGCTGAGCGAGCACTGCGGCTTGTCCCGACTCCGCTGATACGGGCATGCTTGATGATGGTCCAGGGTTACGTCGCCCTAGGGCGCGGAGATCTGGACGAGGTGGTAGGGCTGGTGGACGCCCTGCGCGGCGCCCTGTCGAGCGCGATGTACGACGACCAGAATCACCTGCCGCTGGCGTGGCTCGATATTGAGATCCGTCAGGCGATGCAGGGCGCGAAGGCTGCCGCGGCCGCCGCGGCCGATGTGCTGAACCGTTACGATCTCTCGCTCGGGAGTACCCGTTACGCATGGCCGGTGCTCACCGCCGCGCGAGCCGCCGCGGCAGGTGCCAACGACGAGGATCTAGCCGAGCGGCTGCGCACTCTGGCGGAGAAGGCCCAGGTAGTCGGGCCCGTTCAGCGAGCCTGGCAGCTCACGTTCGCGGCCACTGATGAACCCACGATCCAGGCCTGGGACGCCGCGGCATCGGCGTGGTCGGAGGTTCGTCAGCCCTACGACACCGCGCGGGCTCTGCTGGCCGCCGCCGAGACCGCCGCCGGACGAGAACGAGAAGCAGCAGCCGAGCGGCTCCGGCGGGCGGCGCCGATGGCCGAGGCGCTGAAATCCTGGCGGCTGACCCAAGCCATCGCGGATCTGTCCAGGCGGGTCGGCGTCGCCGGATCCGCCGGGCCACTTGGTCTCACCGACCGGGAGCACGAGGTGCTGCGGCTGGTCGCGGCTGGCCGGAGCAACCGGGAGATCGCCGCCGAGCTGTTCATCTCGCCGAAGACCGCCAGCGTGCACGTCTCCAACATCCTCGCCAAGCTGGACGTCAGCAGTCGCACGGAAGCCGCCGCCAAGGCCCACTCCATCGCGCTGACGCCGCTCCGCAACCCCAGCGATGGCCCATCGATGGCGTGATAGCCCCAGCGCTGGGGCATCGACAGCACAGTAGAAGAACCCTCGCCTGGCGGTATGTCCCGTATGCGCGCCGGCTAGCCGTTGACGCTCTGGATCT
>JBEKHI010000168.1:0-16687 GCA_050012355.1 Streptosporangiaceae bacterium | reverse complement strand
GACGAGGCGGACCGCACGTGGCTGGTGGCCTTCACCACCGACACCGGCCCTGTTCCCTTTTTCTCTTATGACCGGACCGAACGACGCGGCAGTCTTCTTTTCGTGCACCAGCCATCCCTCGAGAAGTATGACCTCGCGCCGATGGAGCCGTTCCAGTTCACCGCGCGAGACGGGCTCACCGTCCACGGGTACCTGACCTTCCCGGTCGGTGCTCCGCGTGAGGGACTGCCCGCGGTGCTGAACGTGCACGGCGGCCCCCAGGCGCGCGACGTCTGGGGCTACGACCCCGAGGCGCAGTGGATGGCGAACCGCGGTTATCTGTCGGTGCAGGTGAACTACCGCGGCTCGACCGGCTACGGCAAGAGCTTCGTCGCGGCGGGCGACCGCGAGTGGGGCGCCAAGATGCACGACGACCTGATCGACGCGGTACATCACATCGTCGACCAGGGCTGGGCGGACAAGTTCACGCCTGACGTGTTCGTATGCGCGGTGGACATCGTTGGCCCGTCGAACCTGAAGACGCTGCTGGAATCGATCCCGCCGTACTGGAAGCCGCTGGCGGCCGGGCTGTACAAGCGGGTCGGCGACCCGGACGACGTCGACTTCCTGTGGTCCCGCTCGCCGCTGTCGCGGGCGGGTGATATCCGCATCCCGCTGCTGATCGCCCAGGGCGCCAACGACCCGCGGGTCAAGCAGGCCGAGGCTGAGCAGATCGTCACCGCGCTCAAGGACGCCGGCATCGACTACGACTACATGCTGTTCCCCGACGAGGGCCACGGCTTCGCCAAGCCGGAGAACCGGATGAAGTTCTACGCCTCGGCCGAGAAGTTCCTCGCCAAGTACCTAGGCGGCCGCTCCGAGGGTTAGAGCATCGGGAGGTAACGGTCCAGTTCGAACTGGGTGACCTGGCGGCGGTATTCGGCCCATTCCTCGCGCTTGTTGCGCAGGAAGAAGTCGAAGACGTGCTCCCCGAGGGTCTCGGCGACCAGTTCACTGTCCTGCATGACGCGGATGGCCTGATCGAGGTTCTGCGGGAGCGGGCGGATGCCGAGCGCGCGGCGTTCCGCCGAGGTGAGGGCCCACACGTCGTCCTCGGCGCCGGGCGGGAGCTCGTAGTCGCCCTCGATGCCCTTCAGGCCCGCCGCGAGGATCACGGCGAAGGCGAGGTAGGGGTTGCAGGCCGCGTCGATGGACCGGAACTCGATCCGGGTGGAGTTGCCCTTCTGCGGCTTGTACATCGGGATGCGGACCAGCGCCGACCGGTTGTTGTGCCCCCAGCACACGTAGGCCGGGGCCTCGCCGCCGGCGCCCGCGGTCCGCTCCTCCGCGCCCCACAGCCGCTTGTAGGAGTTCACCCACTGGTTGCAGACCGCGGTGATCTCCGGCGCGTGCCGCAGCACCCCGGCGATGAACGCCCGCGCGATCTTGGAGAGCTGGTATTCCGCCCCGGCCTCGTAGAAGGCGTTCTGGTCGCCCTCGAACAGCGACACGTGGGTGTGCATCCCGGAGCCCGGGTGGTCGGTGAACGGCTTCGGCATGAAGGTGGCGTACACCCCCTGCTCGATCGCCACCTCCTTCATCACCAGCCGGAACGACATGATGTTGTCGGCCGTGGTGAGCGCGTCGGCGTACCGCAGGTCGATCTCCTGCTGGCCGGGCGCGCCCTCGTGGTGGCTGTACTCGACGCTGATGCCCATCTGCTCGAGCATCGTGATCGACTGGCGGCGGAAGTCGTGCGCGACCGAGTGCGGCGTGTGATCGTAGTAGCCGCCGGTGTCGATCGCCTCCGGCTTGCCGCCCGGCTCCGGTCGCTCCCTGAGCAGGAAGAACTCGATCTCCGGATGGGTGTAGAAGGTGAACCCCATCTCGGACGCCTTGGACAGGTTGCGCTTGAGCACCCAGCGGGGGTCAGCGTAGGACGGGGAACCGTCGGGCAACAGGATGTCGCAGAACATCCGCGCCACTCCCGGGTACTCCCCGCGCCACGGCAGCAGCTGGAAGGTCGACGGGTCGGGACGGGCGATCATGTCCGCCTCGTACACCCGGGCGAATCCCTCAATCGCCGAGCCGTCGAACCCGATACCGTCGGCGAAGGCTCCCTCAAGCTCGGCGGGAGAGACCGCGACCGACTTGAGCGTGCCCAGCACGTCAGTAAACCACAGCCGGACAAAACGGATATCCCGCTCCTCCAGCGTGCGAAGCACGAACTCTTCTTGCCTGTCCACAACTATCACCCTATCCAGCGTGAAGCGCTGCCAGTAGCAAGGTCAGCGGTCGCGCCCCGGAGGGCGGTCGGGTCACGCTACCAGCGAAGGAGATTTCCCGGTGTTTCCGGTCCGTTACGGGCGGGGATCATCTCGGCAAGGCACCGCAGGGATAGCCTGAGCTGCGGATTTCATCAGATTTACCTACATCGTGCGCATCTAGGCAACTTTACCGACTATGTTCGCGTCTATACACGTAGATTTTATGTACGGGTCACGAACAAGGAACAGGGGAGTTATGTCTGACAGCACGGCTGTCCGGCCGATGTCCACAGCGGAGCGTGAGCAGTTCGACCGGGATGGCTACCTCATCGTCCGCGGCGCACTGCGCCCCGATGAGGTCGATTTCTACCGGAACGCGCTCGACCGGGTGTACGCCTCACAGGAGGCCGCCGGGACGATCGCCACTGGCGCGTCGATGCACCAGCTGTCGGCCGTGGCGAACTGCGGCGACGCCGCTGGCCTGCTGGATCACCCCGTGACGTTCAGCTATATCTGGTCAATTCTGGGCTGGAACGTGCACGTCTATCACTCGCACCTCGACGTCCACCCGCCGCTGCCGTCGAAGCGGCCGTTCCGCTTCGAGTGGCACCAGGACGGCGGCCGGCAGAACCGGGAGATCGAGACCGATCCCCGGCCGCGGCTGTCGGTGAAGCTGGCCTACTGGCTGTCGGACGTCTCCGAGCCCGGCCGGGGCAACTTCAAGGTGGTGCCCGGCTCACACATGCAGAACTGGATTGACGGCCCGCCGCGTCGCGACGTCGAGTGGCCCGACCCGGAAGGCGCGATCGAGGTCTGCGCCAACCCCGGTGACGTGGTGGTATTCGACCGGCGGCTGTGGCACGCGCGCTCGGACAACTACTCGGACATCACCCGCAAGGCGATGTTCTTCGGTTACACGCTGCGCTGGATCGCGATCCGGGACGAGAACGAGGGCATCTGGACCAGCGACTGGGCCGACCAGCTCAACCCGGTCCAGCGCCAGCTGCTCGGCGGCCTCAAGGACACCGACGGTGACCACCAGTGGGGCCACTACCCCAGTTCGACCCCGCTGTACGGGTGGCTGAAGGAGCACGACCTCTTCGACCCGTCCAACCCGCCGCTCAAGCCGTAAGAGCCCGTAAGCGCCAGTAAGAGCTGTACACGGCTTCCCGGGGTTATGGCCCCGGGAAGCCAAATTCTCCCCGGGGCCGGTACCTTAGACATATAACCGTCCCTTAGGAGGGCGTGATGGCGGAGCCCGATGTCGGCATTCTGATCACAATCCGCTCTCTGCTGCCGAATCTGGCGCCGGTCGAGCGGCGGGTGGCACAAGCCGTGCTCGACGACCCGGCTGGGGTGGCCTGGAAGAGCATCTCCGAGCTTGCCAGGTCCTGCGGCACCTCGGCGACCAGCGTCGTCCGGTTCTGCCGGGCGATCGGCCTGCACGGCTACCCGGAGCTGCGGCTAGCGCTGGCCGGGGCGGTGGCACACGACGACGCGGCGGCCCTGGGCACCGCCTCGGGCGACATCGACCCGGGCGATGACCCCGCGACGATCGTCAAGAAGATCGCCTACGCCGACGCCGCGGCGGTCACCGATACCGCGAGCCGCCTGGACACCCGCACGCTGGCCACGGTGGCCGAAGCGCTAGCCGAAGCGAACCGTATCGACATCTACGGGGTGGGCGCGAGTGGCTTCGCGGCCGGAGACCTGCAGATGAAGCTGCAGCGTATCGGCCGCCCGGCGTTCGCCTGGCCGGACGCGCACCTGGCCATGACCTCGGCGGCGCTGCGGAGCCCAGGCGACGTGACGATCGGCATCTCGCACACCGGCACGACCGTCGACACCATCGACGCCCTCAGCGAGTCGCGGTCCCACGGCGCCACCACGGTCGCGATCACGAACTTTCCCTGGTCACCGATCACCGAGACGGCCGACTACGTGCTGCTCACCGCGGCCAGGGAGACGGCCTTCCGCTCGGGCGCGATGACCAGCCGGATAGCTCAGCTCACCGTGGTGGACTGCCTGTTCGTGACGCTGGCCCAGCGGGACCGCACGGCCACGATGGAGGCGCTCGAGCGCACGTTCACCGCCGCGCAGGCCAAGCGGGTCAGGCGCCCCAAGGGCGGCAAGGTTATCCCCTGATCGCCCCGGCCACCGATGCCCTGATGATCTGCCGTTGCGCGGCCACGAACAGGATGACCACTGGCAGGCTGGCGATCACGATGCCCGCCGCCAGCAACGTCCACTGGCTCTCGTTCGACCCGAAGAAGTTGTAGATTCCCCTGGTCACCGGGAACAGGCTCGGGTCGGACAGCAGCGCCACCGGGCCGATGATGTCGTTCCACACCCCGAGCATCGCGTACAGGAACGCGATGACCAGGGCGGGCCTGGTCAGCGGGATCACCACCCGCACCAGGTAGGACAGGTAGCCCGCGCCGTCCATGAAGGCGGCCTCGTCCAGGTCGCGCGGTATCGAGGTGATGAGCGCGACCAGCAGGATCACCGCGAGCGGCAGGCCCGGCTCGACGTGCAGCAGGATGTAGCCCGGCCGGTTGTTGTACAGGTGCAGCATGCGCGCCTCGGCGAACAGCGGGATCACCGAGAACGGCAGGAACAGCCCGACGAACAGGGTGGTGTACAGCACCGAGTGCCCCCTGATCAGCCGCCGCGCGATCGGGAACGCGATCAGCAGCCCGAGCAGCGTGGACAGCGCCGCGGCGACCACCGAGTAGAGGATCGTGTTGAGCAGTTCGACACCGAGGTCCGCGCCGTTCCAGGCGCCGCTGAAGTTGCGGGTGTCGGGCGAGCCCGGGGTCAGCGGTGAGTTCAGGAAGTGGGACGGCGTCTCGAACGCCAGCATCACCACGTACAGCACGGGCAGCAGGAACAGGATCGTCACGAGGACGCCGACGGCGACCCCGCTGACCAGCCGTGGACGCCTCATGTCAGCAGCCTCCGCTCGCGGTACCGCAGCAGCGCCATCAGGGGCAGCGCCACGATCAAGGTCATGAGGAACAGGAAGACGCTGACCGCGGCGCCAAAGCCGAGGTTGGCCTGGTAGTTGCCGAATGCCTCGTTGAATGCGAGCATGCCGAGCGTCTGGGTGCCGTACTGTCCGTCGGTCAGCACGTAGATCAGGTTGTACGTGGTGAACGCGCCGACCACGGCGAGCAGCACGTTGGCGGTGACGGCGGACGCTAGCAGTGGCCACGTGATCCGGCGCAGCCGCTGCCAGGCGGTCACCCCGTCCATGCCCGCCGCCTCGTAGATCTGCGGGTCGATCGTCCGCAGACCGCCGATGAACACGAGCGTGGAGAACCCGGCGTTCTGCCAGATCTGCACGAAGATGACCAGCGGCATGGCCCAGCTATCGGACCCGAAGAACGCGGAGTGCGCGCCGAACAGCGACAGCAGCGACGCGGCCGGTCCCTGCTGCGCGTTGAAGATCAGGATCCAGACCAGGCCGACGATGGTCACGCCGAGCGCGATCGGGAGAAACACCAGGACCCGGCCAACGGCCGCCGCGCGGCCGGTGCCCTGCAGCCGGTGCGCGAGCAGCAGTGCGACCGCGTTCTGCCCGATCGTGACCGCTACCACGAAGACCAGGGTCGCGATCACGGCCGGTTCGAAGCCCGCGCTCTGGCTGGAGAACATCGAGCTGTAGTTGGAGAAGCCGACATTGTTCACCGCCGCACTCGGCAGCGCGGTGTAGTTCGTAAACGAGATGACGACGTTGCCCACCATCGGGACCAGGCCGAACAGGACGTAGACGGCGAGGCCGATCAGCACCCCGGCCCACATCGTCACCCGCGACCCGCGGCTAAGCAGCCGGGAACGCCTCCGCCACCGCCATCTCGCGCGGCGGCCCGCGTCCAGGGTGCTAGCCCTGGACGCGGGCCGCGACGTGGCGACGTCCGTCACGACGTTTTCCAGTCCTTCTCATACGTCTGAGCGGCCTGCTGCGCGGTCATCTTGCCGTCCAGGACCTCCTGCTGCAGGTCCGGCCAGTACGTCTCCTGGTCGTAGTAGCCGTCGTCCGGCGAGAGCACCGGGTAGAAGTCGTTCTGGTTGACGCCCTTGCCGAACCAGGAGCCCATCGCCGTCGCCGCGAAGCCGGTGAACGAGCCGCTGGTCTGGCTGGAGGAGATGCCGGTGGTCTCCACGTACTGGGCGTAGACCGACGGCGTGGAGAAGAACTGCAGCCACTTCTCGGCCGCTGCCTTGTTCGGTGAGGAGTTCAGCACCGAGAACGTGAGGTTGTCGCCGACCTCCGGCTGGTTGTCGGCCGCGACGTTGCTGAACGGCAGCGGGAAGAAGCCCACCTGCGTGCTGGCGTTCGCCTGGTGGATAGCGGCCAGGTCCCAGGACCCGTCGAGCAGCATGGCAGCGTCGCCCTTGGCGAAGTCACCCGGCATGCTCTCCCACGGGACACCGGTGTAGTCCGGCTCCAGGTACTGCGCGACGTTCTTCTCCTCGTTCATCGCCGTCACGAAGTTCGGGTCGGTCCACTTGGCGGACCCGTTTTCCAGGTCAGTCGAGAGGTTCCCGCTCGGCGCGTTCGGGTACCACATGTCGATCATGGCCTCGTAGTACATGAACTGCAAGTACACCGGGCCGACGTCGCCGGTCGCGGTGAACAGCGGCGTGACCCCGTGCGACTTCAGCGTCTGGCACTCGGCCAGGAACTGGCTGTACGTCGTCGGCACGCTCAGGTGGTACTTGCTGAAGATCGTCTTGTTGTAGAACACGCCCTCTTGGTAGGTGCCGGACACCACGCCGTAGGTCTGGCCCTTGTAGGTCTCCGCCGAGAGCGCGGAGGACTGGTAGTCCTTCAGGAAACTCTGGTTGTTCAGCGACGCGAACGCCCCGCTGGTGGACCAGAACTGCCACGGGGTCTCGTTCGACCTGCTGGCGTTCAGCGGCAGCGACTGGAACGGCTGCACCGAGGTGACGATGTCGGCGCTGCCGGAGTCGACGGTCTGCTGCAGCAGGGTCTCGTACGGGCCGTTCACGTCCGCGGCCGTCTGCAGCTTGACGGTGATGTTCGGGTACTTCTTGTGGAACTCGGAGTCGATCGTGTTGAACGCCTGGATAGTCGGCTGGTTCACCCAGGTGATGATCTTCAACGTCGTCGCACCGCTCGATCCGGACGAGCCGCCGCTGGAACAGGCGGCCGTTCCCGCCGCAACGGCGACCGCCAGTGAACCGACAAGCAGCGATCTCCGTAGCCGGATCTTCGTCGCTGGCATGGTTGCTCCTTAGCTAGACACTGCGCTGATCGCAGCGCGTTACTTTCCGGCCGCCCCCTGGCCATGTAAAGATCTTACGGATAAACCGTCCGACCTGGGCATTTCTTTACGCAACCGTAACAGCGCGTTGAGCCTGGTGAGGGCGTCACGCACCACACCGCCCGACTCCTCGATCGCTCGTCGCGCCGTCGGCACATCGACGCCGCCAAGCAACGCGACCAGCGCCGGGCGAAGCTCTCCGTCTGCTCGCGCGAGCGCCGCTCCGCAGGTTGCCTCATCCGCACCGGTGGCGTCAACGAGGATCCGCACCTTCCGCGTCCGGAGCTTGGAATTCGTCGCGGCGACCTCCACCATGAGGTTGGAGTACGTCTTGCCCAGCCGGATCATCAGCGCGGTGGAGAAGCCGTTGAGTATGAGCTTGAACGCCGAGGTGGCCTTGAGCCTGGTGGAGCCCGCGATGGCCTCCGGGCCGGTATCGGCGACAATCGGGACCTGGGCGAGCGCCAGTAGCCGCGAGTCCGGGTTGCAGGTCGCGACCGCGGTGAACGCGCCCAGCCCGCTGGCGGTGGCTAGCGCGCCCGCCACGTACGGCGTGCTCCCGCTGGCACTCAGCCCGAGGACCAGGTCCGCCCCGGTCACGCTGGCGGCGGCCTCCTGAGCGCCGCGCGCCTCGTCGTCCTCCGCGTCCTCCACCGCGCGCTGAATCGCCTGCTCGCCGCCGGCCAGGTGCGCGATGACGACCCCCGGCGCGAGGCCGAACGTCGGCATCAGCTCCGCCGCGTCGAGCACCGCGATCCGCCCGGACGAGCCGGCCCCGAAGTAGTGCACTCGGCCGCCGCGGCGGATGCGCTCAGCCGCCTCGTCCACCACCACGGCCAGCGGGCCAAGGGCCGGCCGCACCGCGGCGGGGACGCGCTCGTCTTCCGCGTGCAGCAATTCGAGCACGGCTACGGTCGGCAGCAGGTCGATATCGGTGGTGCTCGGATTCCGCTGCTCGGTGGGCGCGGTCACAGCGGGCAGCTGGTCGGTGTCGGCACGCGACCCGGCAGCGTCTGGGGAGGCGGTCATGATTGTTACGATATTCCATATCCGAGATGAAAGCTGTTCATGAATAACGTACCTGCCGAACTTGAGAAGATCATCGCCGCCGCGCGGGTTCCCGGCGTCGTGGCGATGGCCGGGCGCGGGCGGTCCACGCTGGCGACCTGGACCGTCGGCCTCGCTGATACGACGCCTGGCCAGGTCAGACAGATGACGCCGGACACGATTTTCGACCTCGCGTCGCTCACCAAGGTCGCGGCGACGGCCCCGGCCGTCCTGGCACTGGCCGCCCAGGGCCAGCTCGGCCTGGACGACGCCGTGGGCCGTTACCTGCCGCGGTTCACGCACTCGGCGGTGACCGTCAGGCACCTGCTGACGCACACGTCCGGCCTGCCGGCTTCGGTGAAGTTCTACCAGTGGTGCACGAGCCGCGAGGAACTGCTCGACGACCTGTACGCGACCGAGCTGGAAGCGCCGCCGTTCACCCGGGTCGTCTACTCCGACCTGGGGTTCATGCTCCTCGGCGAGCTGGTCGCGGCCGTGGCGGGCGAGCCGCTGGATCTGGTCGTGCGCCGCTTGATCGCGGAGCTGCTGGGCATGACGCACGCCAGCTACAATCCGGCCTCGGGCGACTTCGCCGCCACCGAGCGGCGGGACGACGGCACCCCCTGGACCGGTGTGGTGCACGACGAGAACGCGCGGCTGATGGGCGGCGTGGCCGGGCACGCTGGCCTGTTCGCCACGGCCGCGGACCTGGCGGCGTTCGCCGGGTGGTGGACCGGCGAGGACGACGGCCCGGTCCCGGCCGGGCTGCGCCGCGAGGCAGAAAGACCGCAGACCGCCGGGCTCGACGGCGACCGCGGGCTCGGCTGGACCCGGCAAGGCGACCGCTACGACATCCTCGGGGGCACCTGGCCGCGGTCGGCGGTGTCGCACACCGGTTTCACCGGCACCAGCCTCGCGCTGGACTCCACGACCGGGGTCTGGGTCGTCCTGCTGACCAACGCGGTGCACTTCGGCCGGGACGCCACGGCGGTGAAAGCGCTGCGCCGCGCCTTCCACGCGGCCGTGGCGGCCTGGCTGCTGTGAGCCCGCGGCGCTCCTCCCGCGACCCCATGGATGTCCCATCGCTAGCGCGATGGCACCAGCGGTGGGACATCCATGGGCCTGGCAGCGGCCCGCGGAACCGCCGCTAGCCAGACTGGCCGGCACAGACCGCGGCCGGGGCGGCCGCTGCCGGGGGCGTGGCGCCCGCTGGGTAGGCGCCGTGCACCGCGTAGTACGCGAGGTCGGCGGCTAGCGTCGCGGTATCGGCGGCTGTCTCGCCGGCCGCGTTCTCGTATTCGTCCACCGGCGGCAGCGTGTTCAGTGCGCTGGACGCGTAGTAGAACGGTGTGGACCCGCCCGCGAGACCGTCCGGAGCGGTCCAGCCGCACTGGTTGAAGTACAGCGCGTCATCGGCCGGTCCGCCGACGGCGATCACCAGGTACTCGCCGCTGGACGTCTGGTCCCAGGCGGTGGCGAACGACTCGGTGACCTGGCTGGCGGGCAGTCCGGCCGCCGAAGCCGCGGCCAGCGCGGCCTGGTCATCGGCCGAGTCCGCCGCGTACAGCCGCACGTCGACGCTGAATAGCGCCGGGTCCGCCGTGAGCAGGAAGTTCTCGAACACGCCCTCCCCCACGACCTCGGGGATGGCGCTGGCCCGCACGTAGTCCTTCGACAACTCCGTCCCGTCCTTGGCGCCCAGCACATACCGCACCGCGGCGGCGCCGGCCACTCCGTAGTCGTGGAACTTCGCCAGCCACTGCCCCGCCTCGGAGATGAAGTCCCTGTGAGGCAGCAGCCGTTCGATGGCGGTCGCCGCACCGGCGATCTGGTTCCAGTCCGCGATGAGCTTGGCGGCCGCCGCTCCCAGCCCCGGAGACGAGGTGTTATACGCGGTCCAGAACGCGCTGATGTCGGCCGCCAGCTCCGGTGCTTCCGGCAGGGTGCCGATATACGGCGTCGACTGGTTGTCGGCGGCGAAGAGCCTCAGCGCGCCCGCGGCGGGACCGCCGTAGGCGTCGATGCCCGCCGTCCACGCCGCGTCCGGCGCGTTGTCGTAGGCGGTGGAGTTCCACGTGTAGTCGGCGTCGGTGAACAGGGGTATCTCCGACGCGGCGGGTTCCTGCATCGGGTTAGCGGTGAACCCGGCCACGGCGGTGCCCAGGTCGGCGGCCCGCCCGGTGAGCGGCCCGAGGAACAGCCGGGTCGGCGTGTAGTCGTTAACCGGATAGTTGTCCCAGACGACGATCTGGTGGCCGAACTCGGCGGCCGTCTCCTCCGCCTGGGCCGCGGTGATCGTCTGCGGGATCACGCCGACCCCGGTCCAGTAGACGAGCACGTCGGAGTCCAGGCTGGCCTTCCAGACCTCGCGGTATGCCGATTCCGCGTCGCCCGAGTAGTCGGTGGGCGTGGTGATCAGCTCGTCGGCGCCCGGGTGGGTGTCGATGAAGCCGGTCACGAACTCGTTCAGCAGGTAGGCCTGCGCGGCCGCCAGCGGGTCCGCCGACGAGCCGAACTCGGTGCTATCGGCCGTGCAGTTGAACCCGCTGCCCACGTCGTCGAAGAACAGCGCGAACTGCCGCACCCCGGCGTCCCACAGCTGCTGGTCCTTGGCTTCGAGCTCCGCCAGGTCGGTGGGGTCGGAGTAGCAGATGGACAGCCCCGGTGACAACGCGTAGACGAAGTTCACGTGCTCGGCGCTGGCGTCACTGACCAGGGTGGTCAGCGAGCTCAGCTCACTCGCCGGGTACAGGTCCTGCCAGTCCGCGCGCAGGTACGGGTCGCCTTTCGCGGAGTAGACGAAGGTATTCAGCTTGTTCCGGCCGTAGTACGTGAGCTGGCTGGCGATCTCGGGGTCGGACCAGGACGGCCCGTAGAACCCCTCGATGACGCCGCGCACCGGGATCGATGGCCAGTCCTTGATCACCACGTCGTGCACGGCGCGGCGCGTGATGAGCTGGCGCAGCGTCTGCACCGCGTAGAACGTGCCGGTCGCGTCCGCGCCGGCCAGTACCAGATCACCGCTACCCGCCGCTAGCACGTACCCGCCGGACGGCAGTCCGGTCGGGGACGGTGCGCTGAGTTCTTTTAGCGCCATAACGACGTCGGGATCATCTGTCGGTGTCCCCACATAGATCGTGAGCGGACCCGGCGGGACGGGGTTCCCGGCGGTCACCGTGACAATCTTCCGAACGCCGTCCGAGCGGAGCACCGAGGCGAGCGCCGACAGCGCGTCGGGGTCGGTACCGCTCCCCCGCACCTCGGTCACGGTGCCCGGCAGCTGAATGACACCCGGCCGCACGGTCTCCTGCTGCGGCGTCGGCCAGACCGCGGGCACGCCGGTACTCGTACTCGCTGATACCGTGCTGGCCGATACGGTGCTCGCGCTCGCCGCCGAGGCGGCCGCGCCGCCCACCGAGAGTGCCACGGCCACCGCTAGTGCCACGGGGACCGCGGCCAGTCTTCGTATGCGTTTCATGTTGATCCCGGCGCCTTTCCTGTTAGGACGATGATCCGGAGCAGACGTCTTCCGGATTGGCCTCCGCCGGCAGCGATGACACGCCAGCAGGCAGCGACCCGTGCACCGCGTAGTACGCGAGGTCCGTCGCGAGCTGCGTGGTCACGGCGGCGGTAGCGCCCGCGGCCTCCTCGTACGCACCCGCGCCCGGCAACCCGTCCAGCGGGCCACCGACGGTGTAGAACGGCGTGGAATTGGGGATGTCGCCCGACGGGTTAGTCCAGCCGCAGGCGTTGAAGTACAGCCCGTCGGTCGCCGGCAGCCCGACCGCGATCACCAGGTAGTTGCCGCTGAGCACGTCGTCCCAGGCGGTGGCGTACGAGGTGGTCACCTGGCTGGCCGGCAGTCCCGCCGCGGTGGCCGCGCTGCTGGCGGCCGTGGCGTCAGCGGCGGTCGCCGCGTACAGCACCACCTGGTCCGCGAACGTCGCGGGCGAGTCCGGCAGGGTCGTGGCCGTCCACGGTCCGGCCGGCGCGCTGGCCGAGTACTCGGTGCCAGCGGTGAAGACCTGCGACGGTTGACCGGCGACCTGGTACGCCTCGGCACCCACCAGGGTCCCGGCGCTGGGGAGCGTCGCGGTCTGCCACCCGGAACCGGCGTCGTAGGTCACCCCGCCTGGGTAGAAGACCTCGGTGCCCAGGGAGCCGTCCGACTCCAGGTAGGTCGTGGCCGCGAGGCTGCCAGCCGACGTGCCGGGGATAGTGTGCTCTTTCCACCCGGTGGGTGTCTGGGTGACCTCGGTGATGGAGCCGCGCCGTTCTGGGATAAATACCGCTGCGCGGCCATCGGGGAGGGTGACGGCGGCGAGTTGGGCGTCCGGCGCGACTTGGGCGGGGAGTATCCGGCTACCCGCGCTGGTGGTTACGGTGAGCAGCCCGGCCGGGCCCGTCGAGAAGATCACCGAGCCGCGGGTCGTGGCCGCGAGGGCGAGCGATCCCTCGCTCCAGACTGGTAGTTGCCTGGTGGTCCAGCCGGTCGAGCTGTCGATTGTTTCGGCCAAGTGGCCGGCGGCGTCGGTGTAGAACACAGCGGGCACGCTTCTTGCTGTTATCATCGCCACGATCGCGCTGCCCGCGGCCGGGTTACCGGGGAGATCCTGGGTGACCCAGCTGGTGCCGTTCAGGTAGGTCTGCGCGAGCGAGCCGTCGGCGGCGCGGTAGTAGGCGTGCGGGGTGGTCGCGTAGTCCGCCGCCGGATCGGGGTAGCTGAGCGCGGCGATCTGGCCGGTGGCAGACAGCTGGCCGCCGGTCGCGAGGTCGAGCCAGCTCGCACCGTCCCAGGTCTGCGCGGTCAGCTCGCCGTCATAGCCGGTGAACAGGTACTCGTCGATTGGCGTGGTCGCGAACCAGACGGCATCCGACTGCACCGCCGCCACCGCGCCCGACGCGCCCAGGACGTCGACGTTCCAGGTCTTGGTGGTGATCGTGCCGAAGCTGGAGGTGACCGTCACCGTGACCGTGTACTCGCCGTCCTCAAAGAACACGTGATTCACGTCGGCGCCGGTGGTGTTGGTGGTCCGGCCGTCGCCGAAGTTCCAGTAGTACTCGGAGATCGAGCCCCCGGCCTCGGTCGCGGCGGCGTGGAACGAGCCGGTGGTGCCGGTGACCGCGACCCGCGGCCCGGACATCGACACGGCGGGCACCGGCTCCTGGGCGGTCGTCGGCGGGGTGACCACCACCCACTGTTCTCCGGCGCCCCAGACGGCCGCCGACCAGGACGGCAGCGAGATGTCGGTGTCGTACTCGACGGTGATGCCGGTTGACCCGAGGAAGTCACCGTTGGCCATGTCGATCGTCCCGTCGGAATTAACCGACGTGACGACGCCGACGTGGTCGGCGTACCCGTCAGGGCTGATCGCCCCAGGGCCGAAGAAGACCAGCGAGTCGCCGGGCTCGATGTCCGTCGAGTCGATGGCGGGCGTCTGGCCCTGGTCGAGTGCCCAGGCGTAGAAGGAGACCGAACCCGCGTTCAGCGTGTTTCCGTCGGCCGTGACCCCGGCTTGCTCCCAGACCCACTTGTTGAAGTCCGAGCACCAGGTCTCGTCGTCGTCCCGCACCCCGAAGCCCGTGTTGGAACCGCAGCCGTCTTCGTTAGCGGAGAACCCGGCGACCAGCGTGCTGTACGGGTCGCAGTCCACCCCGGCGAAACTGGTCACCGTCGGAGTGGTGCTGACCCCGACCTGGCTGAGCGCGGTGTTCACGATCGTGTCGGCGAGGCTGCCGCTGTCGTTCAGCGACTTGCGGGCCGCCGCGGCCTGGCCCGATCCGGACGAGCAGCCCGCCGGGTCGGTGACACCCCAGCTCTGCCGGAGTGCGGCGGGCAGCTCGGTGGCGCAGCCATAGGGTCCGGTCCGCACCAGCCGCCACGAGCCGTCGTGTTCGCTGAACACGCCGGTGGCGCCGCCGTCCTGGAACCGCGCGGCCGCTGCCTGGCCGGCTGACTTGGCCGGGACGAAGGTGGCGATAGCCCATTCGGTCCCGTCGGCCGAGCCGACGTGCAGCGATCCGGTCCTGATCCCGCCAACGGCGGACCCCGGCACATGATCCCCGGACTCGAAGGACTGGATCAGCGCGGCCTGCGCGGATCCCGGGGCCGACTCGGCCGGCTGCGCGGACGCGGCCTGGCTAGCCGACGCCGTCGACGCCGCCAGCGCGGTTCCCGCCGACATGAACGAACCGCCGGCCAGCATGACGGCCACTACCGCGTATCTGAGTGAAGCTCGCATCACCACGTCCCGCCCGCAACTAACTTGCACATTTCGGATTTGCTACGAAAATCCTTAACGTAGGGGCTTGCCCGCGTCAAGAGCTGGTTTGCCGGCCGGGCCACTAAGCTGGGTCCGTGCCTGAACTGCGGATCGCGCTTGCCCAGGTGAACGCCACCGTGGGTGACCTGGACGGCAATGCCGACTTGATCATCGAGTGGACCCGCCACGCGGCGGACCATGGTGCCCAAGTCGTGATATTTCCGGAAATGATGCTCACCGGGTACCCGGTCGAGGACCTGGCGCTGCGCGCCTCGTTCGTCGAGGCGTCCATCGCGAGGATTCACCAGGTCGCCGAGCGCCTCGGCACCGAGGGCCTCGGCGGGATCGCCGTGGTCGCGGGTTACCTGGACCGGCGGACCGACCTGGCGCCACGCACCGGTCAGCCGGCCGGCGCGCCGCTGGACGCGGCCGCGCTGCTCTACGACGGCCGGGTGGTGCTCACCAGCGCCAAGCATCACCTGCCGAACTACGGCGTGTTCGACGAGTACCGCTACTTCGTGCCGGGGGACACGCTGCCGGTGTTCCGGCTGCAGGCCGAGGGCGGGCCGGTGGACATCGCGATCGCGATCTGCGAGGACCTGTGGCAGGACGGCGGACCGGTCGCGGTGTGCGCGGCCGCGAAGGCCGGCCTGCTCGCGGTGCCGAACGCCTCCCCCTACGAGCGCGGCAAGGACGACACCCGGCTTGAGCTGTGCCAGCGCCGGGCGCGCGAGGCGGGCGCGGCGCTCGCCTACGCCAACCTGGTCGGCGGCCAGGACGAGCTGGTCTTCGACGGGGACTCGATCCTGGTGGCCGCCGACGGTACCCCGCTGGCCCGCGGACCGCAGTTCGATGAGGCGCTGGTCGTCACCGACCTGACGCTGCCCGCCGCCGCACTCGGGGTTCCGGACGGCACCGCCGTCGACGCCGGTGACGGGTCGCGGATCACCGTCCGCCGGGCGGATCTGCCCGCCGTGCCGGTTCCGGGGAACCGGGTGGAGCTGGAATCGCCGTTTTGGTCAAGGCTTGATGATCTGGCCGAGGTGTACGCCGCGCTGATCACCGGTACCCGTGACTACGTCCGCAAGAACGGTTTCCGGTCGGTGATCCTCGGGTTGTCCGGCGGGATCGACTCGGCGCTGACCGCCACCATCGCCGCGGACGCGATCGGTCCGCAGAACGTGCACGCCGTGCTCATGCCGAGCAGCGTCTCCTCCGCCGGGTCCGTCACTGACGCCGAGGACCTCGTGCGGCGGCAGGGCATCAACGCGGTCACGGTGCCGATCGCGAACATCGTCGACTCCTACACCACCGCGCTCGCGCCGGCCGGATTCAAGGATTCCGGGCTGCCGCTGGAGAACCTCCAGTCCCGGGTGCGCGGCGTGATCCTGATGGGGCTGTCCAACTCCGGCGGCCACCTCGTGCTCACCACCGGCAACAAGAGTGAGCTGGCGACCGGTTACTCGACGCTCTACGGGGACTCGGCGGGCGGTTTCGCGCCCATCAAGGATGTGCCGAAGACGCTGGTCTGGGACCTCGCCCGCTGGCGCAACTCGGTCGGAGGAACTCCCCCCATTCCGCAGGACTCGATCGACAAGCCGCCGTCGGCCGAACTATCCCCCGGCCAGCTCGACACCGACTCACTCCCGGAATACGACGTGCTCGACGCGCTGCTGCGGGACTACGTAGACAACGACATGGGCGCCGCGCAGCTGATCGCCGCCGGCCACGACCCAGGCCTGGTCGAGCGGATAATCAGGCTCGTCGACATCGCCGAATACAAGCGCCGCCAGTACCCCCCAGGCCCCAAGATCAGCGCCAAAAACTTCGGCCGCGACCG
>JBEKHI010000167.1:0-16263 GCA_050012355.1 Streptosporangiaceae bacterium | reverse complement strand
GCGTCCATCGCGTCGGCCGGGTTGAGGCCGGAGGCCTGGATCGCCATGGTGCCTTCCGGCTCCCGCCAGGACGCGACCTTCGCGTTCCGCTCGGATTCGGTCCGGCGCTTTTCCGCCGCGTCCGGCGCCGGGAACCAGACCGGATGGCATCTGTCCCTCGTCAACGACCAGGGCTGGGTCACCTCGCACGGATGTCCGCCCGCGAACCGGCGGAGCAACCGGGCCAAAGCGGACAACGCCGGGACCGTGCGGATCACCTTCCCGCCCGACCAGGCCCGAGCGTTCACCCTCTACCCGGTCGCCATCTTCGACTGCGACCACACCTACCGCACCGGCCAGCATGACCCCGGGGACCTGCTCCGGCACCTGACCGAAGTCAGGGACGGCACCTGCGCCCGGCCCGGCTGCGCCCGCCCCGCCCGCAACTGCGACTACGAGCACGCCCAGCCGTTCGAATCCGGCGGATGGACCTGCATGTGCAACGGCGCCATGACCGACGAACACGACCACCAGATAAAACAGAAACCCAGCTGGCACGTCAAGCAGATCGCCCCCGGCTTCCGGCAATGGACCACCCCCAGCGGACGCCACTACACCAGCCAGCCCCGCCAGTACCCCGCCTGAACCAACCCGGCAAAAGAGCCCGGGAACTCGGAAGTCCCTGATCCGCGGGGTATCCGGCATTCCCTGCCCCTGCGTGCTGGCTTTGCGCACCGCGGCTGTGCGGGAACACCGCAATCGAGGACGTGAAGATTCCTCCAGGGTGCGAACCGGCACGAAACCCCGCATCATGACCAGTGCAAAAGACTTTCCGGGTCACCCTGATTTTTCATGACGGTCACGCTACGCAAAGGGTCTGACATTCTGGGTGACCGTCAGGGTGCCGACGAGATCTCCGGTGGTGTAACTGCTGTACTTCACTTGACCAGTAACGCTCTATCGATGTAGCGTTGTAACTGTCAAAGGCAGTATAGCCAGTTACAGGTGGAGGGTGGCCGTGGACGCGACAATCGCCGGAAAGTGGATCGAACGGTGGGACCGGCAGCAGGAGTACTACATGCCGGACCGCGAGGAACGGTTCACCGCGCTCATCGACGCGGTGGAATCGGCGGCCGAACGCCACGACCCGCTGATAGTCGACCTAGGCTGCGGGCCAGGATCGCTGGGGGTCCGGTTGCTCGATCGGCTGCCGAAGGCAACCATCCTCGGAGTCGACGCCGATCCCGTCACCCTCGCGCTGGGGCGCGCGGTCTACGGAGAAAGGATCAGCTTCGCCGACGCTGACCTGCGGGTTCCCGGCTGGTTGCCGGACTTGAAGCTCGACCGCCCAGCCGACGCCGTGGTCTCCACCACCGCGTTGCACTGGCTCGCCCCGGCCGTGCTCGGCGCGCTCTACACCGACCTCGCGGGGTTGCTGCGCCCCGGCGGTCTTTTCCTCAACGGCGACCACTTCCGCGACGAGTCACCGATGCTCGCCCAGCTTGAACGCGCCATCCCCGAACTCGAGTACCGCAGGCGGTTTCCGGACGGCCACGCGGAGAAATGGCTTGACTGGTGGGACGCGGCGGCCGCGGATCAGGACCTGGGGCCACTGGTAGCCGAGCGCTCTAAGCTCTTCCCGGCCGGCGGCCACAACCACGAGCAGTCCGGTTTGCTGACCACCCACGTGGACGCGCTGCGGGCCGCGGGCTTCGCCGAGGTCGGCACCCTATGGCAGCGCGGCGACAGCCGGCTCCTCTGCGGTGTCCGCTAGCCTTCCGCGGCGTCCGAGGGCTCCCCGCCCGGGTCAGGCTCAGGGGACTGGGGCGCCGCCTGGCGCCAGAGCCGCTGGATGACAGCCTGGCGCACCCTGTTCGGAACCAGGCCGAAACCGGTGAGCACCTGGCCCGCCGCACCGTCGCCCTCAGACACCAACCCAAGCAGGAGGTGTTCGGTGCCGATGTAGTTGTGGTCCAGGAGTCGCGCCTCTTCTTGTGCGAGCACAATCACTAGCCGGGCGCGGTCGGTGAACCTCTCGAACATGGACTCACGATAGATCTCGTTACGTTGAGCGGACAAGGCCTGGCAGACTAATAGGATGTCCGAAACCGACGCCCCGGAGCTTGTCGCACCCGAACCCTGCGTCCTGCTCAAGGTGGGGGAGATCTTCCTCAAGGGCCGCAACCGGAACCGGTTCGAGCAGATTCTGCTCAGCAACATCAAGGACGCCATGCGGGATACCGGCGCCGGCGTCGATGTGTGGCACCGGGAGGGCGTCGTGGTCCTGCGCTCGGTCAAGCACCCCGAGGCGATCGGCCACGTGACCGAACGGGCCCGCGAAATCCCCGGAATCTCGCGAGTCTGCCAGGCCTGGCGGGTACCCAAGACCCCGGAGGCCACGATCGCCGCGGCCATCCAGATCACCGAGAACGCCAAGGGAAGTTTCGCGGTGCGGCCCCGCCGGCGAGACAAGCGGTTCCCGCTCACCTCGGGGGAGATGGCGATCCAGGTCGGCAAGGCGATCCAGGACGCCCACGACCTGCCGGTGAACCTGTCCATCCCGGACAACGAGGTGTTCATCGAGGTCGACCAGCGCGAGGTGTTCGTTTACACCGAGGGCCTGCCCGGCCTCGGCGGCCTGCCGGTCGGGATGAGCGGTCGCGCGGTCGCGCTGATGTCCGGCGGGATCGACTCGCCGGTGGCCGCCTACCGGATGATCCGCCGCGGCCTGCGCTGCTACTTCCTGCACTTCTCCGGCATCCCGCTGACCGGCCCCGAGTCCATCTACAAGGCGTACGCGCTGGTCAAGTCCGTCGACCGCTACCAGGGGAACTCGCGGCTATTCGTCGTGCCATTCGGCAAAACGCAGCAGGCGCTGGTCGCGTCCGGTGCCGAGCGGCTGCAGATCGTCGCTCAGCGGCGGCTGATGCTGAAGACCGCGCAGGCCCTCGCCCGCCGCGTCAAGGCGGGCGCCCTGGTGACCGGCGACTCACTCGGTCAGGTCTCCAGCCAGACGTTGCAGAACATCACCGCCCTCGACGACGCGGTCGACCTGCCGATCATGCGTCCGCTGATCGGGATGGACAAGACCGAGATCATGGCAGAGGCGCGCCGGATCCGCACGCTGGGCATCTCCGAACTGCCGGACCAGGACTGCTGCACGCTGCTCACCCCGCGCCGGGTGGAGACCCGGGCGCGGGTTGAGGACCTGCGTAAGATCGAGGGCCGTCTGGAGGCCGACGAGATCGCCGAGCGTCTCGCCGCCGATGCTCAGGAGTACCGCCCGGCCTAAGCGGGAACCGGCTCGGGCGCGGGCGTCAGCGTCCGCCCCACCAGGGGCGACAGGTTGGCGGCGACGCTGGCCAGCTCGCGCAGATCGGTCTCGATGAGCGCCTGCGGCCCGTCGCAGAGCGCGGTCTCCGGCGACGGGTGCACATCGACGATGATCCCGTCCGCGCCGACCGCGATCGCCGCGCGGGACAGCGGCAGCACCAGGTCGCGCCGCCCGCCCGAGTGCGACGGGTCCACGATCACCGGCAGGTGGGACAGCCGCTGGGCGACCGGGACCGCGGAGATGTCCAGGGTGTTCCGTGTCGTCTTCTCGAAGGTCCTGATGCCGCGCTCGCACAGCACGATGTCGGTGTTCCCGCGCTGCGCGATGTACTCGGCGGCCATCAGCCACTCCTCGATGGTGGCGTTCATACCGCGCTTGAGCATCACCGGCTTGCCGACCGCGCCGACGGCCTGCAGCAGCGGGAAGTTCTGCATGTTGCGGGCGCCGACCTGGAGCATGTCGGCGTAGGAAGCCACGAGATCGACATCGGCGGTGTCGACCACCTCGGTGACGATGGGCAGCCCGGTCTCGGCTCGGACGTCAGCCAGGATGCGGAGCCCGGCCTCGCCGAGACCCTGGAACGCATACGGAGAGGTGCGCGGCTTGTAGGCGCCGCCCCGCAGCAGCGAGGCCCCGGCCGCCTTGGCCATCCAAGCGGACTGGAGGGTCTGCTCCGGGGTCTCCACCGCGCACGGTCCGGCAATCACGGTGAGCGTGTCCGGCCCGATCGGCACGCCGGCCACCGAGACGACCGAACGCTCCTTGCGGTGTTCCCGGCTCACCAGCTTGTACGGGACGGAGGTTCGCACGACATCGCGCACGCCGGGCATCCCGGCGAGATCGAGCGGCTCGATGTCCCCGGCCAGCCCGAGGATCGTCCCCGACACGCTCCGGCTCACGAAGGCCTCGCCGCCCGCTTCCCGCACCCGATCGACGACGGCCGTTATAGCCGCGTCGGTAGCTCCCAGCTCCATGACCACCACCATGTGAATCACCCTCCATACAACGCAAAAAACCCCGGGACCCTATGGCCCGGGGTTCGCTAGGTCGATTCTGTCAGCGCAAGGCTCGGCAGGCGACCGGCGTAATCTCGGGCCGGTAGCCAAACCAAAACAGGAACTGCTCGCGCACGAGAGCGACTATACCCCAGGCGCGGACCGGCCGAGGCCCCATCACCCCCATGGCCAGGCCCGGCCGCAGGGAACGTTCAGAGCAACGTGAGTTTTCGGCGTGTCGTCGCGGCCGAGCGATTTGGTGCGGTATCGCCCGGTTGCAGTGTCCCCGCCGGCGCCACCCTGTTCGAGGTGTTCATGGTGAGTGCTGCACTACCCAGGCAAGAGTGCGGGTAAGACGGCACTCACCATAAACGCCCGGCGCGACAGCCGGGTGATATGGCACGGATGCCCGGTTCGCTCCTCGGCGACTCGCTAGTCGCGGCCAGCCGGGACTAGCGAGCGCTGAACTCCGTCCCTCAGGTCCTTGAGGGTGGCGATGTCCTTCGCGTGCCCGGCCTTGCCGCCCGGGGTCTCGGCCACGAACGGCACATCCGCCAGCAGCGGGTGGGCCAGCAGCTCGGCGAACGCCTTGGCGCCGATCGCACCATCCCCGATCGTCGCGTGCCGGTCCTTCTTCGAACCCGCCGGGCCCATCGAGTCGTTGGCGTGCACCAGCTTGACCAGGCCGGGACCGATCTCCCGCAGCAGTTCGTCCGCGCCGCCGGGAACGCTCAGGTCGTGACCGGCGGCGAACATGTGGCAGGTGTCCAGGCAGATCCCCACCTGCGGATGGCGCTCGAGCGTCTCCAGATAGGGCTCCAGATCGGCCGCCGCCGCGCAGAGCATCTGTCCCTGCCCGGCCATCGGCTCCAGCAGCAGATCCGGCCCGTCGTCGTCAAGCAGCGGCACGATCAGCTCCCCGACTTGCCGCAGCGCGGAGTCCCGGTCCCACCCGACGGCGGAACCAGTGTGTACCACCACCCCGAGCGCCCCGATCTCCCGTCCGCGCCGCAGCGCGTAGCCAAGGGCTTCCGCCGACTTCTCCGCGACCGACCGGTCGCCGGAGCCCAGGTTGATGAGGTACGGGGCGTGCACGTATACCGGTATCCCCGAGTCCCGCAGCCGCGCGTCCTGGACGGGATCGCTCGGGCTGGCCGCCCAGCCCCGCGGGTTGGACACGAACACCTGGATGACCTCGGCACCAGTCTCCGCCGCGTAAGCCAGCGCGCCCGTCGCCAGCCCGCCCGCGGTCGTCGCGTGCGATCCGATCTTCACCACGCACCCCAGACTAGCCACTCGGGTTCCAACGGCACCGCATACCCGCGCAGCGACACGAGATCATCCCCGGCACCCGCCGTATCCCGCAACGCCGGAACGTCTTCTTGACCATAACGACGGTGGGCGTCGGCCGACGCCCACCACGATGTCACCAGGTACCTGTCCTCGCCGAGACGGCTGAACAGCCCGCCGAGCATGCCCTCGGCCACCGCCATCCTGGGAATCCAAACCTCGCGCTGCACCGTGACGAAGTGCTCGCGGCGTTCCGGCCGCACCTGGCAGTCGGCGACCCGCAGCAATGCGCCCTTCCCCAGCGTTCCTGGCATGGTCAGCTCGCTCTCACCGGTCGCGACCTCGATGGACCGGTACGTGCGCTGCTGCCCCGAGTCGCCAAACACCTGGTCGTGACGCTGCTCCATGAAGGTTTTGTAAGTACCAGCGTCCGTCCAGCAGCCGAGGACACACGCGGTGGGGGACTTGGAGTCCCAGCCGCCGGTCTGCACGATCAAGCCCGGCGTGCCGGCGATCGCCGACCAGCGTCGCTGCGCGGCGTCAAAGCCATCATGGTCGTCGACCTCGCACGTGATCCACTTGACGAACGTCATGTAGCGATTCGTTCGCGGAGCCGGCGCATGACGTAGGCGCGTTCGTCGCCGGTCAGCCCGTCGATGTACAGCTCGCCGCGCAGGTGATCCGTCTCGTGCTGCAAGCAGCGGGCCAGTTCGCCGGTGCCGCGGACGGTGACCGGCTCGCTGTGCAAGTCCACCCCGGTGACCACGGCCCGCTCGGCCCGCGGCCGGATCGCGCTGATGCCCGGCAGGCTCAGACACGCCTCGGGGCCGTCCTGCTCGCCACTCGTCTCGGTCACCACCGGGTTGATCACGTAGCCCAACTTGCCGCCCACGTTGTAGGAGAAGGCCGCGAGGCTCACTCCGATCTGGTTCGCGGCGAGCCCGGCCCGGCCCGGTTCGCGCACGGTATCGAGCAGGTCGTCCACCAGCCTGGCCAGCGCGTCGTCGAACCGGGTCACCGGATCGCACGCCGTCCGCAGCACCGGGTCGCCGAACATCCTGATCGGCCGGACGGTCATGACGCCTCGCTTTCCGCGCTCAGCTTGCCAAGACGGTCCAGCACGAGCTGGTGCCAGGCGAGTTCCGCTTCGACCCGCAGCCTGGTGTGCTCGAGGACCAGGTCGTCGGCCACCGTCTGATCTGGCCAGATCCGCTCGCCATGGTGGGCGCGCTGGGCCGCCTGGGAACCGAGCACCCGGATCCGGTCCTCGATGTAGCCGCGCATCACGTCAGCGTCCAGGTCGCCGCTCATGACCAGGGCCAGGTCCACCGGATCGGGCCGCAACCCGATGTCCCCGAGCGCCTCGGCCCGCAGCGCGCGCAGTTCCCGCTGGCCCTCGGCGGTGATGGCGTACACCGTCCTGGCCGGCAGGTTGCCGGACTGCTCGGTGCGCACCGGCTCGATCAGCCCCTCAGCGGCCAGCCGGTGCAGCGCGCCGTACAGCGACCCTGGCCGCACATCCGACCACATGTCGGCCCGATCCATCCGGGCATCCCGGCGGATCTGATGACCGTACATCGGCCCGCGCTTGGCCAGCGCCCCGAGCACGAACAACCGAGTGGGATTCACATGAGTAGTATATCGCGACTACTCAAATTTGAGTACCAAGCCCGCACCCGACCCCCCCATCCGCACCCGCACCCCGTCCGCCCAGGGGCATCGATGTCACATTGATGCCCCTCTATGGGCAGCGATGAGTCATCGACGCCCCTCGGGGCGGTGCGGGGCGGGAGGCGGGGGCCCGGGGCGCGCTGGGGGTTAGAGGCCGGCGTAGATGGTGATGGTGCTGCCCGCGGCGGCCTGGCCGGTGGGGCTTTCGTTGAAGACGTTGTCCACCGGACCGAACCGGTCCACGGTCACCTGGAAACCGGCCGCCTTCAGCGTCTGCCTGGCTTGCTCGATGGTCATGTTGGTCACGTTCGGGATGTTGACCTGTTGCGGACCCGACGAGACGTCGACGGTCACCGTTTCCCCTGCGGTGATCGGGGTGGTGGCGGCGGGGGACTGCTTCGTGATGATGCCCTGCGCCACGGTGTTACTGGCGACGGAGACCTGCTGCAGGTTCACGTCGTTCTGCTGCGCCCACTGCTGGACGTCGGAGATGTTCTGCCCGGTCAGCGTGGGCAGCGGAATGCCCGCCGCCTCCTCCACCGTGACCGGCTTGTTCGCGGGCCATGAGGTCCCCGCCCCCGGGTTGGTGCCGACCACTGTCCCGACCGCGACGGTGCTCGAGCCAACCTTGTCAACGGTAGTGCTGACGGTAAGACCGGCGCTGCTCAGCGCGGCATCGGCGCCGCTGACGGTCTTACCGGCTACCGAGGGAACGTGGATCATCTTCGGCCCGGCCGACAGGGTGAGCGTGATCATCGCGCCCTTGACCGCGCGTCCGGACGGCTGCTCGCTCAGCACGTCGCCCTTGCCGACCGTGTTGGATGTCAGCTGGTCGCCGGAGGTGACCTTGAAGCCGGCCGCCGTCAGGATGGACCGCGCCTGGGCCAGGCTGTCGCCCGCCACCGACGGCACGCTCGCGTAACGTCCAGAGGTCATCCACCAAGCGCCGCCTGCCAGTCCGGCCACCACCACGACGGCGACCGCCAGGTAGGCCAGCCTGCGGCTGAACAGCCAGCGGCCGAGGAAAGGCTCGCGGGCCTCGCCGTAGCCGCCGTACCCGCCCATGCCGTCGCCACCCACGACCATCGTGTGGTTGCCATAGGCCGGGCCGCCACCGCCGGCCAGCAGCGAGGTCGAGTTCGCCCCGCTACCCGCAGGCTGCAGAAGCCCCGACTGCCCGTCCCAAGGCTGCCCATCGAAAGGCTGCGGCTCCCAGGAGTGCATCATTGGGCCGGTCGCGTTCTCCGCGCGGATCCGGTGCACCGCGTCGAGGAAGGCGGCGGCGTCCGGCGGACGCCGGTTCGGGTCGCGGCTGGTCGCGGCGGCCATCAGCCGGTCGACCTGCTCGGGTATCCCGGGCACCACCGACGAGGGGAGCGGGACGTCGGAGTTCACGTGCTGATAGGCCACGGACATCGGCGTGTCGCCGGTATGTGGCTGGCGGCCGGTCAGCAGCTCGAAGAGCAGCACCCCGGCCGCGTAAACGTCGCTCCTGGTGCTGGTGACGCCACCGGTGACCTGCTCGGGTGCGAGGTACGCCACGGTCCCGATGATCAGGCCGGTCCTGGTCTGCCCGGACGACGCCTGCGCTCGTGCTAGGCCGAAGTCCACCACCTTGACCCGGCCATCCGGGGTCAGCAGTACGTTTTCCGGCTTCACGTCCCGGTGGATGATGCCTGCGGCGTGCGCGCCCGCCAGGCCGGACAGCACCGGGACCATGAGATCCAGTGCCTCGGCGGCCGGCAGCCGGCCGCGCTCGCTGACCAGGCTGCGCAGCGTTCGCCCGGGGACGAACTCCATCGCCAGGTACAGGTAATGCCCGTCGCTGCCCTGGTCGAAGACCTGAACGATGTTGGGGTGCGAGAGCCTGGCCACCGACTTGGCCTCGCCGATGAACCGGTTCACGAAGTCGGAGTCACGCGCCAGGTCGGCGTGCATGACCTTCAGCGCCACCAGCCGGTCCAGCCGGGTGTCGCTCGCCAGGTAAACGGTCGCCATGCCGCCATGGGCGATCCTGGAGCGGACCTGATAACGCCCGTCCAGGGTGCGGCCGACCAGCGGGTCAGCGAGGGCAGATTCCATCGCCTGTGATTTTATGCGCTCAGAACGGGCTGGAGACGTTGTTAAGAGAATTGTCCTTTTTCCTGGATGTCGGGGCTTGACGCCTGAGCGTAGTAGCGCCGTGGCACCCGGCCGGCCAGCCGGGCGTGACGGCCCGCGGCGACCGCCAGTTTCATCGCCTCGGCCATCAGTTCCGGATCATGTGCCCGGGTGACCGAGGTGGCGAGCAGCACGGCGTCGCAACCGAGTTCCATCGCCAGCGCGGCGTCGCTCGCCGTCCCGATCCCGGCGTCCAGCACCACCGGTACCCGGGCCTGCTCGACGATCAGCGAGATGTTGTGCGGGTTCCTGATGCCCAGACCCGATCCGATCGGGGCGCCAAGTGGCATCACCGCCGCGCAGCCCGCCTGCTCAAGCCGCCTCGCCAGTACCGGGTCGTCGTTGGTGTAGGGCAGCACGGTGAACCCGTCCGCGACGAGCTTGTCCGCCGCCGTCAGCAGCTCGATCGGGTCCGGCAGCAGGGTGTGCTCGTCGGCCACGACCTCCAGCTTCAGCCAGGACGTGCCGAGCGCCTCGCGGGCGAGCTTCGCGGTGCGGATCGCGTCGGTGGCGGTGAAGCAGCCCGCTGTGTTCGGCAGCAGGCGGATGCCACGGGAGGTGATGAGATCGAGCACCGAGCCGCTTCCCGGGGCGACCCGGCGCATCGCCACCGTGGTGATCTCGGTGCCGGAAGCGTCCAGCGCCCGGCCGAGAACGTCCAGGCTCGGCGCCCCGCCGGTACCCATGATCAGCCGCGAGCCGAACTCGGTGCCCGCGATCACAAGTGGATCGTCCACCACTAACCTCCCTGGACCGCTGTGAGAATCTCCACACTGTCCCCGTCCGCCAGTGACGTCCGCGCCCACTGGGACTTGGGCACCACGTCGTCGTTCACCGCCACCGCCACCCCTGAGACCTGACCCGTTATCAGCGCGGCCGCGTCGGCCGCCGTCGAGCCGTCTGGCAGCTCGCGAGATTCGCCGTTGATCACGATGGTCATCAGAAGCGCTCCGGGGTGAAAGGCAGCAGAATGTCCGACCATCGTTTTGACACCATAAAGACCGTCATCAGGTCGGCGGTGACGGGGGCGAGCAGGACCCCGCTGCGGAAATGGCCGGTGGCGAGCAGTACCCCGTCCGGGCCAGCGGGGCCGATGACGGGCGCGTTGTCCGGCGTGCCGGGGCGTAGCCCGGCCGTCGCCTCCGCGAACTCCAGCTCGGTGATCCCGGGGACTAGGCAGCGGGCGTCGCGCAGCAGTTCCCAGATGCCGCCCGCCGTGACCCGGGTGTCGGCGCCCATCTCTTCCTGGGTGGCGCCTATCACCAGCTCGCCATCCGCGCGCGGGAGCAGGTAGACCCGGGCGCCGCGGACGACGCCGCGCACGCAGCGGGTGAGCAGCGGTTCGCCGCGCAGCCTGATGATCTGGCCCTTGACCGGCCGCAGGGGCAGGTCGACGAGACCGGCCGAGGCGTGACCGGCGGCGATCACGATCCAGTCGGCGCCGAGCGTCTGGCCGGACGCCAGTTTCGCCTGGTTTGGGCCGACCGCGGTGACCGCCTCGCGGATCAGCGTGACCCCGGCGTCGGCGATCGCGGCGAGCAGCGCCGCGACGAGCAGCCGCGGGTCGACCGAGCCGTCGCCGTCGGTGAGCAGGCCGCCGCTGATCCCGGGGGCGAGCATCGGCTCGAGCTCACGGCATTCGCGGGCAGTCAGCCGCCGCGCGGCGACGCCGAACTTCGCCTGCAGCGCGTGTGTTTCCTCGATGACCGCGAGATCGTCGGGGTCGTAGCCGACCTGCAGCGTGCCCGCCAGGTTGAAGCCGGTCGGCCGGGCCAGCTCCTCGATGAAGGCGGGATACCGGCGCAGCGACTCAAGGCCGAGCCGCAGCAGCCGCTCCTCGGCGTAGGCCGCCTCCGCGACCGGGGTGAGCATCCCGGCCGCCGCGTGGCTCGCGCCGCCGCCCGGATCGGGGTCCGCGACGGTGACGGTGAATCCCTGCTGGGCGGCCCGCCACGCGATCGACAAGCCGATCACGCCGCCGCCAGCGATCACCACGCTGGGTCCCTGGCTGGGCACCTGGACTGCGCTCCCTTCGCCGGCATGATCCGGATCAGGTTCGGCGGTCTTCAGGCTCGGCAGCCGTCTTCTCAGCCCGGTCTCTACCGGACTCCCGCGCGTCTGTTCCTCTAGCCTAAGTCATCGTGCGGATAGTGATAGCGGGCGCCGGGCTGGCTGGGTTCCGGGTGGCAGAAGAACTGAGGTCCAAGGGATTCTCGGGGTCAGTGGTGCTGGTGGGGGCAGAGTCACGTCCGCCTTACGACCGGCCGCCGTTGTCCAAGAAGGTGCTGACCGATTCCAGCGTGGATCCTTCGTTGCGGGCGGACTTCGCCGCGCTCGAGGTGGACTTCCGGCCGGGGGAGGAGGCGACGGCCGTCGAGTCCGGCGTTCTCCTGACAAGTCGGGATAAATACCCGTTCGACGCGCTCGTCGTGGCCACCGGGGCGACGCCGGTGGCGCTGCCGGGGCCCGGGCCACAGCGGTTCCTGCGGACCTACGACGACGCGCTGGCGCTGCGCGCGCGGCTGCGTCCGGGGCTGCGGCTGACGATCGTGGGCGCGGGCTGGATCGGTGCCGAGCTGGCCACGGCGGCGGCCTCGCTCGGCTGCGTGGTAACGGTCGTCGAGGCCGGGCCGGCTCCGCTGGCCACCGCCCTCGGCGCGCCGGCCGGGGCGAAGACGGTCCGCTGGTACGCGGAAGCCGGGGTGGAACTGCGCACCGAGACGCCGGTCTCGTCGGTGGAGGCCGGGGGGCTGGCCCTGTCCGACGGGTCATGGCTGCCCGCCGACGAGGTGGTCACCGCGGTCGGGGTGCGGCCCGCCGTCGGCTGGCTGGCGGGCTCCGGGGTGACGGTTTCCAACGGCGTCGAGGTCGACGCCTCGCTGCGCACCTCGGTGCCGGGCGTGTACGCGGTGGGGGACTGCGCGGCCTTCGAGTCGCGTCTGTTCGGGCGGCGGCTGCGGGTCGAGCACTGGGACCTGGCGCTGCACGCGCCGTCGGTGGTCGCGGCCGGGATCATGGGGGAAACGGCGGTATTCAACCCGGTTCCGTACTTCTGGTCCGAACAGTTCGGGCGAATGGTGCAATACGTGGGATACTCCGGCGACGCGGACCAACTGGTGTGGCGTGGCTCGTCTGACGAGGCACAATGGGGCGCCTGCTGGCTGCGTGACGACCGGCTGGTAGCCCTGCTGACGGTGAACCGGCCGCGGGATTTGCTGCAAGGCCGTCGGGTGATCGAGGCTGGTTCGGCGGTGGATCCGGGGCGACTCGCCGACCCAAGTGTGCCGCTGCGTGTTTGAGAACGCCTCCGACGTGGCACATTGGAGGGGTGACCGAGATTGACCCCCAGGCCGACGCTCTCGTTGGCGAGTGGCTGTCACTTCAGGAAGTAGCCGAAAGGCTCTCGATTCCGGGCGGACGCGTAAAGCAATTGCTCCGTGACCGGAAGCTACTGGCGGTGACCCGACCGAATGGCGCGCGTTGCGTGCCCGCGGCGTTCCTCGACGGCACCCAGGTGGTGAAGGGACTGCCCGGAACCTTGAATGTGCTGTTCGACTGCGGGTTCGACGACGGTGAAGCGCTGCGCTGGCTGTTCACCGCCGACGAGACCCTGCCGGGGACGCCGATCGAAGCGATCTGCGGCCACCGGTGCACCGAGGTGAACCGGCGGGCGCAGGCGCTCGCGTTCTGAGCGCGCGCGACCGGCTAGCCGGCGCCCGGCTCTACCTGTGCACCGACGCCCGTCAGGATCGCGGCGATTTGCCGGAATTCCTGGACGCGGCGCTCGGCGCGGGGGTGGATATTGTCCAGCTCCGGCAGAAGGGCCTGGAAGCGGGCGAGGAACTCGCGCTGCTGTCAGTCTTCCGCGCGGTGGCCGACAAGCACGGTGCGCTGCTGGCCGTTAACGACCGGGCCGATGTCGCCTACGCGGCCGGCGCCGACGTGCTGCACCTCGGGCAGGGTGACCTGCCGGTTCCGGTGGCCAGGAAGATCCTCGGCCCGGAGCCGGTGATCGGCCTGTCCTCGCACGCGGTTTCGGAGACGGCGGCCGCCGCCGTCGCCGACGGGGTGGACTACTTCTGCACCGGACCGGTCTGGCCGACGCCCACCAAACCGGGACGTCCCGCGCCCGGGCTGCCGCTGGTGCGGTACGCGGCCTCGCTGTCCACCGAGCGTCCGTGGTTCGCCATCGGCGGCATCGACGTCTCGAACCTGGACCAGGTACTCGAGGCGGGCGCGAGCCGGGTAGTGGTGGTGCGCGCGATCACCGATGCCGCCGACCCGGCCGCGGCTACTCGTCGTCTCCGTGCTGCCCTCGAATAACGGCTACCCTTGACGGCATGCCGCCGAGACCGCCGCGTCCCAGAGCCCCTGAGCCGCGATCAGCGCATTCTCCGTTGATCTCTGACTTGCTGGTAGCGCAGCGGCCGACCTTCTCGGTGGAGTTCAGCCCGCCGAAGACCGACGTTCAAGAGCAGCGGCTGTGGCGGGCGGTCCGTCAGCTCGAGCCGCTCAAGCCGACGTTCGTCTCGGTCACCTACGGCGCGGGCGGCTCCACCCGGGACCGCACGGTCCGGGTGACCGGTCAGCTCGCGACCGAGACCACGCTGCTCCCGATGGGGCACCTGACCGCGGTGAACCATTCACGGGCCGAGCTGCGCAACGTCATCGGCGGCTACGCCGACGTGGGCGTGCGGAACGTCCTCGCGGTCCGCGGCGATCCCCCCGGCGACCCCAACGGCGCCTGGACACCTCGCGCGGACGGCCTCACCTACGCGTCCGAGCTGGTGGAGATGGTCAAGTCGTCCGGCGACTTCTGCGTCGGCGTCGCGGCCTTCCCCGAGAAGCACCCGCGCTCGCCCGACGTGGAGACCGACACCCGCTGGTTCGTCGAGAAGTGCCGGGCGGGCGCGGACTTCGCGATCACCAACATGTTCTTCTACGCCGAGGATTACCTGGCGCTACGCGACCGGGTGGCGCGATACACCGACATCCCGATCCTGCCCGGCATCATGCCGGTGACCAATCTCGGGATCATCGACAAGGCGATCGAGCTCAGCGGCTGCCGGATGCCCACGGATCTGTACGCGGAACTTGACGCCCACCGCGACGACAACGCGGCCGTACGGGAGATCGGCGTCCGCTACGCCATCGGCCTGTGCGAGCGACTGCTCGCCGAGGGCGCCCCGGGGCTGCACTTCATCACGCTCAACTTCGCGCGCGCCACCCGGGAAATCTACGACGCGCTTGACCTGGGATCTCTCGGGTCGCGCAGCGGCAGCACCGCGCCCATCACCGCGTAGGCGGGGTCGCCGCCGGAGAACCGGAACCCGGTCAGCAGGTCGGTGAACCCGGCCGACCGGTACAGCCGCCGCGCCACCGTCTCGGAGTCGTGGGTGGACAGCACCGCGGTCCGCTCCGGGCGGTTTTGCGTCAGCCCGAGCAGCAGCGACCGGCCGATGCCGCGGCCCTGCCACTTTGGTAGCACGTGCAGCTCGGCGACCTCGAACGAGTCCGCGAGCCAGGCCATGCCGTCACCGGCGCCGTTTCGCGACGCGAGCGCCCCGGCGACCATGTCGTGCCACCACTGCCCGCTCTCGCCGCGGAACCCGTACGAGAAGCCGGCCGGCTCCCCGTCGGCGTCCAGCGCCGCCAGCGCGCGAAACGCGGGGTTCGCCGTGTGCTGTTCCATGATCTGCTCCCGGCCGGCGAGCTGACGTTCCGGCGGGTCCATGGCGGCCGTATAGACGCCTAGAAGCCGCCCGATCCAGGCCGCGAAGGTCGCCACTGGTAGCTCGGCGAGCGTGATCTCCTGCTCCACATGAGCCAGCGTAGGGCACCATGCAAGATCACTAAATCTATCGGAATTATTGACATCGAGGTATGTGGCGCGTGAGGATCGAAAATACGACGTATGAGGAGGAAACACGCCCATGACCGACATCGACGTCCGCAAGATCGCCGGCCACATCGGTGCTGAGGTCACCGGTATCCAGGCGGGGCCCGACCTGTCCGCCGATCATGTCCGCCTCGTCAGGGACGCGCTGCTTGAGAACAAGGTGATCTACCTGCGCGGCCAGCAGCATCTCGATGACACCGCGCAGGCTGGATTCGCCCGGCTCTTCGGCGAGCTCACCACGGCGCACCCGACGGTGCCGGGCGTGGACACCGACGCGCGGGTCCTGGAACTGGACGCGCAACGCGGTGGCGGCAAGGCAAACGCCTGGCACACCGACGTCACGTTCGTCGACCGCCCGCCGGCCATCACGATGCTGCGCGCGGTCACCCTGCCGCCGTTCGGCGGTGACACCTCCTGGGCGAACACGGTGACCGGCTACAACACCCTGTCGCCCGAGCTGCGCACGCTCGCCGACAGCCTGTGGGCGCTGCACACCAACGCCTACGACTACGCCGAGCACCACGGTGGCGGCGTTGGCGGCAAGACCGACAAGGATCACCAGCACCACCGGGAGATCTTCCTGTCCACCGTCTACGAGACCGAGCACCCGCTGGTGCGAGTGCATCCGGAGACGGGGGAGCGGTCGCTGCTGCTCGGCCAGTTCGTCAAGCGGATCCTCGGCGTGTCACCGAGCGACTCGGCGCACCTGTTCGGCCTGTTCCAGCAGCACGTGACCCGGCTTGAGAACACCGTCCGCTGGCGCTGGGCACCAGGTGACCTGGCGATCTGGGACAACCGCGCCACCCAGCACTACGCCATCGACGACTACGGCGACCTGCCCCGCGTCATGCGCCGTGTGACGATCTCCGGAGACCTCGCCGTAGCCACCGACGGCCGCACCAGCCACGCGGTCTCCGGTGACGCCACCGCCTACA
>JBEKHI010000166.1:0-18001 GCA_050012355.1 Streptosporangiaceae bacterium | reverse complement strand
CATCCGAATCAGGCTAATGCCTTGTGCGGGCTCGGCGACGCCTTGGCCCGTCTCGGCCGTACCGCCGAGGCGCACGATACCTGGCAGACTGCCCTTCCCATCCTTGACCGGCTGGCCGACCCGCGAGCGGCCAAGATCCGCGAGCGCCTGGGCGGGCCGCCGACGCCAGCGGATTGACAGCGAGATGCCAGCCGAGCTTCCTAGCCTCTTGACTGTAGATGCGGACCATCCACAGCCAGGAAAGGCGCCCAAATGACCACATCGCCCACCATCGCGCCGAGCGCACCCCGACCCCGGTGGGCGGCGATTTCTCGGTCTACTGCCTGAGATCGATCGCGATAACTGGGGCGCACGCATCGCCGCCGAGCATGCCGACGCCGCCGACAGGTCCTGGTTTCCCGGATCGAGGCGTTCATCGAGCGCTGACGTGTGTGATGTGAACGGAACGCTGGAGGCGACAAGTGAGAAGTGACGAGGTGTCACAGATAGCTCCGATGGAGATGCGGCTTCCGGCCATTAAGGAGACCGGCAAGGCGCAGCTCATGCCGAATGGTGCCGTCTGGGTCGGGCCGCAACTGCACGGCCAGGCGACTGAGCTGATGGATGAGCGAGGCGTGGTCTGGTCTGTCTGCTCGCGCCTAGACGGTACGCGTTCACCCGAGACGCTGATCGCTGAGGTTACCGCCTTGCACTCCGACACCGACGCCAGCGAGGTCAGCGAGATCATCGACTTTCTGATCGCGTCGGGCTGGGTGAAGGACATGGCGGCGCATGCCCCGGCCGAGTTGTCGACGCGCGAGCTAGCACGCTACCAGCGCGGTATCGAATTCCTCGACGCGATTAACGTGAGCGGTGGCACCGACGGGTACCGGCTGCAGGCACGGCTGAAGGCGTGCCGGGTCGCGGTGCTCGGGCTAGGCGGCGTCGGGTCGGCGGTCGCAACGAACCTTGCCGCGTCGGGGGTAGGCCAGATCCACTGTGTCGATCACGACACGGTGGAACTGTCCAACCTCAACCGCCAGCTGCTATTCACCGAAGCCGACGTCGGACGTGGCAAAATCGCCGCGGGCGTCGCGCACCTGCGCTCACGCAACAGTGATGTAGTGATTACCGGTACGGACACCTATCTCGACGGACCTCAGGCGATCGCGGATGTCGCGTCCGGCTGCGATGCGCTTGTGATGTGTGCCGACCAACCGTCGGAGTCGATCCGCTTCTGGGCCAACGAAGCGGCGTACGCCACCGGCGTGCCGTGGCTGACCGCGAGCTATTCCGGGCCGAAGTTCTCACTGTCGTGCTTCATCCCTGGCCGTACCGCGTGCTGCTGGTGCCTCGCTGAAGGCCTAGCGGAGCAGCGAGCGCGGAAGGGCCTGAATCCGGTCGCTGTCCAGGCCAGCACGGTAACCGTCAACGCCGTGTCGGCGTCGTCGGCGCAACTCGCCGGGCATTACCTGGCCACCGAGACGATCCGGCTGCTGGTCGGCCTGCCGGTTCAGACGGCTGGCCGAGAGCTGCATCGGTACCTGACTGACTATGACGAACAGTATTACCTGGACGCAGAGGCTCGGCCGGACTGCCCGGTCCGCTGCGCTGATGTCCGCTGATGACGCCCGACCTGACTAGGCGGGTACGCCTGCACAAGCTCCACTTCAGACGCGACAACGACTGCTGGATCGTAGGCAGGCCGGCGACCGGGGATTTCGTCGCGGTGACGCTCCTGCGGGCGCTGAGCGACGGCCAGACGGTAGGCGAAGCAAAACAGCAAGCGGATCTGATCCACGACGATGACATCGACGCGGTCGAGTTCGTCCGTGACCTGGCCGAGCTCGGCTTCATTGCCGCAATCGACGGCCAGGTTCTCGACTCCGCGCCACCGAAGCCGCCGAGCCTGCCGTGGCTCCAGCCGCGTCATGTTCGCTGGCTGCTGGCCTGGCCAACCTGGATCGCGGCCGCCGTGATCATCGCCTGCGGGCTGACGCTCGCCCTGATGCGCCATGAACTGCATGGATACGGTGCGTTCTTCGTGTTCCGCGACCCAGGCGGCGACATCGCGCTGGCGGCTGTGCTGGGCATGGCGGTCATCGGCTGCCATGAAACGGCCCACCTGGCGGTGGCTCGCGCCGCCGGCATACCAGGCTGGATCGGCTGGAGTACCCGGCTGGTGTTCCTCGTCGCCCAGACCACGGTGCCCGGATTGTGGACCGCTGACAGGTCCGTGCGCATCCGGGTGTTCCTGGCTGGCATAACCTGCGACCTGCTGATCCTCATCGGCTGCACGGCCGCCATGGCGGTGACACCCGAGGAGGGCCTGCCGCACCGCGTTCTCGGGCAACTGTCACTGATACTGCTGCTCGGGGTGGCCCACCAGTGCGCGCTGTACATGCGCACCGACCTGTACTACGTCGTGCAGGAACTCGCCCGGTGCAAGAACCTGTACGCGGACGCGCTGGACCACATGCGCTACCAGGTGCGTCGCCTGCTGGGCAAGGGCAATCCGGGCCCGGATCCGGTGCTAGAGCTACCCGCCGCCGAGCGCCGGCCGGTCCGCGGCTTTGCCGTGCTGCTAGTGCTCGGCAGCCTCGTGACCCTGGGGATTTTCGCCGGCTATGAGGCGCCGATCACCGTCGTCGCGCTAACCAGGGCAGTTGGTGAAGTCGTCCGCGGAATCACGTCGGGCATCGCTAGCCCCGCCCTTGATGGCGGCATCGTGATCGCATTGACGCTGACGTTCCAGGGGTTGTTCATTCATGCATTTCACCAAAAGCACAGCGCCCGGCTGCGGGCGCTGCGAAACCGACGAGCCGGGAGGGAGGTGATGTCGTGAAGAAGATCAAGATCCGCAAGCTGGACCGGCTGGAGGCTACGTACTACCCCTCCCTGCAAACAAATTACTATGCCTAGCGCTCAGTGAGCCGCCGGCCGGCCTGGCAAAAGACCGTCGAGACCGGCCGGTGGCTCGCGCTCGCCCTGGCAGATTTCAACCTCCGGATCGCCTGGTCAAGGGCCTCGATGACCTGCTCAGGTTCGGTACGGACAACGGTGAAGGCGAGGTCGTGCTTCTGCTGCATGGTCAGCGACCCGTCCGGTTTCTGCGGGCTGATCGCGACGAGCCGGATGCCACGTTCGGTCAGCCGCGGAAGCAACTAGTCCTGGTAGGCGGACAGGGCGATGTTGCGGTACGGACACCAGGCGCCCCAGTAGAAAACCTCGAGTGTCGCCACCTGCCAGTCCCAAGCACGCCCCGGAACCCGGCTCACCGTTATCGGCCCAAGCCCGCTGATGACGTGCGGCTGGACGTGTTCACCGAGTGGGTGACTGCCGAGTTAGCGGACGAGGTCCTAGCCGAGTTCGGATCCGGGACCGGAGGCCCCGGACGCTTACGAGAGCCGCCCGCAACGGCTTCATCCTCATCGCCCTGGCCCGCTGCCGCGCCTCAATGCGACCAGGATCGCATCCGGGACCTGAGCCACAGCACTCGATCCCAGGCAGTGACCACGCCCGCCGCGATGAGCACCAGCCACCGTGCCGCATCCTCCCGCCACAGGCTCTCGAGAAGGAACAGCCCGCCCGAGACGACAAACAGCGAGAATCGCAACCACTGCCACGACTCCTGCCGCGCACGCCGCCCTCGGCCACCGCCGGCAAGCGCGAGCAACTGCCTGGCAACGCCCGCCGTTCCCGCCGCGATGATGATCCACGCCAGGACGCTAACGAACAAGGACATCGCACTCCAAGCAGACAGGACGGCCGGGCAGCCGCCTGCATGTCGATCAGGTACCCGAGATCCCCCGGCCGCCAGGTCGGCGGCATGACCACGCTGGGCCTCGCCTTCACACACCCTAGGTCACGCACGCTCCTGAGCGCTCGGCGTCCGGCAAGCCCAGGCGGGACGGGACCCGCAGGATGCCCGTCTCGCCGACGGCCAGTGCCACACCGTCCTAGAACTGTTCCATCTCGTCCAAGCCTGGCCACCCGTCTCCGGCTGACGATGGGTACGGTCCGGGCGCTGTTCGGGCACCGGAACTCAAGGGTCCTCACCGAGGGGAGAACGTTATGAGCACAAGCTTGGCGCCTGCAACGATCGTGCTGGTCCACGGCGGATTCGTCGACGGCTCTGGCTGGCAGCCGGTGTACGAACTGCTGAAGGCGGACGGCTACAACGTGCGCGTCGTGCAGAACCCGACCCTGACCCTGGAAGGCGACGCGGCCGCCACGCGCTGGGTCATCGACACCGAAAATGCCCCGGTCGTCCTGGTCGGTCACTCCTACGGCGGTGCGGTGATCACCGAGGCCGGCGGGCATGAGAAGGTGGCCGCCCTGGTATATATTTCCGCATTCGCGCCAGACAAGGGCGAGTCGGTTAACTCGCTCATCGCCGGTTTCCCGGCCGATGGGCCACAGCCGCCGATCCTGCCGCCCAGGGACGGCTTCCTGTTCCTGGACCGGGACAAGTTCCACGCATCGTTCGCCGCCGACCTGCCAGCGGACGTGGCCGCGTTCATGGCCGACTCCCAGGTCCCCTGGGGCGTACCGGCCACCGCCCAGACGATCACCAGCCCGGCCTGGCGGTCCAAGCCCAGCTGGTACCTGCTCACGACCGAGGACCACATGATCCCTCCGTCCGCACAGCGAACCATGTCCGAACGCGCCGGAGCGACAGTGACCGAGGCCCAGGGCAGCCACGCTACGTACGTGTCCCAGCCCGCCGTGGTGGCTGCCCTCATCCGCCAGGCCGCCATCGCTGTGACCACCTGACGGTCACCCGCTAGTTCGGGGAGGGCGTGATGGCGCCTCGCTCGTCGAGGCGTGGGGTGATGCTGTCCTGTCGATCGAGTTCGACGTGACGAAACCCGCCGTTCCCGGTAAACCTGACCGCCGAAGAGCGGGCCGGCCTGGGACGTCCGGCCCGCCGGACTTCGAAGTGTTCTTGAAGCAGAACTGGGCCGTCACAGATACGAAATCGTCCGCCAGCCGACAACGCCGCCTAGCGGATGTGGTACGACAGCGTCGGCCACGGTCACATTCCGGCGCTGCGCTGCGCGATCGACTCCTTCGGCGCCGACCGGCTGGTGCTGGGCACGGATTTCCCCTACGAGGCAGGCGACAGCTACCTCCGGGCCGTCAGCTACATCACCGCTCCCCAGATAGCCGATCACGAGACGAGCGCCATCTTGGAGGGCAACGCCACGGCATTGCTCGGCCTCACCACTCCGGCAAACAACAAGAAATAGGTAGTAACAATCGCCTGCCGACGCTGCGGCAGCAGACAGGATTCCCTACGGCAAGCCCACGCCTGCTCCGGATAGGCCGCGGGTCTTGCCGCCCCTGGTCGATTGACGTGGCCGTCTGAAGGCACCGGTCTTGCGGGGTACCTGTCCAGAAACGCGATGCCGTCATCACACAACCGCCTGTGACTGCGCAGTCGACGCGGAAGAAGTCGCACGTTAGGGACAGCCGCCTCTTACCGGGCCACGGGAGCGGGCGGAGGTGACCGCCTGCTGACGGTGCCTGGCCACTGGCCGCTGGCCGCTCCGCCGACGGAACCGGCCCTCAGTTCCCGCGGAGTGATGCCGTACGCCTCCTTGAAGGCACGGTTGAATCCGCTGATATCGCCAAAGCCGCAGCCGAACGCGATCGCCGAGATCGGCCGACCAGCCAGCCGCGGGTCCAGGAGGTCATACCGGGCCCGGTCGAGCCGCCGTTCCTTCACGTACTGCGACACCGAGCGGTGCTCGTCCTGGAAGAGCTTGCGCAGGTAGCGGGTGGAGATGCTGACTGCCGAGGCGATCTCGTCCGGTCCGAGGACAGGGTCGGTGAGCCGCTGCTCTATGTAGTCCTTAATCCGGAGCACCAGCGACCGCTGAACGCAGCCGCGAACGTCATCGCCCTCGTCGAAGGCACTGCTGAGCAAGGTAACGACGAGGTCGCTGGCCTGGGCGATGATTCGCTCGGACTGGGCGGCGGGGAGCACGTCGCGGTGCCGGGCGAGGTCGAGCAGGAACCGCGAGACGACCCCTGCGAGGCTGGCCTGGCTGCTCAGCGGCCGTGCGGTCACCCGCCGCCGCTCACTCTCGGTGAGCTGTACCGATCCGAGGGGAAGGGCAAACAAACGGAGGTCCCAGGGGTCGTCGAAGAACCATTCATACGGGCGCCCTGGCTCATAGATGACGCAGTCCCCGGCGCGGACCTCGGCTTGCCGTTCGTCCTGGCTGATCCGGGCCGCCCCGCCGACGAGGACCCCGACCAGGAGGCACGACCGGTCGAGCTGGCGGATGTGCCTGGCCGACCGCGCGATGCTCTGCGGGGTGCCGGTAAGCCGGGCGATCCCCATGCGGCCGACCGAGTCGAGGCGGATCGCCCCGCTGATGTCGCGCTCGGACATCGGCCCGACGTTTACCGGGACGAAGGTATCCGCCACCACATGCCGCCAGAACTCCTCTCGCTCCCCGGCCCGCAGCCCAGCGGCTTCGATCACGATGCCCATGACACCTCCTGGTTAATGGTTGACGGCCGCTTCCCCGGCCGTCAACCCGGCGCGTCAACCAGCACGCTGCCGTCCCGGGACTCTTCGCCGTCGTCCGAGTCCCGGCGGCGGCACAGCGCGCATGCTCGGAGTCAGTCGCACTCGGCTTCTGAGCTCTAATCCGCGGGCTCGGGGTTCAAGTCCCTGGCGGCGCACCCGGCAGTAGTTCAGCACCTTCGCGGCACTCTGCGTGGTTACGTCTTTCGTTTCCTGGTGCTTCGCTGCGATTAAGAGGGGTCGCGGCGGAGGGAAGGGTGTGCTGGCGGAACCGGACGCGGAGGATTAGCCATCTCTTCTTCCAGGTCACGACGCAGACCCCATTCGAAACGGATCTGCGCGCCCTAACCTCGACGGCACCGGGCCGGGAAAGAATCCCGGAGCCTAGGGAAACCGCCCGGAAAGCGAAAATATAGCACCTAATCGGATAATCGCCGGTACGGCTGAGCAAAAGGATATCCAGCGGGTCGGCACGGGCTCGTGATCGGGCGCTAGTGCTGCGGGAATTTGCTGGTGCCGTTACCGGAATAAGGTGACAAAGGGTGCTACCTGAGGGCAGGCTATCTTCATACAGTCGGCGGGAGAGGCATGGGCTCGGACTTAGTTCCAGGCCTGAGCAACGTGACTCAGGAGCAGTCGTCGTGGTCCGTCTCGATCAGGGCAAGCATCCAATGCGGTTCGCGGTGGCCGCCTCAACCGTGAGCGGCCTGCTTGTCGTGCTGCTCACCGCGGCGGCCGGGCGGATGGTCCGGTCATGGCCGTCCTGGCATGGGTTCCTGCCTCTGTTCGTTGCCCTCGGATGGGCACTGGCGGCGTTGCCCGTGGTGCTGCGGGCGCACCGCCGGACGCGGGAGCCCAAGCGGGTGTTCTTGATTCTCGCTGCCTTCACCGGCAAGCACTGGGTTGCCGAGCTTATCCGGGACTTGCATGAGAACCTGGAGCGCCGCGGCTATGACATGGTGCTCAAGATCCCAGACCGGGACTACAGCGCGATGAGCCAGGTCCGGCTGCTTGACGGGATCCTCAGCCATCGGGACGATTACGCCGGCGGCTTCATCATGGTGAACGAGGGCGAGGCTGTCCGAGCGGACCTGGCCAGGTTCTGCAGCAAAGCCGGGATGCCAGTCGTATTCGTGGACGCTGAGCCGTTCGAAGGCGAGGACGCCTATCCCCCGGGAACTGCCTACGCCGGATGCGATGACGGGAAGATCGGCGCCGCCGCCGCACAATGGGTCACCGGTTACCTGCGCGGCCAGCGGATCCGGCATGCCGTCGTCCTCGTCATTAATGGCGGCCACTATCACCGACGTGAGCAGACATTCCAAAGGCAGCTTGAAGCGGAGGTACCGGCCGTCCAGTCGATCAGCGACTGCGCCGGTTTCGATCGCTCAAGGGCCAGGGAAGTCGTGGGTTCTCATCTCCGGTCCCTCGATGAGGCCGGCCAGAGAATCGATGCCGTCTTCTGCACCAATGATGAAATGGCACTAGGAGCTGCCGACGCCCTGCTCTTCTCCGGTATCCCGTGGGCAGAGGACACGGTTGTGGCGGGCGTGGACGGGACACCCGACGCTAGGGCGCTGATCGAGGCACCCACGAGCCCGCTGCGGGCAACCGTGGTCCAGGACGCGTACAAGGTGGCAGAGGCAGCCGTGGGACTGCTGGAGAGGATGTTCCGAAAAGAGCCTGTTCCCAAACGAACCAGCGTGCCCGTCGAAATCCTCGCCTCCGCCAGTCCCGCCCGGCACAATACCGCGCAACGGAGGCGGTTACACGCGTCGACCAAGCACCCGAACGCAACCGCATTCCAGGACCCGGTCAACGCTCCCTGCCGAATATGGACCGCTCAGGAAAATCATCGCCGGCACGGTCGGCTCGCACAGATTCACCTTCACCGGTTCTGAGGGTAGTGAGGGAACATCAGGGTTGTGCCAGGGAATCGACGCGGGTCACCCGCCTTGACGCGAGTACGTCACATACTTGACGTACTCACCATGTCGGCTTAACTGGAGTCAAGCGACGATGGAGGCCAAGCCGATGCCGCAGGTTCACTACGACAGCTACACCGAAGCACGCAGCAAGTTCAAGGACCTGCTGGACGCCGCGGAAAACGGCCAGACCGCTACCATCCGCCGTGATGCCACCACCGCGGTTGTCCTGGACGCAGAGCGCCTGCGGTATTTCCTCGCGTCGGTAGCGCCATCTCAGGCTCAGGTGGTCCAGGAAGCTGGCGGGTGGTCAGTTTTCATTCCCGGCTTGCCTGTCGCAGCCGACGGAGAGACCTTCGAAGAGGCCATCGCCGAGATGGCGGCAGCGCTGCGCGAATACGCCGAAGACTGGCAAGACCACCTTCTGCACGCACCCAACCATCGCGAGAACTGGGGCCTTGTGCAGATGATCTGCCTCAGCAGCGATGAGCAACTGCGCAAATGGCTTACCGGGTCGCCGCGGTGACCCGGCCCGCGCCGACCCGGGAGGCCGACGAGACCTTCTGCACGACCGAGGGCTGGCAGCAGATCCGTGACGCTCGCGGCCAGACCGGCACGCATCATGTCATCTACGAACTGCAACTCCATGACGGGCGGATCCTAAGAACGCGGATTTCCCACCCGGTGGACCGCAAGACATACGGCCCGAGCATCTGGAGCCACATTCTCAGGGATCAGCTCGACGTCGATCAGGCGGCGTTCTGGGCATGTGTCCAGAACGGCAGGAAGCCTGACCGCGGCGAGCCCGAGCCATCCGCGGAGGCGCTTCCGGCTGATCTCGTCCACCTGCTCCTGACGCAAGTGCACCTCAGCGAAACCGACGTGGCGGGCATGAGCAAAGAAGAAGCCATTACCAGAATGCAGCAATACTGGACCACCGGCAGCTGAGAGATACTGCCCCGCTGCAAGTCCTCCCCAGAACCCAGCCACGGCCAAATGCGGCCAGGAGACTCTCATCCAGTCAGTAGACCGTCACGGCGCGCAGATCAGCCGTTCTCAAGCGGCATGGCGAACACGCTTCCGGTTCAAGCCAAGCGATCATATCGGCAGGGAGGATGAGAGAAGTTCCGCGGCGAGCTCGTCCACTGTGGCTAGGTCTTGTCCTTCCCCGGCGACTGAATTCACGTAAGGTCAGAGCCCGTGAGACGCGTTATGCCGCCGGGTGACCTTTACCTGGTTCGATCCCCCGTTCCGGCCGGAACCGCCGCACTCCAATCAGGCATACGGCATTTGCTTCACCGAGGCCGGGACGATCGTTCTGGGCGCCTGCGATGGCGATGGCGAGCGGTACTGGAACCTGCTCGGCGGCGGGGTCGAGCCCGGTGAAACGCTGGAGGACTGCCTGGTCCGGCCTGAAGAGTTCCTCCGCACCCTGAGCTGGGGCTCTGTGTCCAGCGCCGCCATCATCCTGGCGGAAGGGCTAAGGGCCGAGGCCGAATTCAGACAGGGCTGACAGCCCGCCGGGTGCTGCGGCGATCCCGCCTGATGCTGCCCGAGATAATGCCCTGAGCCCGCGAGCCCGGAACGACGCAGCTGATATCCGCATACGCGCGGCTGCGCGTATAACGCGAACGCTGCCTGTTGGGCACGGCCGCCTGCGTGCGCAGAACATCCACCTCGGCATCGCGGATACAGTCACCGGGCCAGCCTCTACCGCCGCGCCGATCGCCGGCTACTCGTGTGGCGCTTTCAGGTCACTCGCCCCGAATGTGACGAGCATATGTTCCCTCAGCCGTCGAACGACGCCGGCTCCGGAGAAGACCAAGATCACCATGGGTAAACATCTCGCACACTGTGTAGCCTCTTGTATCTACCCTATGTAGAATCACTACATGCCCGGGGAAGTGCAGATCACCACGACGGTCGCGAGGGTACTCCGGACGTTCCTTGAGGACGTCGCACAGCCTCGTTACGGCTTCGAGCTGATGCGGCTCACTAAGCTGCCGAGCGGCACCTTGTACCCAATCCTGGCCCGGCTTGAGTCTGCGGGATGGCTGGCCAGCGACCTGGAGGAAATCGATCCCGCCACGCTCGGCCGCCCTGTCCGTCGCATGTACCGAATCAGCCCGCAAAGCGCTCAGATCGCGCGACAGGAACTGGCCGCGATCAGCGAGGAACTGCGGCCGCCCGCAGCCGCTCCCGGGCGGCTGTTTCCGCGAGGGGGCATCGCATGACCGTCCTAGCCTGGCTAACCGGGCTGACGGTGACGCTGGGCGTAGCCGCGGTCAGCGGGCTGGCCAGTGACGAGATCCGGGCCCGGCTGGAACAACTCCCTCACGCGCTCTTGTCAGCTGCGGTCCGCCGCCTCCCGTACGAGATACGAGCCGATGTCGGCGACGAATGGACCGCCGAACTGGACCATATCCTCCACCGCGTCCAGGCTTATCCGCTGACCCGCCTGCTGTACGGCATCCATTTCGCCCTCGGCCTTCTGCGAACCGCCCCCAAGATCGGCAGTGACCTTATCAGCGCGCGTCCCACCTCACCTCCGGCGGAGCAACCGCGGGACCACCCGCGGAACGCATCTGCCCCAAAGGCCACACGTGGCCATATACGCGGTATCCGCTGGGCGCAATCGCTCCGGAACCTCATCCTCGTCCTGTCTTCCGGGGCGATGTCTTCGATAATCTTCACTTGGAGGCTCGGCGTCTCGGTAGCCGTGGTCCTTTCCATTGCCCTGGCGATACGGCAGATACGGTACGGCACGGACACGCTGGAGGGGGCTAGGAAGCGGACGCGCCGCTGCCTGAGCCGACTGCGCCGCAGCGGTTACATCTGCCTGGACGCGTGCACCATCCCGGCCTCCGATGACGAAGAGGTGATAGACCATCTCGTGATCGGCCCCGCGGGAATTTACGCCCTCACCTCGCAATCATGGAACCGGCACGTCGCGGTGCGCGCCAGCACACCCGATGAGCAGATCTATCACGGGCAAACATGCCAAGTACCCGCGCTTGAGCACGCACGCCGGCAAGCGACCATAGCCGCCGAGCTGATCAGTGCCGAGGCAGGCAGGGAAGTCGCTGTCCAGCCCGCACTCGTCATATATGGGCCAAGGCTCTTCCGGAATGCCATGCCCTTGCGGGGCGTCGCGCGGCTTCGCGGCGTAGATGTACTCGGGCCAAGAACAATCCGCGCCTGGCTGCGACGTGCTCCAGGTGCCATGCCCGCCGCCGACATCTCGTGCCTCGCGGCCGCCACAACCCGCGCGCTTCCCGCTCCTTCGCTAGACCAGGGTCCACAATGGTGACCAGCGCATCACAGGCATCTCAGGGGACCAGGGGTCTCATGGTGGGGCTTATCCGGCCGGCCCGGGCTGTATCGGTTGTGGTAGTACCGCTCAGAACATTCGTTTCCGTCTGCCTGCTGCAACGCGATTGGGCCGACGTACAAGCCGCCCATGTCAGACGGTTACATGCGTACCGCTTCGTGCGGTCTCGGTAACGCTCGGCTAGCCTCGGCGATCGAGAGCTGCCGTCCGCGGCATTCAACCTTGGGATTACCTCTGGCACTCGTGCTGTGCCGATTGTCAGCGGCCGGATGCCGACCTGTGCCGACCGGTACTGGTACAGTGCGCCGGCTGCTGACTCCGGCTTAGGTGTCAAGGCTCACGTGCTGCACGCTGATGACCCTCTTGGCCTTCGTGCTCGGTGACCGTGTACCAGATCGTCACGTCGTCGGCGGGCAAGTGCAGCTCGTAGGCACCAGGCAGGGGATCGTCGTGCGGGAAGGGGTCAGCGAGCGACGGGACCGGCTCATCGAGCAGGTGGAAGATCACACGCTGGACTGTCCAGCGCAGTGGCTGCGGCAGGGCCTCGATCTCATCCCAGGATGTGCCAGGGAAGCGGACGAGGCGATCACTCATTGATCCCCCATGCTTCGGCGAGCTCTTCGCGGGTGAAGACGGGGGCGTCATCACCAGGACCGGGATCGGCCTGCATGCGCTGGCGCGCTACGCGCTGCCCGGCCTCGCGCCGCAACCGCCTCAGCTCGGCCTTCAGCGCATCCAGTTCAATACGGGGAAGCGTGACCATGTCGGTTTCGACGCTCATGTACAACTCCCTACGCTCCAGGATCCATATCTGAGTCTAGACGCGAAGCCTCCAGAGCCGGGTCCGCCACGACAAAGACGAAACATGATGTAACTCTCAGCAGCAGAGCGTGACCAGATCCCGCCACTCGACCGCGATGCGCGTCACCGTGCACCTATCCAGTTGACAGCGGACCTTATCCCCGACCACGAGCCAGATCGATGCTCTTATGTTTGTCAAGGGGGTCGGATGACATGTGGGCGGCCGCATTTCTGGGGTTGCAGGGTGGGTGTCCCGGACGGGTTATTGCTGGTTGCGGACAAGACAGGGAAGGGCCGCCCGAGATGGAGCGGGCAAGCTCTTATTAGGTCACGCTCAGCAGGTCAGGGATGAGGCCGGGGACGGCCGGCGAATCGTTCGCAGGCCAGCAGGTTCGCGGCAGCCGAATATCGGGTCAGGCCGCCCCCGGAGCTTTCGGCCGTTACCCGGCGGCAGGGCGCAGCTGGTGGCAGACCTCGCGGGCGACGTAACGCTTGAGGCAGCGAATGATCTCCGCCTTGGACTTGCCCTCGGCCGTACGGCGCTCGACGTAAGCACGGGTAGCCGGGTCAGAGCCCATCCGGGTGAACACGATCCGCCACAGGGCATGGTTAGCCTGCCGGTCACCGCCAGGGTTAAGCCGGTGCCGGGTGACCTTCCCGGATGATGCCGGGATCGGCGCGGCACCGCACAGATGCGCCCAGGCTGCCTCGCTGCGCAGCCGTTCCGGGTGATCCCCGGCCGCGATCAGCAGCAGTGCCGCCGTGCGCGGGCCCGCCCCGAAGACAGCGAGCAGGCCCGGGGCCCGGGCGGTCACCAGCGGGACGATGAGCTCGTCCAGGCGCTCGAGCTGGCCGTCCAGGAACAAGGCACGCCGCCCCAGCTCGCGCAGCGCGATGCGGGTGGCGTGGCCGGCCACGCCGCCGGGGCGGGGACGCAGCGCCGCCAGCGCGGTGATCAGGGCCGCCGGCTTATGCTTGGCGAACCGGGTCCGCAGGTCACCGGGTCCGGTCAGGACCAGGGCCCGGGCCTGGTTGATGGTCCGGGTACGTTCCCCCGCGGCACTGCGCCGGGCGACCATCAGGGTCCGGATCGCCTCGACGGCACCGTCCCGGCCCCTGGGTGCACCGCGGGCCCGGCCGGACTGCGCGGGCCCGGGCCGCGCTGACCGCATCCAGGGGACCGGACTTGCCCTGACGGCGCCGGTCCTGCCGGCCTGAGCGGTCCACCTCGACGACCCGGACACCAGACGCCGCGATGTAACGGGCGAGCCCGGCGCCGTAGCTGCCGGTTCCTTCGATGCCGGCAAGGCACACCGTCCCGAATCCGCCCAGCCAGCCCAGCAGGCCCTTATAGCCGGCTGCGGGGAACTCCCTGACGCCGAGCAGCCCGCCGACGGGATCGAGCGCGGCAGCGACAGGGGTACCGGCGTGAGTATCCACGCCGCCGGTAATCGCTGTGCGACAGGTAACAGGGCGTGCTTCTTCTACGATGGTCACTGTCATCCCTTTCTCAGGTTGAGGGATGGCACGCACCCGCTGGCCGCCGGAACTGTGAACCCCCGCCTCTTGCACAGGCCAGGCAGATCAGGCCGGCACCGCCGGCGGGTGCCGAAGACCTGGGGCCCGGCCGGCAGATCGTCTCGCAAGACAGCCCGTACGGCGTCAGCCGAATCGGAGGTCAGGCCGGGACCCAGGATCCCGGCCCTACGCCCGTATCCAGTCAAAACCGGGGAAGCCGGGCCGGAAGCACTATCCACAGTCTCCCTGCCGAATATGTGCTCGTTTGCACGCCAGCGGACTCCGCACGGCACGAGCGCAGATTCGTCATTCTGCGCGCGGGGCACCTTCCTGGGCTTGCCTGGGAACAACTGCTGATCGCAAAATAGAACCTTCACCTGTGCGCCGGCCCGTCCTGCCTGAGCGGGGCTCGCCATGCCGTGCCGGCTATGCCACTGTGCGGCACGGGCCGCCGGACAGGCAGGAAGCGCAGCGAGAGACCTGGCGATGCAGAGGAGCGGCAATGACGGGGCCAGATGCTGACTCGTCCTTGTGGGCGCTGGTTGATGAGGGCTGGGGCCGCAAGGCGGTGGATTTCGCGACCCTGAGCGAGCCGGGCAACTGCCGGGAGTACGTCGCTGTGCACCATCGGCTCGGCGTCGATGCCGGGGACCGGCTGCTCGACGTGGCGTGCGGGTCCGGGCTCGCTGTCGAGCTGGCTCGCCTGCGCGGCGCGTCCTGCTCTGGTACCGACGCCTCAGCCCGGCTGGCCGCGGTGGCCCGGGACCGGAACCCTGACTGCGATATCAGGATCGGCGATATGCACGTCCTGCCGTGGGACCCGGCGTCGTTCGACGTTGTCACCAGTTTCCGGGGGATCTGGGGTACCACACCCGGCGCGGTTGCCGAGATATACCGGGTCCTTCGTCCCGGTGGACGCGCCGGTATAACGGTGTGGGGTCACCTGGAGGTGTCCCCTGGGGCCTGGACGTTCCGTTCGCCTGGGAGTTCGCGGACCCGGAGCTGTACGCGCGTGCGCTGGCCGCTACCGGACCGGCTTATGAGGCTATCCAGAACGTCGGCGAGGCCGAGTTTCTTCGCGCGGCCGTCGAGCAGGCTCAGGGGCAGCTGAGAGACGGCTTGCCCTTGCGGGCCAGCATCAACGTCGTAGGCTACGTGGCCCGCAAACCCGAAGGAGGAGAACGCGCATGACCGGAAGCTTTCTCGAAGAACCCCCGGTGTCCGCCCCAGTGCAGGCGCTCTACGACGAAGACCTCGCAGACGACGGCTACGTGTGGAACGTGTCCCGGCTGTGGGCGCACCAGCCAGAGACCCTGAAGCAGCTGTTCGGGGTGATGTCTGAGGCATTCACGCCGAGCGGTCTGACTTTCCGCCAGCGCGGGATCCTGGTGACCGCCGCCGCCTCGGCCCTGGGTGACTCGTACTGCTCGCTGGCGTGGGGCGGGAAGCTGGGCAAAGCGTCGGTCGCCGCTGTCGCGGCAGGGGTTCTCAACGGCAGCGACACTGGGCTGACCGACCAGGAGAAAGCCATGGCCGCGTGGGCCAGGAAGGTCGCCAGGGACCCGAACGCGACGACGCTGGCCGACATCCAGGCGCTCCGCGATACCGGGCTCGATGACGGGCAGATCTTCGCCATCACTGCCTTCGTGGCCCTCCGCCTGGCGTTTTCTACGATCAACGACTCACTCGGCGCTCAGCCCGACGCGCAACTCGCCCAGTCTCTGCCCCCGCAGGTGCGCGAAGCCGTCACCTACGGCCGACCTGCAGCTCAAGCACCCTCAGTCTGACCTGGCCTGCTGCCAGCCTGCGGCATCCTGAAGGGAGGAGCCGGCGGCGGTCGCGGCACCGCCGGGCAACAGATACTGACGCGGCCGGGCAGGCGCAGGCATATGGAGTTGGCACCACGCGACAGAACATTCGCTCCCGGGCGCCTCGGACACCATTCCGGTCACCGCCTGGACGTTCAATTAGGCGGTTCTCGCGCGGGGGAGTCGCGCGCTGGGCAGCGGTTGGGTGCGGTCCTGGCCGCTCTGCTCTAGGTCGTTGTGTTATCCGCGCCATTGGCGGGGTCCGTAGGCTGGTGTGCCTTGCCGGTGGCTGGTTGAGGGGCGATCTGGTGCAGCCGTTGATGCCGAGGCGGTGCAAGGCTCACCTGGCTTCGGGTCGCGAAAAGTCTTGGCAGGAACGCGAGGTGGCCGGGCAGGATGAGGCGGCGGGTGGTGATGATTGTCTGGCGTATGTGCTCCGTCGGCGGGCCTCGCGGGAATGCCAGGCCCGCGGTTCCGCGCAGCGCCTGACCGGGGGAAGCTGGACGTATCCCGAGATAGGGAGGTTTCCGTGACCAGCGCCGTCACCGAGCTGAACAAGCCGTACGTCCTGCCGTCCTCCGCGCGCCGCGACTTTGACGCGGACGGCTTCGTTCACCTGGCCGGCGTGCTTAGCGCGCAGGCCATCGCCGCCTTCGAGCCCGCGATCACCGGCAAGGTGACCGAGCTGAACACGATGCACCTGCCCATGGCCGAGCGCACCACGTACCAGAAGGCGTTCCTGCAGATAGAGAACCTGTGGCAGCATGACCGCCAGGTGCGGGAGTTCGTCTTTGCCGGACGACTCGCCCGGATCGCCGCCGAACTGCTCGGCGTGGACGGGGTGCGGCTCTACCATGACCAGGCGCTGTACAAAGAGGCCGGCGGGGGCGTGACCCCGTGGCACGCCGACCAGTACTACTGGCCGCTGGCCACCGACCGGTCAGTCACCGCGTGGGTGCCGCTGCAGGAGACGCCCTTGGCGATGGGGCCGCTGTCGTTCGCCCGCGGCAGCCAGCGGCTCTCCTTCGGCCGGAACCTGCCGATCAGCGACGAATCGGAAGCCGCCGTGCAGCAGGCACTCGCCGAGCGCCGGTTCCCGGTGGTGCAGGAGCCGTTCGCGCTCGGCGATGTGAGCTACCACCTCGGATGGACGTTCCACCGGGCCGAGGCGAACACGACCGCGGCGCCGCGGCGTGTGATGACCATCATCTACATCGACGCGGACGTGGCCGTCGCCGAGCCCGTCAACGACTTCCAGCGCGCCGACCTGGCGAACTACCTGGGGAGCACCCCCGCCGGCCAAGCGCCCGACACGGACCTGAACCCGGTGCTGTACCAGCGATAGCGGCGACAGTGAAGGCGGTGCGACGCCAGGCCTACCCGAGGCGGGCAAGCCTGGCCTTGACCGGTCCGACGCCGGGCCTGCCCGTCGGTGCTTCTACCCGCAGGTCCGCTTCGCCAGGAGGCTTCAGGCGCCGCGCCGTCCTCGGGTAGCTCGCGGATACCTCCCGCTCGTCACGTTGCGCGAGATCATCCGGCCGTTCCCCGCCTTCTCGGGGGTCTGCGTCGCCGGTCCGGAGGCGCTGCCCGACGCGATCATGGCCGAGCGGCGCCCGGCCGGTGCTGGTGCTCAGTAACTTGCGGCGGCGGCGCGCACTTGTGCCCGGAGCGTGATGCCGGTGAATGACTTGCTGCTTCGACGGGCACGCTACCATCGGCGCTGGATCCCGATCATCGCAACGTCGCCGGCAGACCCCGTCGTAAGCGGGGTGTGAGACCAACCAGCTGAGGTGCCAGATGGCAGAGCTTCCACCACCGCCAGAGGGAATTGTGCTGGCCCACTTCATCGTCTCGGATGATGTCGGGCGCTCTCGGCGCTTCTACACCGAAGTACTCGGCGGCAGAGTGGCCTACTCCGGCCCCGGAGGGCTGACCTATGTCGCACTAGCCAACACCTGGATCATCATCAACGTCGGCGGAGGCCCGACCGACGACAAGCCGTCGGTCACCCTGGAGACGCCGCGCGATCTCAATCGGGTCAGCAGCTTCCTCAATATCCGGGTCAAAGACATCCATGCCATATATGCGGAGTGGAGCG
>JBEKHI010000165.1:0-16323 GCA_050012355.1 Streptosporangiaceae bacterium | reverse complement strand
CGGAGCTCAAGGAACTGGTCGAGGACGTCCTGTTCGACCGCCGGCCCGACTCCACCGACCGGCTGGTCACGTTCGCCGAGAACGTGAAGAACACCGGGCCCAAGCGCACGGAAGCCGACCTGGCATGGCGCGAGGCTCCGGTCGCCGAACGCCTCTCCTACTCCCTCGTGCACGGCATCTCCGACCACATCGAGACCGACGCGGAGGAGGCCAGGCTGCAGTCCGCGCGCCCGCTCGAGGTGATCGAGGGGCCGCTGATGGACGGCATGAAGATCGTGGGCGACCTGTTCGGGGCGGGAAAGATGTTCCTGCCGCAGGTGGTGAAGTCTGCCCGGGTGATGAAGCGCGCCGTTAAATATCTCGAGCCTTTTATGGAAGCCGAGAAGGACGGAAGGCGGCGCGGTAACGGAAAGGTGGTGCTGGCCACCGTCAAGGGCGACGTGCACGATATCGGGAAGAATATCGTCGGTGTCGTACTTGGCTGCAACAATTACGAGGTCGTTGATCTCGGGGTTATGGTCCCGGCCGACCGCATTCTCGACACCGCGGTTTCCGAGGGCGCGGATATCGTGGGACTATCCGGCCTGATCACGCCGTCGCTTGACGAGATGGTGAACGTCGGGATCGAGATGAAGCGGCGCGGCATGACGATGCCGCTGCTGATCGGCGGCGCCACCACCTCGCGGCAGCACACCGCGGTCCGGATCGCCCCTGCCTACGATGGCTCGACGCTGCATGTGATCGACGCGTCGCGGGTGGTCGGGGTGGTGCAGCAACTGCTCGATCCCAAGCGCTCGGCCGGGCTCGACGAGTCCAACCGGACCGAACAACAGCGGTTGCGCGAACAGCACGAGACTCGCCGTAGCCAGCCGATGCTGTCAATCGAAGCCGCTCGCCGTAATGCCGAGAAACTTTCTTTTGACGCCATAACGACGCCGGCATTTCTCGGCGTCCGCGAGGTTTCCCCATCGCTGGCTGAGCTCCGCGAGATGATCGACTGGCAATTCTTCTTCCTAGCCTGGGACCTGAAGGGCAAGTACCCGGGAATCCTGGAAACCCCGGAAGCCCGTGAGCTTTTCGACGACGGCCAGGCTCTGCTAGCGGAGATAATCGCCGACGGTTCCCTCTGGGCCAGCGGCGCCTACGCGTTCTGGCGAGCCCACTCCGAAGGCGACGACATCGTAGTCGGCGGAGCTGTCGATGTGACATCGACCGGCATAGAGCCCGGTCGATGTGACATCGACCGGACGGTCCGGATGCCGATGCTGCGCCAGCAGACCGTGAAGCCGGATGGGCGGCCGAACCGGTCCCTCGCGGACTACGTGGCGCCGGGCGATGATTTCCTCGGGGGGTTCGCGGTTGCGATTCATGGCGCGGACAAGCTGGCGGGTGGCTACGAGGCCGACGGCGACGACTACAAGTCGATCATGGTCAAGGCGCTCGCGGACCGGCTGGCCGAGGCGTTCGCGGAGTGGATCCACCTGAAGGCGCGCCGCGACTGGTTCGAGGATCCGGCGGCGCCGGTCGATATCGAGGAACTGCACGCGGAGCGGTTCCGCGGGATCAGGCCCGCGTTCGGATACCCGGCGAGTCCCGATCACACCCTCAAGCACGAGCTATTCGACCTGCTCGGCGCCTCGGAGTTCGGGATGGCGCTGACCGAGTCGTTCGCGATGACCCCGGCCTCGAGCGTGTCCGGGCTGCTGTTCGCGCACCCGTCGGCGCGGTACTTCACGATCGGCCGCATCAACCGCGACCAGGTGGCCGACTACGCCGCCCGCCGCGATATGAGCGTCGAAGTAGCCGAGCGCTGGCTCCGCCCCAACCTCGCCTACGACCCCAAGTAGCCCCCGCGCCCGCCCGGGTGCGGGTGTGCCGGTGGCGCGGGTGGGGCGCCACCGGCACAGAGGGGCCGCGACACAAGGGTCGCCCGCAGAAGGCCGCTCTTGACATAGTCGACTATAGCCGACGGATGTCAAGAATGCACCTGAATTGCGGAGGCTACCTGCCTTTTACCCCGTCGGCCATCTCGCGGAGGATGTCGATGTGGCCGTTGTGGCGGGCGGTTTCCTCGATGAGGTGGAAGACCACCCAGCGCAGGTGGCTGACGAGACCGGAGATCGTCATGAGCGGGGAGCTGGGCAGCGGTGCCTGGCGCGCGTCTTCCTCGCTCAGCCCTCGGCACTTGGCGTGCACGGTGGCGCGGGCGTAGTCAAGAAATGTCGTCAGGATGGTGTGTTCATCCCACGTTGGCGGGATGTCGTCGCGTTTCATGGTCTTTCCTCTACTGGTAAGCAGAGGCGCGACCGGGACCGGTTAGCGGCGGACTCCGGAGGGCGCCTCATGGTCATCGGCTGACATCGCGCACCTCCTCTCCGCTCGCTGGTTAGACAATGGTGCCATGGTGCTCCTGACGCGGCAAGAATGGCGAGACGTGATTTTCGTCCACTGGCCGGTGGATCCCGCGGCCGTGGCGCCGCTGCTGCCCTCGGGGGTGAAGCCCGATCTCCTGGACGGCCGGACGTACGTCGGGCTCGTCGCGCTGCGGATGTGCCGGGTCACCGCGGCGGCGCTGCCGCCCGCGCCCTACCTGAGCTGGTTCCCCGAGATCAACGTCCGGCTGTACAGCGTCGGGCCCGACGGGCGGCAGGGGGTCGTGTTCAGGTCGCTGGACGCGGCGCGGCTCCCGGTCGTGCTGGCGGCCCGGGCGGCCGTCCGGTTGCCATACGAGTGGTCGCGGATGCGGATACGCCACGACGGCGACGCGATCAGCTATGAGTCGCGCCGCCGCTGGCCTGATCATCCGGGCGCGCGGCTCCAGCTCACCGCGCGGATAGCCGAACCGGTGACGAAGCCCTCGGAATTCGAGGAGTTCGTCACCGCTCGCTGGGGCCTGCATCAGCGCTGGTACCGGGGCCGCACGATGTACCTGCCGGTCGAGCATCCCCGCTGGCCGCTGCGACGCGCCTCGCTCGAGAAACTCGACGAGAACCTCATCGCCGCGGCGGGCCTGCCGCCCGCATCAGGCCCGCCGGACAGCGTCCTTTACTCCCCGGGCGTACCGGTCACTATTCGGTCGCGACGCTGAGGTTCAGCCCGAGCGAGGTGAACTGCTCGAACGGGCGGTGGTAGCCGCGCTCGATGTGCTGGACACCATGCAGGGTGGACGGGCCGTCGGCGACCGAGGCGGCCAGTACGGCCGAGAAACCGGCCCGGACGTCGGGCATCGTGACATCGGCGCCGTGCAGCTTGGAGGCGCCGTGTACCACCGCGGAATGCAGCGAGTTGCCGTCGTGGAACCGGCAGGCCGGACCGCCGAGGCAGGCGGCGAACACCTCTATCTCACAGCCCATCTTCTGCAGCGCCGGAACGTAGACGAGCCGGTTCTCGAAGACGGTCTCGTGCAGCACCGACAGGCCGTCCGCTTGGGTGAACAGCACCATCAGCGGCTGCTGCCAGTCGGTCATGAAGCCCGGGTGAGTGTCGGTGTGCACGGCGGCGGAACGCAGCCCGCCCGGCGCGGAAGCGGTGATCCACTCATCGGTGATGTCGAATTCCGCGCCCATCCTGGCCAGCGTGGTGATGGCGGTGACGAGCCGGTCCTGCGGGCAGCCGTGGACCCGCACCTCGCCGCCGGTGACCAGACCCGCCGCCAGGTAGGAGAACGCCTCGAGCCGGTCGCCCGCCAGCGTCGTGGACGCGCCGCGCAGCTTTTCAACCCCCTCGATCACGATTCGCCGGTCGGGGCTCAGCTCGATCTGGGCGCCCATTCGCTGCAGGAACAGCGCGAGTTCGACGACCTCCGGCTCGGTGGCGGCGCCGCGCAGCACGGTCTTGCCCTCGGCGAGCACCGCCGACAGGAGCACCGTCTCGGTCGCCCCCACGCTCGGGTACGGGAGGTCGATCCTCGTGCCGTGCAGCTTGGTCGCTTTCGCGGTGATCCCGGTCTCGCCGGCCTCGACCTCGGCGCCGAGCGCGCGCAGCGCGCTCACGTGGAAGTCGACCGGTCGCTGGCCGATGGGGTCGCCGCCGACAAGCGGTACGAACGCCTCGCCCGTCCGGTGCAGCAGCGGGCCGAGCATGAGGATCGGGATCCGGTTGAGCCCGGTGAAAGCTTCGGGAACGCGCGGCTTGATGTCGGTCCCTGGTGACACCGTGATCGTGCCCGCGCCGCGGTCGACCTGGAATCCGATCGCCTCGAGCATCGCCGCGGTAATGTCGACGTCGCCCACTTCCGGGGCATTTCTGATCGTGGAAGGTCTTTCGCCGAGCATCGCCGCGACTAGGTGCTTGGTTACCGCGTTCTTTGAACCGCGGACGTGGATGTCGCCGCGTAGCGGCCCGGAGGGTTCAATTCGCCACGTTTCGCTCACGCTGCTCAACTGTATGCGAGGCGCGCTCCAGACGGATCACGATCGACTTGGAAGTCGGCGTGTGGCTGGTATCCGCGACCGAGTCCAGCGGCACCAGGACGTTCGCTTCAGGGAAGTACGCGGCGGCGCAGCCGCGCGGCGTGGAGTACGCCACCGCACGGAAACTCTCGGCGCGGCGCTCGACGCCGTCCGGGGCGACGCCCACCATGTCCACCAGGTCGCCATCGGCGAAGCCGAGCTCCGCCAGGTCCGCCTCGTTGACGAACACCACGCGACGGCCGCCGTAGATGCCGCGGTACCTGTCGTCGAGCCCGTACACGGTCGTGTTGAACTGGTCGTGGGACCGGACGGTCTGCAGCAGCAGGTGGCCCTCGGGCACCGATACCGCCGTGACCTCGTTGCCGGTGAAGCGTGCCTTGCCGGTGCTGGTCTTGAAGGTACGGGAGTCGTGCGGCGGGCGGGGCAGCATGAAGCCGCCGGGCTCGCTGGCCCGCTTGGAGTAGTCCTTGAAACCGGGGACGACCTTTTCGACGTGCGCGCGGATCAGGTTGTAGTCATCGCCCATCTCTTGCCAGTGCGGCTCGTCGGGGAACAGCGCGTCGCCGAGCCCGGTGATGATCGCCACCTCGCTGCGCAGCTCTAGTGAGTGCGGAGCGAGCCGGCCGACGGACGCGTGCACCATCGAGAACGAGTCCTCGACGGTCACGTACTGGTCGCCGGAAGGGCGGGTGTCCCGCTCGGTGCGGCCGAGGCAGGGCAGGATCAGCGCCTCCTTGCCGTGAACCACGTGCGACCGGTTGAGCTTGGTGGATACGTGGACCGTCAGCCCCACCTGGGACAGCGCCCTCTCGGTGACCGCGGTATCTGGCGTCGCGGCGGCGAAGTTGCCGCCGAGCGCGAAGAACACGCCGATCTTCCCGTCCCGCATCGCCCGGATCGCGGCAACCGTGTCGTAACCATGCGACCGCGGTGGCTCGAAGCCGAACTCGTCCCGTAGCGCGTCGAGGAAAGCGTCGGGCACCTTCTCCCAGATGCCCATGGTCCGGTCACCCTGCACATTGCTGTGCCCGCGCACCGGACACGGTCCCGCGCCAGGACGCCCGATGTTGCCGCGCAGCAGCAGGAAGTTCACGATCTCGCGGATGGTGGGAACCGCGTTCTTGTGCTGGGTGAGGCCCATCGCCCAGGTAACGATCACCGCGTTGGAGCGTGCCACATCGTCGCAGAACGCCTCGATGTCCTTGCGCGGGATCCCGCTGAGCGTCTCGATGGTGTTCCAGGACAGCGACTGCCAGCTGGCCGCCGCGTCGTCGAACCCGTCGCAGTACTCGGCGATGAAGTCCTTGTCGATATCGCCGCGGTCGAACAGCACCTTGTTCACGCCGGAGAACAGGGCGAGGTCGCCGTTCACCCGGACCGGCAGCACCCGGTCGGCGAGCTTGGTCCCGTGGCCCACGATGCCCTTGGGGGTCTGCGGGTTCTTGAACCGGATCAGGCCCGCCTCCGGCAGCGGGTTGATCGCGACGATCCTGGCCCCGCGCTTCTTGGCATCTTCGAGCGCGGACAACATCCGGGGGTGGTTGGTTCCCGGGTTCTGCCCGACGATCACGATGAGATCGGCGTTATCGGACAGGTCCTCGAGCGTCACCACGCCCTTGCCGATGCCGATCGTCTGGTTCAGCGCCGCCCCCGACGACTCGTGGCACATGTTGGAGCAGTCGGGAAGGTTGTTGGTCCCCAGCCTGCGGGCGAGGAGTTGGTAGACGAACGCCGCCTCGTTGGACGCGCGGCCGCTGGTGTAGAAGGCGGCGTTGTCCGGGTGGGGGAGCGCCCGCAGCCGGTCTGCCACCAGGCGGAACGCGCCCTTCCAGGAGACGGGCGCATAGTGCGTGGCATCCGGTGCCAGGTACATCGGGTGGGTGAGCCTGCCCTGGGATTCCAGCCAGTGATCGGTCTGCTGCTGCAACTCGGCGACCGGGTGGTCCACGAAGAAGTCCGGGTCTACCCGCTTGCGGGTCGCTTCCCAGGCGACCGCCTTTGCCCCGTTCTCGCAGAATTCCGCGATCTTGCGGTGCCCTGGGGCCGGGTCACCCCACGCGCAGCTCGGGCAGTCGAATCCGTCAACATGGTTGACTTTTAGCAGAGTGCGAGCCGATCGAGTCGGCCCCATCTCGGTCAGCGCGTACTTCATCGAGACCGCGATGCCGGGAAGGCCTACCGCTTCCCGCTTCGGCTTGCCGACGTGCCTGACCGTCTCGTCACTCATATACCGAGGATAAGCCCGTCTCGCTCAGGGTCCAGTAAAGGCGGCGGCTGCGGCGGGCTTGGGGCGCGAGTGCCCGTAACCGCGGGCATATCCTGCTGTCGTGGACAGCGAGACGGAGTTCGAGCTCGGGACCGATGGTCCCAAAGCGATCCTGGTCGGCGTCGACGACTCCACGACCGCGACCCGCGCCGGGTGGTACGCGGCCGGGCTGGCTCGCCGTCAGCGGGCCAGGTTGATCGTCGTCTATGTGTCGCCCCTCGCCACCGCCTCCGCGGTGGCCCCTGGCGGGCCGAGCCTGATGGCCGCCGAGAAGGAAGCGCGGGACGAGATGGCCGAAGACATGCGCAAGCGCGCCGAGGAGACGGCGAAGGAACTCGGCATCGGCATCACCTTCATCGTCGCGCACGGCAGCCCGTTCCACGAGATCGTCCGGCTCGCCGACGAGACCAAGGCGGACGCGATCGTGGTCGGCGCCTCGACGAAGGCCGGGCACCGGTTCGTCGGCTCGCTCGCGGTACACCTGGTCCGGCTCGGTAAATGGCCCGTTACGGTCGTCCCGTAACTTCCTGAGAGCAAGACCCAGAGAGCCGAGACCCATGCATTCGTGGCGCACAGCGGCGGCGTGGCAAGCTAGCTACCGTGGAGCACACGCTGGTGCTGATGCGGCACGCGAAATCGGATTATCCGGACGGCATACCGGACCACGAGCGACCGCTCGCCGCGCGCGGCCGCCGGGACGCCCCGCGCATGGGGGAGTGGATCCGTGATAACGGTTACCTACCGGATCTCGTGCTCTGCTCGACGGCGCAGCGAACCCGGCAGACCTGGGATCTCGTCGCGACCGAGCTTGGCGGCTCGCCCGCCGTCACGTACGACCCGCGGATTTACGAGGCATCGACCCTCGGGATGCTCATGCTGGTCCGCGAGCTACCCGGCGACACCAGCACCGCGATGATCGTCGGGCACAATCCCGGCACGGCGGAGCTGGTCGCGGGGCTGACCGGGCAGCGGGTGACCAGCTTTCCCACCGCGACGGTCGCCATCGTGCGGATAGCTGGCCAATGGGGTTCCGTCGCCCCTGGCGAGGCGACGCTGCTGGCGCTGGTCACGCCCGGCTTGTTGTCGTCCCGTTTACAGGTGTATCGAATCGTGACATGTAGACCGCAGTGCTATCTCGGTTTTCACTATGTGTTACTAGAGAAGTACATTCAGTGAATGCCTTCAGCTTCTGGTGTGATCGATGCGATGCGCGCCGTTGCTCCGCCGGGTGGTGAAAGTCTCGACGAAGCGACGAAGAACCAGCTGCGCAGCCATACACAGACCCTGCTCGAACTCAAGGCGACCGAGGCAGCCGACGAGGCGGCCAGGTTCCTCGCGATAGCCGACCGGACGTTGCCGCTGCCCGGTGACCGGATCCGCGACGAGCTCAGCGGCGCCACGATCCTGGTGACCGGCGGGACCGGTTGCGTGGGCTCGGCCCTGCTCGCGGAGCTAGCCACCGTGAACCCCGGCCGCGTCGTCAGCGTCAGCCGCGGCATGACGAAGGGCTGGCGATATCAGCCAGGCGTCGAGTACCTGCACGCGGACATCGCGGACCGCGACGCGATAGAGGCGGTCACGGCGGTCGTGCGGCCGGACATCGTCTTCCACGTGGCCGGCCAGCGTGACCCGGCGCACGCGGAGACCGACATCTGCGGCACGGTCGCCACGAACATCCTCGGTACCCGCAATGTCCTGGAGGCGTCCGCCGCGTCCGGCGTGTCCCGGGCGATCTGCGCGTCCACCGGCAAGGCGATGCGGCTGTACTCACCCGACATCTACGCGGCCTCCAAACGAGTGGCCGAATGGGTCGCCGCGGACATCGCCGAGACCACGGAGCTGCGATGTTCGGCGGCCAGATTCACCCACGTCGTCGACAACTCCATCGTGCACCAGAAGCTGCGCGCCTGGATGGACGATCCTGACGCAGTGATCCGGCTGCACTGCCATGGCGCCGCGTTCTACGTCCAGTCGGCGCTTGAGTCGGCCCGGCTGCTCATGCTCGCGGCGCTGGACCAGACCCGCGGGCAACTGCAGATCCACGCGATCACCGACCTTGACTGGCCGGTCGGCCTGCTCGACCTCACGCTGGGCGTGCTCGCCCAGACCGGCTCGCGCACCCCGGTGCACTTCAGCGGCTACGACCCCGGCTACGAGGCCGTGTCGTTCCCCGGCCTCTACGATCCGATGCAGGCGGGTGACGTGAGCCCGCTGATCAACGCGCTCGAGGCGGCGGCTATCACGCCCGTGCATCCGCCGACCGATATGTTCGGCATGCCCGGCGCGCCCGGTGTGGCGAAGATCATCGAAGAATTTCTCGCCGTACGCACCAGGTCCGGACTTAGCGAACTGTCGTGGGCCCTGCTCGACTTGACTATCCAGAACGCCGATACCCCATCGCTCGTGAGAACCGCCACTCTCGCCGAGCGCCGGGCAGCGGAGCTGCGTCCCGAGCACCAGCGGACCCTGGCAGCCATCCGCGCGCACCTGGAGGGTGCCTGATAAGACAGGCGTTATGGAAGATCCGCTCGCCAGCCCGCTGCCTGCCTTCGGCCCCGAGGACGCGCGCCGCATCCTCGCCGAGTATTTCGGCGTCACGGGCGCCGAGCTCGTGCCGCTAGCTGGCGAACGTGACCAGAATTTCCGGGTGAACGACAGCTACGTGCTGAAGATCTCGAACCCGGCCGACGGCCTCGGTGTGCTTGATATGCAGGTCCAGGCACTGCGGCACATCGAGCGGACCGATCCGGGGCTGCCGGTCATGCGGGTGCTTCCCGGCGAGCCGGTGATCAGCGGCGAGGACGGCCGGGACTACCCGGTCCGGCTGTACACCCTGGTGCCCGGCCACCCGACGGCCGCCGGTGAGCGCGGTCCCGTCCTGCTGCGGCGTTATGGCGAGGTGACCGCGCGGCTTGGGCGTGCGCTGCGCGGCTTCTTCCACCCGGCGGCCGGGTACCGCACGCTGTGGCATCTCACCGAGGCGGACCGGCTCCGCGAGCTGGTGCCGCACGTCGGTGACGCCGGGCTCCGCGCCCAGGTGGAACGAGTGCTCGACCGGTACGACACCCGCGTCGCCCCGGCGCTGCCGGGCTTGCGCGGGCAGCTGATCCACGCCGACATCAGCCCGGACAACGTGCTGGTCGGCGACGACGGCGAACCGTCCGGGATCATCGACTTCGGCGACATGGCTTACCAGCCGCTGGTCTGCGACCTCGCGGTAGCCGTCTGCGACCTGCTGTGGGGCCTGCCCGACCCGCTGGCGGCCGCGCCGGCGCTGATCAACGGCTACACGAGCGTCACCCCGCTGGAGGACGCCGAGGCCGAACTGCTCGCCGATCTCGTCGCCACCCGGCTGGCCATCGCCGCCGTGATCGGCAGCTGGCGCGGCGGGACTGTCTCCGCCGAGACCAGGAGCTACCTGGACGCGCTCGAGCGCAGCGGTGACCCGTTCCAGTACACCGCCAGCGGACTGCCGTACCGGCCGCTGCGCTCCCCGGAGCTGATCGCCAGGCGGCGCCGCGAGATGCCGCGGGCGCCGATGTTCTACGACGACCCGGTGCACATCGTCCGCGGCGAGGGCGCGTGGCTGTTCGACGCCGACGGCAACCGGTACCTAGACGCCTACAACAACGTCCCCGCGGTGGGCCACGCTCATCCGAGGGTCACCAGCGCGATCGCCGCCCAGCAGCGGCTGCTCGCGGTGCACAGCCGCTACCCGCACGAGGCGCTCATCCAGCTGACCGAGCGGCTGCGGGCAACTCTGCCACCCGCGCTCGACTCGGTCTTCATCCTCAATTCCGGCAGCGAGGCGAACGACCTCGCCTGGCGCGTCGCCCGCGCGGCCACCGGCCGGGACACGGTCGTCGTCACCGAGTTCGCCTACCACGGTGTGACCGAGGCCACCCACCGGCTCTCCCCGGAGGAGTGGGCCGACGGCGAGATCCATCCCCAGGTCACCACCATCCCCGTCGACGGTGATGTCCCGAGCGCCGCCGCCCTCTACCTTGACCCGATGGGCACCTCCGATGGCGTACTCGCGCCGCCGCCGGACCGGGTCGCCGCCCTAGCGGCCGGCATCCAGGCTCGCGGCGGGCTGTTCATCGCGGACGAGGTGCAGGCCGGGCACGGCCGGACCGGAACCGGCCTCTGGTCGTTCTCCGCGTCCGGAGCGGAGCCAGACATGGTGACCGCCGGAAAAGCGATGGGAAACGGGTTCCCCGTCGCGATGCTGGCCCTCCGTTATGGTCATCTAGAGGCTGTTCCGGAACGTACGGAGCTGTTCTCGACGTACGGCGGGAACCCGGTGGCGTGCGTCGCGGCGCTCGCGGTGCTGGACGTGATCGAGGACGAGGGGCTGATCGCGAACGCCGCGCGGACCGGGGAGTACCTGATGTCCGGGCTGCGCGGCCTCGGCCACCCGTCGATCATTGATGTCCGCGGCCGCGGCCTGCTCATCGGCGTCGAGTTCGCCGGATCAGCCAAGCCGATCGTGAACGCCCTTCGCCACCGCGGCGTCCTAACCAGCACGACAGGCCCGCACGACAACGTCCTGAAGATCCGCCCCCCGCTGGTATTCACCCCCGCGCAAGCGGATCTCCTGCTCGAGCGGCTAGCCGAGACCCTCAGCAAACGTCCGTAAAATCTGGCGCTAGGGCAGCAGATTTTACGGACGTTTGCCCAGGTGGCTTCTTACTCCGCGCCGAAGGACTTGATCTCGGCTAGTTCGGTCTCGGTCAGCTCGCGGGGGACTTCGCCCTTCGCGACCTTGGCCTGCTGGACCTGGTGCCGGATCTGCTCGACGATCTCCGGGTTGGCGAGCGTCGTGATGTCGCCAGTGTCGGTGAAGTTGGACGTCGCGGCGATAACCCGGCGCATGATCTTGCCAGAACGCGTCTTCGGCATGTCCGGGACGATCCAGATGTTCTTCGGACGGGCGATCTTGCCGATGTCGGTCTCGATGGCGGTCTTCACCTTCTGCTCGACCTCCGGCGACGCCGCGAAGCCTGGCTTGAGCGAGACGTACATCTCAACCGCGCGGCCGCGTACGTCGTCGACCACCGGAACGGCGGCGGCCTCGGCGACCTCCTGGACCATCAGCGCCGCGGATTCGAGTTCCTTGGTGCCGAGGCGGTGGCCAGCCACGTTGATCACGTCGTCGACCCGGCCGAGGATGCGGAAGTACCCGTCCTCAGCCTGCACGGCGCCGTCACCGGCGAAGTACGGCCAGTCGCGCCAGTCCTTGGAGTCCGGTTTGGTGTTGTACTTCGCGAAGTACGTCGAGACGAAGCGCTCGGGCTGGCCCCAGATCGTCTCGAAGATGCCGGGCCACGGTGCGCGGACGATGATGTTGCCCGCCTTGCCGCTGCCCTTCGGGATCTCGTTGCCGTCTTCGTCCAGGATGGCCAGCTGGATGCCGAGCGCCGCCGGCCCGCAGGACCCCGGCTTCATCGGGTGCAGGCCCGGTAGCGTCGAGCCGATGAACCCGCCGGTCTCGGTCTGCCACCAGGTGTCGGTGATGACCGCCTCGCCCTTGCCGACGGTCTCGTAGTACCACCGCCAGACCTCCGGCTCGATCGGCTCGCCGACCGTGGTCATCGACTTGAAGTGATAGTCGTACTTGGCGGGCTCGTCCGGGCCGACCTTGCGGAGCTGCCGGATGGCGGTCGGCGAGGTGTGGAAGATGTTCACGCCCAGCCGCTCCGCGATCCGCCAGGGGCGGCCGGCGTCGGGGTAGTTGGGTACGCCCTCGTAGATCACCGTCGTGGTGCCGAGCGCCAGCGGGCCGTACACGATGTACGAGTGGCCGGTGATCCAGCCGATGTCCGCCATGCACCAGTACGTGTCGTCCGGATGGATGTCCTGGTAGTACTTGCTGGTCCCCGCGACGTAGGACAGGTACCCTCCGGTGGAGTGCTGGCAGCCCTTCGGGCGGCCGGTGGTGCCGGAGGTGTACATCAGGAACAGCGGGTCGGTGGACTCGACGCTGACCGGCTCGACGACCTGGTCCTTGTAATCGGCGAGTACCTCGTCGACAAAGAAGTCCCGGCCCTCGGTCATCGGCGTCTGCGACGCGTACTGCCCTGGGTAGCGGCGGAAGACCAGCACCTTGTCGATGGCCTGACCTTCCTTGGCCGCCGCCTCGACCGCCTCGTCCGCCTTCACCTTGTGATCAAGCAGGGCGCCGCCACGGTAATACCCGTCCATCGTCACCAGCACGGTGCTGCCGGAGTCCGCGATCCGGTGCCCGCAGGCGGTGCCGCTGAACCCGGCGAACACCTGCGAGTGGACCACGCCGAGCCGGGCCGCCGCCAGCATCGCGATCGGCAGCTCGGGGACCATCGGCATGTGGAAGGTGACGCGGTCGCCCTTCTTCAGCCCGGCGAAGTCCTTGAGCACCGCGGCGAACTCATTCACCCGCCGGTACAGCTCCTGGTAGGTGATCGATACATGCGGCTCGTTCTCATCTTCTGAGACGAAGATCAGCGCCGCCTTGTTCGCCTTGTCAGCCAGATGGCGGTCGACACAGTTGTAACTGGCGTTTAGCTCGCCGCCGACAAACCATTTCCAGAACGGCGCGTCGCTGGTGTCCAGCGTCGTGTGCCAGTACTTGTTCCAGGACAACAGGTCGGCGTAAGCGCGGAAGCACTCGGGGAAGTTCTCCTCGCTGAACTGCTGGACGATCGCCGGGTCGGACGCGTTGGCCTGGCCGATGAACTTCGGCGGCGGCGGATAGTAACCCTCCTCGCGCCAGTGGACCGCGATGGTCGCTTCCGAGGATTCCACGTCTTCCAATGCGTCGTCCGCCATGACGGTCCCTCCACGCTGATTTGGCCGCTTTTTACCTGGTGCGCACTCCAAACTTAACGTGGATGTGACTCGCGCACCATGGGTGACACGACTATGCAAGATCCGGTGTCCGCAAACCGTCTGGACAGACGTGTCTAAGATCGCGATCAGGGCGCGGACCTCGGGATAGGCGGCGTCAAGGCCGGTGATCCGCATGATACGGACCAGCGACGGCCGCGCCCCGGTGAGCCGGATAGGCCGGCCCGCCTCGCGGCCGTGCGCGGCGACCTTAGCGAGCATGCCGAGCCCGGCCGCGTCACAGAACGTGACATCAGTCACGTCCACGATCGCGGACAGCTGCTCGGTGTCGATGACGTCCCAGAGGTAGCTCCGGGCCTCGTCGGCGGTTGCGATGTCGATCTCACCACGAATAGTGACGACAGGCTGACCATCCGGCGTAATAAGCCTGGACAGCTCAAGCTGTGCCAGGTCCGCGACGGCCGTGCCCCCCGGCCGATCCGCGCGACGAATCATGTTTTCCCCTCCCATGTATGGGTTAACGCCAGCGACCCGACACACCTTCCCTCGTGATCTCGGTGCCCCCTACCAGCGCAACCCAGTCAACACCCGTGACCTTGTGACGATACCGAGGATATCCACCACAAAACGTCTGAACACGCCGTCTGGTTCAACTTGTTGCCAGCTGTGGGTACAACCCTGCTCGTGACCGCTGTAGTGGAAGAACTCGATGAGGCCGAATGTCTGCGGCTGATTGATACCTGTGAAGTCGGACGAATCGGATATTCGGGTAGATATGGCCCCATCGTGCTGCCGGTGAACTACCGGTTGCACGACGAATCCGTGGTGTTCCGTACCGGCCGGGACGGTCTGCTGCGCGAGGACCTGTACACCGGGATCGCCGACGCTGATTACCGGGTGTGCTTCGAGATCGACGAGATCGACCCGGGCGAACGCACCGGGTGGTCCGTCGTGCTCCAAGGCGCCGCCCACCTGGTGGAAGACGAGGCCGAACGCGACGCACTCAAGCGTATCGGGCTGGAGCCGTGGCCTGGCGAGTCGAAGGATAGTTTCGTCAGGATCGCGCCGTCGGCGATTTCCGGACGGAGGATCACCGGTCCCTTGTAATCCCGCCATACTGGAATTATGCATTTTCGGACGGGTGTGGCTGTTGATCTTGGCACGGTCAACACGCTGGTGTGGGTGACTGGCCGTGGTCTGGTCCTTGAGGAGCCGTCCGCCGTCGCTATCGATTCGCAGACCGGTGCCGTGATGGCCATCGGCAAGGCGGCCGACGTCCTGACCGGTAAGGAACCGCAGGGTATCCAGGTCGTGCACCCGCTACGGGACGGGGTGATCGCCGACCTGGACGCGGCGGTCGCCATGCTGCACGGCTTTCTGCACCGGGCCGTGCCGTACCGCCCGTTGCCGGCCAGGGTGCTGGTGTGCGTCCCGAGCGGTGCGACCTATGTCGAACGGCGTTCTGTCATCGCCGCGGTCCAGGCGCGCTGGCGGCGATACCGCGCCGACCTGGTGGATGAGCCAGTCGCGGCGGCGGCGGGCGCCGGGCTTGACCTGAGCGCCGGGGCGGGGGGCTTCGTCGTCGACGTGGGCGGTGGCACGACGGAGATCGCCGCCGTGGCGGGCTGGCGCGTGGTCCGCGCCGAGTCGTTGCGGCTGGCCGGTAACGCGATGGACGACGCGGTCGCCCGGCGCACCCGCGAGGAGCTGGGACTGATCATCAGCGAGCGGGCCGCCCGCCAGCTCAAGGTGACGCTCGGACTGACCGGCGGCGAGGACGGCTGGGCCGAGACGGTGGGCATCGACGCGGGCAGCCGCACCCCCCGGGTCGAGCGGGTCGGCGGTGACGTGGTGGCCGCGGCGATCGAACCGCTGGTGGTCCGGATGGGCGCCGCCGTGCGGGAACTGGTCGGGGAGATCCCGCCCGGGCTAGCCGAGGAGGTCGTGCGCGGCAAGATCCGGCTGTCCGGCGGCGGCGCGCTGCTGTCCGGGTTCGCTGAGCGCATCGAGGCCGCGGCCGGACTCGGCGCGGTCGTCGCCGAGGATCCGCTTCGCTGCGTGGTCCGTGGCGCCGCGATGATGGTGGACAGCGATCATGCTAGCCTTCTGGCCTAGCCTGGCAAGCGGAGGCGTGCGGCGCGGAGCCGGCCGGTGTGGCCACCCGTACCTGCAGCCGAGTTACGGATAGGGCGGTAACCCGCGCAGTCCGGCGGCGAAGATGCCTGGCATGTTTCGTGTTCGCATTCCGGCTTGCCATGCACTGTGCGAGATGAACAATTCGGGTAACCACTGGGCGCTCGCCCGGTTCCTTAGCCGGAACCGGTCGGATGGCCGGTAGCTGTGCCTCCGGCGGACGCCGCTTGTGCCCTCAGCGGCGCCAGTCCGCCGGAAGAACACCATTCGTCATCGGCTGGCCCGGGACGGGCGTCACCATGCCGAAGTCCCGGGTCGGCCGTCACGTAGGCTTGGCTTGTGAGTAAGCAGGCATCGCCACCCCCGCCCGGCGACAAACCGTCGCCGCAGGCACCGCCGCCACAGCCGCCCGCCTGGCGCCATTGGCTACTGCCGATCGGGCTACTGGTGGCAGTCCTGCTATGGACGTTGCTGCCATTGCATTCCGCGAAGCAGACAACACTCACCTACAGCCAGTTCCTGTCCGACGTTTCGGCGCACAAGGTCAAGACCATCGACCTGGCATCGGGCTCCGGAGACGCGAGCAGCGGCACGCTGACCAACGGGACCAACTACACGGTCACCGTCCCGTCGCAGGCGGGCCAGACACTGCTGAACGAGCTACAGAGCAACAATGTCCAGATCACC
>JBEKHI010000164.1:0-16640 GCA_050012355.1 Streptosporangiaceae bacterium | reverse complement strand
AACGCCGGTACCGGTGTGATGTTCGCGCGGTGATCGCAATAGGCCCGGGCGCCCTTGGCCTAAACCGGCCACCGGCCCGGCTCGCGGAACTCGCCGTGTCCACATCCGGTCGCATCTGTTGACCGTCTCGCATCGCCTTGAAACGCTCCAGGTGTGACCCAACTTATGCCGACACATCAAATAATGGGCCAGTAAAATTCAGCATTTTTTGATATCGAACTGTCAGGTCGGCGTGGGTACAGCAGGCCCAGGTAACCGGCAAGGACCCGGGTCGCCCAGCTCGCCCCCTAGCGCCCGGACCGTGTGTAAGCCGACTACCGGAGGATTCATGCGAAGGTCATTCCTCGCGATCATGGCCGCGCTGGGGGCTGCCATCATCGCCGCAGGGGTCGTGACGGCGGGCCACGCGTCCGCGGCCATGACGAGCAGCCCACCGAGCCGACCGGGCACGACGAGCACGCTGGTCAACTTCAACAGCGCCGGCCAGCAGACCGTGCGATTCGATACCAGCGGCAACGCCATCGACGCCCACGACGGCCAGCTTGCCCGGTTCGGCAATGAATACTACCTGTACGGAACCAGCTATAACTGCGGCTACCGCTGGCAGATCAACTCCAGCTTCTGCGGGTTCAAGGTCTACTCCTCGACCGATCTGGTGCACTGGACTGACCGCGGCTTCGTCGTTGCGGCCTACCAGTGCGCGGACTGCTTCCGCCCGCATGTCATCTACGATCCGGCGACCAAAAAATACGTGCTGTGGACCAATGACAGCAGCACCGCCGCGCCGGGAGACTTCCGCGTCTACACCAGCGACTCCCCCACCGGGCCGTTCACCCAGCAGGCCCTCCCCACCCTGGCGTACGACAACTGCGGCTGGGACTTCGGGCTATTTCAGGATCCGGTGACCGGGCGCGGGTACATGGTGGATACCGACTGCCCGGACAGCGATAGGGGCCTCGTCGTGGAGCAGCTATCCCCCGACGACCTGACGTCCGACGGCCAGTATGACGTGATCCACATGACCGACCAGGTCGAGTCGCCTGCCATGTTCTACCGGAATGGCACGTACTACATCACGATGTCTGACCCGACGTGCGGCTACTGCACCGCGACCGGCACCGGGTACCTGACCGCGAGCAACCCGCTTGGCACGTGGTCCGGCGCGTCCGTGACGAGCCCGTGGACGATCGAGAACGGCGCGCTCCACGTGACCGGCGGCGCGATCGGAGTCTCGGCGGCCGGGGCGGACTGGACCGACTACACGTTCGCCGCCGACGCCACCCCGCTGCAGACGGCCACTCAGGACGGTGTCTCCTACGCGCAGGTGGGCATGGCCGTGCGGATGGACGCCGCGGGCAACGGCTACGCCTTCCTGCTGTCGAACTACCCGTACACCTCACCAGCCCAGCCCGGCTACATCACGTTCGTGTCGTTCGCGGATGGGAACGCCACATCGGTCCAGCCGTTCCCGCTGCCGTTCGCGGTCACTGGCGGCAGCACCTACCACGTTGCCATCACCGTCTCCGGCGAGACGATCTCCGCAGCCGTGAACGGCGTGATCGCCGGCACCGTCACCGACAGCACCTACGCCGCGGGCGCGGTGGGTTTCCGCGAGTACGGCTCGAATGACGAGCAGGCCATCTTCGCCAACGTCTCTGTGACGGCGCCCGACGGCACCATCTTGATGTCGGATAACTTCTCGGACGGCCTGAGCCAGTGGGACGCTCCTCCGCCGGTGGTCGCCTCCCACCTGATCTCCGCGAACTCGTGCGGCGGGCAGCCCTCGTTCGTCGCCCCGCCGGTGCCCGGAGCCGGCGGCCGGCCGATCTACCTGTACGGCAGCGACCTGTGGGACGGCAGCCCCAACGAAGCGCTCGCCAACTACTTCTGGGCACCGCTGAAGTTCGGCTCCGGCGGCGCGATCGAGCCGATCGAGCACCGGCTGTTCTGCCACATCACCCGCACCTGGCGGGCCCGCCCCCTCATGACCGCCGATGACGCCGTGGCCGGCATCGCCGCCACCATCACCGCCCAGGGCCTGAAATGCCACCCTGTCCGGGACGGCCGCGACTACCCCGAGGGCGTCAAGGTCAGCGACCAGCAGATGCGCTACCTGGAAAAACACGCCATCGTCCGGCACGGCCCGCACCGCGACCGGAACTACACCATCCGGCCCGCCCCCCGGTCCGGGCCGGACCCGGAGCCCGCCGGCCCGGACCCCGCCCTCATCGCCGCGCTGGCCGCGCTCGCCGGCATCCCCGCCCTGGAAACCCTCCGCGATCAGGCCGCCCTGGAATGGAACGCGGATCGCACCCGCCGGCTCGCCCTCGACCTCGGCCACGAGCGCCGCCGCGCCCCCAGGAGCAAGACCTACCGCAAGCTCTCCGGCGACGCGATCCTGGCAGCCGCCGCCTGCCACCTCCGCCTCCGCATGCCCTGGGCGCTCCTCGGCCGCCTCTTCGGCGTCCACCCCTCCAGCATCAGCGTGCCCGCAGGCACCGCCATCCCCGCCCTCGCCGGCCTCGGGATCGCCCCGCAGCCCGGCACCACGCGCGGCCAGGAAGAAAACGGACACACCGAAGAAGATCGCGACACACCCGAAACCACCAGATTAAAAAACGACGCGGCCTATCCTTACCGTTTAACCTCTGACTGCTCACGATGTGTTATCGGGGGTGCCAGCGGCGAGGCCGGGTTACCTGCACCGGTGGCTGAGAGTACCGGATCAGGGTTTTCCCGGCGCTGGTGATCCAGCCTGGCGTCTCGGGGCGCTGCATCATGATGGTAAGTAGCGATCGCTGGGCGATAGCTCGTTTCCGTTATCTTGCCGGCAGGCCAGTCCAGGCTGCCGGGCGACACCGCAGGCTCGGGCATATCGGGCAGGTTGCCGACCGGTCGTCACGAGATTCCCGAAGGTTAAACGGCAAGCTATCTGGTCGTTTCAGCCCGCGATCACGACCGCAGCCCGGATGGCCTCAAGCCCGGGTTCAGGCATCACAGGACTAACCCGGCCGCCCGCAATCCTCTGACCAGGAAAAATAGGCGCCAGACCCGCCACCAAAGCTCTCTTAAGTTCCTGCCATTGCACCAGAGTCTGGTTGGTGCGGCATCAACCAGAATCGCCAGCGGATCCGCGAGTACGGGATCATCCCACCGCGGACCGGCTAGGTCTCAAGGCGGCCTCGGTAACGCCGGCTAGACCTCGTGGCCCGGAGCCTGGTGTTCGTGGAAGGATAGTTGCATGCGAATCCAACGCCAGATTGTCGTATTCGATGCGGCTGACCTAGCCGCAGAAAGTTCGTTCTGGGCCCGGCTGCTCGGCGGGAAAACCGAGGAGGAAGACGACTGGCACAGTGTCTACGTCGACGGAAAGCCCCGACTGGGTTTTCAGCTCGCGCCTGATCACATCCCACCGGAGTGGCCCACCGGGGTGCCGCAGCAGATCCACCTGGATCTCTTCGTCGATGACATCTCTTCCGCTCATGACGAGGCCGTGGCCATCGGCGCCAGGCTGCTCCAGGCGGCCGACGACCTCACCGCCGCCGCGGGCTTCCAGGTTTATGCCGATCCCGCTGGGCATCCATTCTGTCTTTGCTGGGGCTGACGGCGGCTCACGGCTAAACCACCTCCACGGCCAGCGCCGCACGGGCCTGCTCGGCCCGTGCGGCCGCCTCCAGTTGAGTCGTCCCGGTGGCGATCACATAGCCGAGCCGGTCCAGGAAATTGCCCTGGCGGATGACCCGCTGTCCGCGCCGGGCAGTGACCGCCGCTTCAACCACACCGGGTAGCGCCAGCGCCGCCGACACGTCCGCAACCGCCCGCACCGTTCCGTCGCTGGCCGGGACCAGGAAGCGGATGCTCGCACAGGACAGCCTCGCCGGGCTCCGGGCCACGGCGCGCCCGGCGGTCCTGGCGAGCAGCTCCGCGATTAGATCCTGGCCGGTAGCGGCCTGGACCGCCTGCGGAATCAGGCCACCCGCCAGCCGGGGGTTCACCTCCACGACCTGACTACGCCCGTTCGCCAGACGAAGCTCGACATGCGCGGCGCCCCAGGTCAGGCCGAGCGAGGTCAGCGCGGCCAGCGCACTGCCAGTCAGCAGCGCGCCGGTCGGGGCGTCGATGGCAGCGGGAACGTCGTGGCCGACCTCGAGGAATCCCAGCGACTCATCGACGTGCTTGCCCACCACCGCCCGCACCTCGCCAGCCAGGATCTCCACGGAGAACTCCGGACCAGGTAGGTAAGACTCGACCAGCACCATCGGCGGCAGCGGCCGTCCCCGCTCGTCCACCCTGGTCGAGAGCAGTTCAGCCGCGTGCCCGGCCACCTCCTCGCCGGTAGCGCAGCGGCGCACGCCGATCGAGCCCGAGCGGCTGATCGGCTTCACCACGACCGGCATGCCCAGTTTCGCCGCGGCCAGGACCGCTTCCTCCGCCGAGGAAACCAGGTGGAACCCTGGGGAGCCAACCCCGCAGGCGGCGAAACGCTGCCGCTGAACGGCTTTGCTCCGCACGGCGGCCAGCCTCGACGGATCCTCACCTGGCAGGCCCAGAACGCGGGCGACTCCGGCGGCGGTGGCGATGAAGTACTCGGAGCTGGAGGTCACGCCCGCTATCTGGTGCCGACGGCCCAGGCTCTGGCAGCGGGCCAGCACGGCGGGCACCGACCCGGTATCGCAGTCACTGCTGGGGATACCCAGCTCGGGCAGGTAGGGATAGCGGGCGGGGTCGGCGGTCAGCACATGCGGCAGCAGGCCCAGGTCACGGGCGCGCTCGGCGAACAGCCGGCCGGTGCCGGTGGTGTTGCTCTCGACAAAGACCATCAGCTCACTCATGGCAGGTCGCTTCGATGGCTCGCTGAAGACGACCGGCCGCCTGCCGTATCGCGTGCTGCTGCCGGTCGAGCTCGCGTCGCAGCTGGTGGCGGAGCTGCCAGGCGGCCGCTAGTGACTCCGCACGGCTGCCGGGTCCGCCTCCGTACCTGGCGCAGTCGGTTGCGGTGCGCAGGTCGATTCGCTCCAGGTCCTCCGGCGGCCAGGCGCCGTGGCCATCGATGGCCCGCAGTACCGCGACTCCGATGCGCCGGTGTGCCTCGCGGAACGGCACCCCGCGGCGTACCAGCTCGTTGGCCATGGCCGTGGCATCCACGAAGCCCCTGGCGGCGGCCGCCCCGGCGACCTCGGGGCGAGGCCGGGCGCCGGCGACCACCAAGGTGGCCAGGGCCAGCACGTCCCTAGCCGTCCGCAGCGCCGGGCCGACGGGCGCCATGGCCTCGGTACCGGCCTCGATCGAGTTGGTGAAGGGAGCGGACCGGGTCGCGGTGACGGCGGTCACCCAGGAGCCGACCACCTGGCTCGGCCGCGCCTTCAGGTACTCCAGCAGGAAGGCGTTACGCTTCTGCGGCATCGCGGACGAGCTGCCGACCAGCCAGTCGGGAAACTCCAGGTACGCCAGCTCCGATGCGCTCCACATTTGCAGGTCAGTCCCCAGCCGGGACACCGTGACGACCACGTTGACGGCGGCGCCCAAGAGATCGAGGGCGACGTCGCGGGAGGCGATCGCGTCGATCGCGTGCAGCGGACCCGCCTCGAAGCCCAGCAGTGCCGCGGTCCTGGCCGTGTCCAGCTCCAGATCGGTACCGGCGATCGCGTGCGCCCCGAGCGGGCACCGCCGCATGGACCGGAGGGAGTACAGGACCCGGTCCAGTTCGCGATGCAGAGCCAGCGCCACTCCGGTGAGGTAATACCCGTAGGTGATCGGCATCGCGGGCTGGTAGTGGGTGTGAATCGCCATCACCGCGTCGAGGTCCCGGGCGGCGGAACACAGCAGCGCCGTGAGCAGCCTGCATCCCTCGGCCACCACGTTGAGACCCAGCCCGCGCAGGCTCAGCAGGGTGGTGGTGGCGTTGAGGTCATTGCGGGATCGGCCGGTGTGCAGCAGTCCGCCGACATCCGGACCGCATACCTCGCTGAGCGCCTGCTCGTAGGCCAGGTACAGACCGCGTGGCCGGGGCCGCGACAGCACCATGGCGAAACCGTCCGCTTCTGCCTCCGACACCGCCTCGAGCAGCAGGGCCGCCTTGCCCCGGGGGATGATCTTCCGCTCAGAGAGCATGACGAGGTGGGCACCGTCAACGCGGCCGATCAAACGGAGCGTTTCCCGATCCTCGACGTCCTGGGGCGGCCCGTAGTACAAGCGCTGGGCCTTGCGGGCAAGCGGCTCCCTGATCCTGCCCGTGTCGTCGGTGCTCGCGGGAATCGTGGCCGGGCTCATCGTCCGGCGACCCGCTCGCCGAGCGCCTCAGCCAGTCTCCGGTTTCCCCACCGCATCCACGTCCAGTCGGTCTCGCCGGCCGGCCGGGTTACCTCGGTGGGTTCGGATTCGGCACTGAGACGCCACTGCGGCTCCGCGTGGAGCCAAGCGTCGTTATAGACCGTGTCGAGGTAACGGTCGCCCTGGTCCGGCAGCATTACCACCGTGCGGGCTCCGCGATTTCTGGCCGACCACCAACGGGCCACCGCCATTGCCGCCCCCGAGGTGGGGCCGTGGAACAGGGCATGCCGGCGGTGGAGCAGGCGCGTCTCCCGGTAGGCCACGCCCGCCGGGCACCAGTGCACCTCATCGAACATCGTGTGGTCGAGGTTGCCGGGCAGCACACTGTTGCCCAGCCCTCGCAGTTCCCTGATCTGGTCGGGCTGGCCGAACAGCACGCTGCCGGGAGTATCCACGCCGATCGCGACGACCTGGGAGTTATCCGCCCTGAGACCGGCCGTGGTACCGCACATGGATCCGCCCGAGCCGACTGGGCCGATAAGGGCATCGACGTAGCCGAGCCGGTCGACTAGGTGCTCGGAGACCATCGCGTAAGAGGCGGCCTGCAACGGGTTGTCGTACTGCCGCGGCCAGAAGGTGTCCGGGATCCGTTCCCGTAGGGTGCGCAGTCTGGCCAGGCGTACCGTCTGGAACTCGCCGCTAGGGGATGGCATCGCGCACATCTCAATCGCGGTCCCCAGGTCCGCGACCCGACGGCACAGCCGCTGATCCATAGCCGGGTCGGTGACCAGCGTCAGCTTGTGTCCGGTCAGCGCGGCTTTTATGGCCAGCGCTAGGCCGAAGGTCCCGCTGGTGGACTCCACGATCATGGTGTCGGGCCCGATCTCGCCGGTACTGATCGCCGTCGTGACGATGTGGTGGGCCGGGAGCATCTTCATCAGCGTGAATGAGGCGCCCCACAGGTTGGTGTCCAGCCGCACCAGCCGTGGCAAGAGGTCCATGGTGGCCGCATCGGCGGCCGGATCCAGGCGGGAAATGGCCACTGTGTCAGCCCGCATCTTCGGCGATCTCGGTAAGCGACTGAACGTAGTCGCTAGCCAGCCGGGTAATCGTCGCTTGGTCGAACAGCTGGGTGGCGTATACGAGGCGGCCGTCGATGCCCCCGTCCGCGCGCTCGGTGGCATGACAGCAGAGGTCGATTCTGGCCCCGGTAGCGTCCGGCAGCGGGAAGCCGTCTGATCCGCTGACGCCTTGCGGCACGAACATCACGTCGAACAGCGGATTCCGGCCCGGTTCCGGCTCCGTCTCCACTACCTCGAGAACGGCGGCGACGATGTCCTCGATCGAGGGGACAGCCCGGCCGAAGGCGGCCAGCCCCGCTTCACGTACCTGGGCGAGCAGCTGGGGGAAGGAGCGGCTATCGTCCAGATTAATACGGATCACAGCGGTATTTTCGAACATACCAACCATACTCTCAAGCTCGGGACGAGTGCGCCCGGCGACCGGAATGCCCACGGTCAGATCGGTTCCTTTCGTGTACCGGCTAAGGACACCGCAGAATCCGGCTAGCAGGATCATGGGAAACGTGCCGTCGTGCTCGGAGGCGACATCACGCAGCCGGTCGGCGACCGCCGCGGGCACGGTGAAACGGATCGTGCCGCCTCGCCAATCACGGTCGGCTGGCCGCGGCCGGTCGGTTATCAGCTCGGCTTGCCGCAGTCCCCCAAGCTCCGCCTGCCAGAAGTCCAGATGCCGCCTTGCGGTCGAGCCAACCGCCAGGTTTCGCTGCCATTCCGCGTAGTCGGCGTAGCTGAGCGCTGGGGCCGAAACGGTGCGGCCCCGGTAGGCGGCTTGCAGCTGCGTCGTGATCAGTTCACGCGATCGGTCATCAGCCGCGATTTCGTGCAGCACGAGAATCAGGAACGCGGGCTCATCGTCGCTCCGGCGCACCAGGTGAGAACGGATCGGCGGCTGCGAGGCGAGATCAAACGGCCGCGCCAGCTCCGCGGCGAGCACCGCCTCCGGGTCGCCGTACTCGACCTCCAGCCGGACCCCGGCGGCAGGCAGCACCACAGGAACCGGCTGACCTGAGTCGCCCGGCTGGTAACGGGTGCGCAGAACGTCGTGCCGGGCCAGGAGGCCAGTCAGCGCGGCGTCCGCGGCGTTGAGGTCGAGCGGGTCGGGAAGCCGCACGGCCACGGGTTCGTTGTAGGCCACGCTGTCTGGCGCGAGCCGCTGGTGCAGCCACAATCGCCACTGCGCCGAGGACAGCCGCGGGATCTGCCCGGGTGGCAGTGCGAGCAGCTGTGGCTCGTCCGCGCCCTCGCTGTCCAGCAAGGCAGCGAGCCCGTAGACGGTCCGTGACTCGAACAGTGCGTTGATCGGGACCTGACGATGCAACTCCTCGTTCAGTTGAAGGATGGCCAGGACAGCCCGCAGCGAGTCGCCACCAATGGTGAAGAAATCCTCGTATGACCCGATCTGCTCCAGCTCCAGGACGGAAGCCAGGACTCTTGCCACCAGTCGTTCGGTCTGGCTGCCGTTGTGGTCGTCGGCGCTTGGCGCGCGCCGCACCGGCACGGCGAGGTCGTCGTGACGTGGCAACGGTGGCGCCAGCGCGGAGCGATCCACCTTGCCATTGCTCGTTGTAGGAATAGTGTCCATAACGACGAATTGCGTCGGGATCATGTAATGCGGCAACGATCGGGCGAGGTGCCGCTGAAGGTGCCGCTCGTCGGGCGCTCTAGCCGGATCGGCCGGCCGAAGGTAGCCAACCAGCCGGGTGGCGCCCCAGTCATCGTCGATCGCGCGCACCGCGGCCTCGGCGACATCCGGATGGCGGCTCAGCGCGTTCTCTACCTCGCCCGGCTCGACCCGGAATCCGTGGACCTTGATCTGGTCGTCGCTGCGGCCCAGGATCTCGATCCGCCCATCCGGATGCTGCCGAGCGACATCACCCGTGCGGTACAGGCGGGCTCCGCCGACCGCGGCGAACGGATCGGCGACGAACCTCTCCGCGGTCAGCGCCGAGCGTCGCAGATAGCCGGCGGCCAGCGCGGCGCCGCCGATGTGCAGCTCCCCTTTCTCGCCCGCGGGCACCTGCCGCAGCCGCTCGTCGAGTAGGTGCAGCGAGGTGTTGCTAACCGGGTAGAACCTGGGTGGCGTGCCCAGTTCATAGCGGGTAGCGGTCGACCAGACCGTCGTCTCCGTAGGCCCGTACAAGTCCCAGAGCACGACCCCGTCTCCCAGCAGGCGCCTGGCCAGCTCAGCCGGCAGCCGCTCCCCGCCGCACAGCACGGTAAAGCCCGGCGGCGGCGACCACCCTGCCTCAAGTAGCAGCCGCCAGGAGGTCGGGGTGGCCTGAAGGACCCGAGCGCCCGTCCGGGCCAGCAGGGCGGTCAGCCGATGCGGATCGCGGGTCTCGATCTGCCGTGCGACAACCACCCGGCCGCCGGTCGTCAAAGGCAGGAAAAGCTCCAGGCTCGCGATGTCGAAGGACACGGTGGTGACCGCGGGAAGCACGACGTCGCCAGGCAGGGCCAGCCGGTCGCCCATCGACTGGACGAAGTTCGCCAGGGCCCGGTGGCTGACCAGCACGCCCTTTGGCCTGCCGGTCGAGCCGGATGTGTAGATGACGTAGGCGGCGGAGTCCGCGCTCGGTGCCGGCGGCACCGCCGGATCGGGCCGCACCGCCACATCGCTCAGGCACAACCTCGTCTCGGCGCGCAGGCCGGGTGGGCCAGTCGCGTCGCCCGTCACCAGCACCCGCGCCCCCGAGTCGTGCAGGATGTAGTTCAGCCGGTCGGCCGGGTGCTCGGGATCCATCGGCAGGTAGGCAGCACCAGACAGCTGCACACCGAGGAGCGTCGGCACCACCTCGGCCCCACGCGGCACGGCCACTGCCACCAGGTCGCCCCGGCCGACCCCCATCCGGCGTAGCTGGTCCGCCAGGCCACAGGCGTGCGCCACCACCTGTGCGTAGGTGAGTCGGTCAGCCGCTGACTCGACCGCCAGGATGCCCGGCGACCTACTGGCCTGAGCCAGGATCAGGTCCGGCACGGTGATCAGGTCAGCGGACATGGAGTTCCTTCTCCGTATGGGTCGGCGTGGCGGCTGCTGAACACGGGCTCTCCAATGGCTCAAGGCTGTCTGCTTCCCCAGTTAGCCAACAGCGTCGCCGCCCGGACGATGCTGAGCCTGTCCCAGGTTCAGCCGGCACCCGTCTCATGGATTTCAGCGTCCTGTTCTTATGGCCGCTCCGGGGGATCCTCGCCGACTGTCCCGTCCAGCGACTCCCTGATGAGGTCGATGTGGCCGACGTGGCGGGCGTACTCCTCAAGGAGCGACACCAGGATGTACCGCAGGTTCGGCGAATGGCCGTCAGGTGTCTTGAGGCGGCCGAGGCCACCGGGGCTGGCGGAGGCGAGGGCCTCGTCAACGTCCTTGCGGGAGCGATCGACCGCGGCGCGCCACAACCCCATCAGTTCCTCGGGGCTGTCGACGGCGGCCGAGTGCCACTCCCAGTCTTCGTCGGCATCCCAGTCGACGGCATCCCACGGCGGTCCAGGCTGACGACCGTGCCAGTGCGTGGCGAAATGTCCTTCCTCGGTAAACGCGAGGTGTTTGACCAGGCCGCCCAGCGTCATCGTGGATGGTCCAAGCGTCTTGTTCATGGCGGCCGCGTCCAGCCCGCCGCACTTCCACTCCACGACGGCGCGCATGCGGTCCAGGCCGGCCAGCACCGTTCCGGCTTCGTCCAACGCGAAGGGGAACGGCACGGGTTCGCCGTGCTCCTCGGTAGATGTCATGGTTCGCAAATGTAAAGCGTGGCTCTGAGAGTGTGCCGTCCCCGGTTTGCGCGACGCCCCGGTGCCGACGGCAGGATCCTACGATGAGGCCATGCCCCTGTCCGTCAAGGCCGTGCCCGAGGCCGGTCCGGGAGACATCGGTGCCGGACAGCTGGCCGACTTGCTCCACGACACCGGAGCTGTCGTCCTCCGCGACGCCGGGGTTACCGGCACGGACACGCTGTCCGAACTGGCCGGACGGCTGGGCCTGGCGGCGCGCGACCAGCTTGAGCCATTCGCCGCGCGCCGCTGGCTGGGCCACGGCGTCTGGTCGGGGCCCGCCTGGCCGTCTACCTCGCCGATGTGCATGCACCACGAACTCGGCTGGGAAACCGAACCGCCCAGCCACCTGCTCGTCGCCTGCCTGAACCCGGCGGAGTCTGGCGGCCGGACCGGCGTCGCTGACGGCCGCGTGGTCCTAGGGCTTCTGCCTGACCAGCTGGTCGAGCGGGGCGACAGCGTCGGCTGGACCCTGACCCGCCGGTACGCCGAGGGGCTGGTCGGCATGTCATGGGCGGAGGCCTTCGCGGGCATGGACCGTCCCGGGGTCGAGGCGTACGCGGCAGCCGAGGGCATCAAGCTGGAGTGGAGCGCGGATCGGCTGGTCACCCGCCGCACCAGGCCCGCTCTCCGCGCGACTGGCGCCGACGGCGTCCCCGCATGGTCGAACCTTCTCGCGTTCTGCAGCGAGTGGACCATGGACCCGATGGTCCGCGGCTACCTGGTGTCGGCCTTCGGCCGCGACGCCCTCCCGTACGAGACGGAGTTCGGCGACGGCTCGCCGTTCACCGCCAGCGATGTCGAGATCGTCAGCGCGGCGTACGACCGGGCCACCGCGCACCTGACGTGGCGCGCGGGCGACGTGCTGCTGCTGGATAACGTCAGGACCGCCCACAGCATGGAATCGTTTACCGGCGACAGGCGGATGGCCTTGCTGCACGCCCTCGCCGCGTGATCCGGTCAGTCCCCCAGCGTCCGGTACAGGTGCGTGCGGCCCGGCAGATCTTCGGTCAGGCTCACCGCGAGCGACAGCCGGATCCGGTAGTCGGGCCGCTCCGGATCCAGGAGCACTCCGACCATCGTGCCGCTGTGGCAGGCCACCAGCCCTAGGCCGCCAGCGGCCCGGCAGATCTCCCGCAGCGCCGCGAAGTTGCGATTCGGCACGCGCGCCTGGTTGAGCGCGGCACTCATGGTGCTGATCTGGCCGACCGCGGCCACATCGCGGGAACGCACCGCCTGGGTCAGTTCGCCGAGCAGCCGCGCGTACTGCCGCCGCTCGGCGGAGCCGTACTCAGGCGGGCGCTGGTTGAACGCCATGGTGTCGACCGTGCCGCCCTGGTCAACCGCCACGACTTGCAGTGCCGGGAGGTGTCCCAGGGCTCGCAGGCACACGCCGCGCCGGTGGTCGAACGCGACGATGCCCGGGTGCAGCACCCCGTCCGTGGGCTCGATGGCGGCGAACATCGCGTCCAGTCGCAGGTCCGGGATGGTGTGCAGGACCGTCGCCATTACCGCACGTGCCGTCGCGACCAGGTCGGCCGATGAGCTCGCGAGTCCCTTGCCCTCCGGGATACTGCTCTGCAGGACGAGCACGCCGTCCGGGCCGTAGCCGAACTCGGCGAGCAGAGCCTCGGCCAGGGCGGCCGCCTTGGTCTTGTGGGCGGGGCTGACGCTGAGGCCGGCGCCGGGCTCCAGGACCTCGAAGCGCGCGGTCGACCAGCGCGCCACCGGGAGCGTGACGAGGAAGCGGCCTTCGCCGTCGGCCGCGCCGGGTCCCGGAAGCGCGCCTTGCATCAGCTCGCCGAAGGAGCCGTAGGCCGTGCCCACCCCGACGCGTCCCGGACGGCGGCGGGTTGACAGGTCCTGCTGGATGGTCACCGCCGGCCGCCGACCGGGTCACGCCACCGTTGCAGAATGTCAAGGATGAGTTCCGGGTGGTACCGTGCCACGTCGCTGTCGGTGTCGGCGAGGCGGTGCCGGGTGAGCCCCACCGCGGCGAGGGGGAGCAGCGGCGACGCGTCGCCGAGAGTGAGTTCCGCGATCGGGGCGATCAGGCCCGGGTCGGAGCCTAGACGGTGGAGTTCGTGGCGGGCCTGCGCCCAGTCGTGGCGCCAGGCGCGGGCGACGAATCGCAGGCGCCCAGGGGCCGCGCCGTCGACGTCGATGTAGCGGCCGCGACGCCGGAGCAGGTCGGCGACCTCCTCGTCCGACGGCGACCAGCCGGTGCCTGGTGCCGACGCATCCCAGGCGACCATCACCCCCGAGGCCGAGACCCCAGCCTCCTCCAGGGCACGCGCCGCCGCCAGCGCCGCGACGCCTCCGGCTCCCTGGCCCCACAGATACAGCGCTGGCTTCCCGGCTAGCTCCCTGGCCAGCCGCCCGGTCAGCTCGGGCAGCTGGGCGAGTTCCTCGTCCGGCCGGGCCAGGTCGTGGCCGGGAAGCTCGACCGCCAGCACCCGCACATGCCCGGCGGCCACCTCGGCCAGCCGCTGGAAGTTGATCGCGTTACCGCCCGCGTCCGGCAAACACACCAGGACCGGCTGGCCGGGACCGCTAGCGCCGAGCTCATGGACGAGACCAGACGGCGGGGGCTGCGTAGCCGAGAGAAGCCCGGCTTGGTCGGCCAGGACTGGGTTTTCCATTATGTCGGTCGCCGACAGCCGGTGGTCCAGTCGCATCAGCAGATGGATCGCCGATAGCGAGGTGCCGCCAAGGTTGAAGAAATCGTCCTGACGGCCAACTCTCCCGGCCGCCATGCCCAGCACCTCGGCCCACAGAATGGCCAGCTGCCGCTCGTTCGCCGTGCTGGGCGGCTCGAAGGCACGCACTCCGGATGCGAGCTCCCCGGCCAGCAGCCGGAGTTTCGGCTTGTCCGTCTTGCCATTGTCGTTCAGCGGCAGCTCGGGCAGGCGGAAGTGGCGGGAGGGGACCATGTACTCCGGCAGCCGAGCTGACAGCAGGTCGTGCAGATCAACCTCGGCCAGCTCATCCTCGGAGACGTAGAACCCGACCAGCCGCATGCTGTTGCCCTCGCCGACCGGTACCACGGCGGCGGCCTCGATCCCCGGCACCCGCAGCAGCGCCGCCTGGATCTCGCCGATCTCGATGCGCAGTCCCCGGAGCTTCAGCTGATCGTCGTAGCGGCCGAGGAACTCAAGGCGGCCCTCCGGCAGCCAACGCCCTAGGTCGCCGGAGCGGTAGAGCCCCTCGCCGGGAAAGTAGGGGTCCGTCGTGAAGGCCTCGGTGGTGCGGGCGGGGTCGTTGATGTAGCCGGCTCCGACACAGACTCCGGCGAAGACGATCTCGCCACGGCCACCGAGCGGCATCAGCCGGAGCTGCCGGTCAACCACGTAGGTCCGCATGTTGCGTAGCGGCCGGCCGACGTTGACGATGGCCAGGTCCCGGCGCGGCGGGCCGTCCAGGATCTCGTGCATGGTGTCGTCGCTGACCTCGGTCGCGCCGTAGGCGTTGACTAGTCGCACACCCGGGACCGCGGCGAACCAGCGGCGCACCAGGCCGGCGTTGAGCGCCTCGCCGGTGACCGACACCGACTTCAGGCGCGGCAGCTGGGCGCGGCCGGCCTCCAGATGGGCCAGCAGCACCTCCAGGTACGACGGCACGATCTGCAGCGTGGTCACCTGGCGACTGGCCAGCAGGTCGCCGAACGCCGCGACCTCTAGCTGCGATTCGGTGTCCACGATGACCGAGGCGCCGCCAACCAGTAGCGGCGCGCACATCTGCCACAGCGAGATGTCGAAGCACTGCGACGCGGTCTGGGCAACCACGTCGTCAGGCCCGAGGCCATGGTCGTCCACCTTGGCCCACAGGTGGTTGATCATGCCGTCGTGGCGGCAGACAGCGCCCTTCGGGCGGCCGGTCGAGCCGGAGGTGAAATAGACATAGGCGGGAGCCTCGAGCGGCGGTGAAGCGAGTTCGGCCTCGGGAGCGGGCCTGGCCGCCAGATCGTCGAGGGCCATCACCGCGCCCGGCCAGCCGAGGGCTGACACTGCGGACATCAACCCGCTGCCGTCGGCGTCGGCCAGCGCGATCACGCACTCGGCCCGGGTCAGCTGATCCTCGACGCGTGAGGCCGGGAAATCCGGCCGCACCGGCAGATACACCGCGCCGGCCTTGAGCACTCCGAGGATCCCCGTCACCCAGGGGATGTGCCGGGCGCTGACAACGGCCACCGCCTGCCCGCCGCTCACTCCGAGGGCGAGCAGGTGCCGGGCGATCCCGTCAGAGGCCGTGTCCAGCTCGGCGTAGGTCAGGGTGCGCTCGACGTGATGGATGGCGGGACGGTGCGGGTGCGCCGCCACCCGGGCCCGAAACGCCGGGACGAAACCATCCGGGCCGTTGTTCACCCGAGGGCCGCCCACGGTCTCCAGCTGGTAGCGCCGTTCCTCGTCACCGATCATGCCGGTGAGATCGACCGCGGCATCCGGGGCCGACGCCACCGCCGTTATGGCATAAAAAAGATAGCCAAGGACACGCTCGGCGGCGGCGTGGGACACGTGCATGGTGTCGTACGACAGACTGAGCTCACCGCCCGCCGGATCGGCGCGTATCACGAGGTCGGCCGCGTCGTCGGACGTCTGGCCGTACAGGTCCAGGATGCTGTGCGGGTGGCCTGCCAGCGGCGAGCGGCGCAAGGAGCCGTCGAGGTCGGCCCAGCTGGTCTCGCCGACCAGGCCGGTGACGCGGACCGCCGTCCCGTCGGCCTCAGTGGCGGCCGTCACGACCTCCGCCTCGCCGACGCACCGCGCCAGCACCGCCACCCATGCGGCCAGCGCCCAGCGCCGGACGGCGACCGGATCAGCGCGCAGCGGCGGAGGCAGCGGCCGCGACTGCGAACCGCGGCCAGGCTCCGCCTCGGGCAGTACCCAGGGCGGCAACGACGTCGTCGGTGATACCGCTTTGTCGGATATCGATGCCTGGTTCATGCGAGCGTCCTCGTTATGATCGCGCGGGTGATGCCGTCCTCATCAGTGATCGTGCGGACCTCGTCGTAGGCGCCGCGCCTGGCCAGATTCCGCTCCACGACCCGGCCCATGCCGGCGCCGAGCTCGAAGCACAGCCAGCCACCCGGCACCAGGTGCCCAGGCGCCTGGTCAATCAGCGCGTACAGCACGGTCAGCCCGACGTCACCGCCGTCGAAAGCCGCCGTCGGCTCATGGCCACCGATCTCGACGGGCAGGCTGCGGGCCTTCTGGGACGGCATGTAGGGGGGATTACAGACCACGATGTCGAACAGGCTCGGTGCCGTGGGCATCTCCCCCAGCGCCGCGAACAAGTCGCCGCACCCGAACTCCACCCGGTCGGTGACGCCACGGAAGGCGGCGTTGCGCCGGGCTATCTCGACGGCCTCGGCCTCCACGTCGGACGCCCATACGGCGGATCGCGGCTCGAGCGAGGCGATTGACACGGCCAGATTGCCGCCGCCTGTCCCGAGATCCAGGATCCGCGGAGGCGAGCCCGAGTCGGCCAGAATCGCGGCCAGCTCGACGACCGCGCCGCCGAGCA
>JBEKHI010000163.1:0-16643 GCA_050012355.1 Streptosporangiaceae bacterium | reverse complement strand
CGCTACAACGCCATCGGTCTGACGACCGACACCGGACTGCACGGCGGGACGATCGACGCGGGCGCCAGCGGCCAGACGCTGCGGCTCCAGGACGATCAGTTCGTGCCAGGATTCGCCGTAACCGGGGTGCTCACCCTCGGCACCACGCTGGTCCAGGGAACACTGAGCGCGGTCGGCCCCGGCGGCCAGCGCATCAGGCTCCGCGTCACCTGGCCGTCGTCGGGTGCCGGTGCGCTGGCGTCGGTGACCGGTCACTACGGCACGACCGTCGTCACCGGTGTCCAGGCAGCTCCCTGATCGCGTGCCCACGGAGTGGTCGTATCCCGCGGGAGCCGCGTGGCGGCGTTCGCTGAGGCCGCCACCACCCGTCGTTATGGAAAAATCAATTTTCTACAGAACGACGGTGGGTACTCTCCTCGGCGGCCGGACGAGGCGACTTCACCTGAAGGCCACGACGTTGCCCGCCGCCCAGTCGGCGAAGGTCCGCGGCAGCCGGCCGAGGACCTGCTCGACGTGCGGGCTCACCCGCTGCTCGGCCGGTTCGGGCGTGCCCAGGACCGTGAGGGTGCCGTCCACGACCTCTTCCGGCATGAACCGCAGCATCTGCGCCCGCGCCCGCGCACGAGTCTGCTCGACGAACCGGACCGGCTCGCCCAGTGCCTGACCGATCGCGGCCGTCTGCTGCCGGGGCGAGATGGACTCCGGACCGGTGAGTTCGTACGCCTTCCCGGCGTGACCATCGTCCCAGAGCGCCACCGCGGCGACCGCGGCGATGTCGTCCGGGTCGACGACCGGCAGCCCGACGTCGCCGAACGGCGCGGTGACCTCTCTACGCTCCCGGACCATCCCAGCCCACATGAGCGCGTTGGAGGCGAAGCCTCCGGGCCGCAGCAGCGTCCAGTCCAGCCCCGAACCCGTGACGACCTCCTCCAATTCCGGGGAGTGCCGCCCGGTGGCGACGCCCAGGCTGGACAGCAGGACTACTCGCCCGACGCCCGCCGCCCGGGCCGCGTCCACGACCCCGCCCAGATCGCCCCTGGCCGCCATGAAGTCACCCGAGGTCAGCAGGAACAGGGCCGTGGCCCCGTCGAGCGCGGGCTTGATACTGTCCAGCTCGGCCAGGTCGGCCTGCCGGTAGCCGACACCGGCCGGGACGCGAGTTCGACGTGGGCCACGCTACTATCCCGATACCAGTAGGTACCTAGAGGAAAGTAATGGGGTGATCATGGTGAGTGCTGCAGTACCCGCACTCTTTTCCGGGTAATGCAGCACCCACCATGATCACCAGAACGCAAGACCGATATCGAGAGCCGGGCATCCCGGTGATATCGCACCAAACTGGTCGGCCGCAGCGACCCGCCGGAAACTCCTGGCGATTGTCTAGCGACCGCCTTGCGCGTCGTCGTAGCGCAGGCGCGCCTGCTCGACCTGCGGCATGTGAACGGCGCCCCACTCGTGCAGGCCGGAGAAGAGAGGCGCCAGGCTGCGCCCCAGGTCGGTGATCTCATACTCCACGCGCGGCGGAACCTCGGCGTAGTACGTACGCACCACGAGGCCGTCGCGCTCTAGGTGTCGCAACCGCTGGGTCAGCACCTTGGGCGTGATCGAGGTGATCCGGCGTTCCAGTTGCACGAACCGCTGGCGACCGTATTCGTTGAGCGCCCACAGAATCGGCGTGGTCCAGCGGCTGAACACCATGTCCAGCACCGCGTCGATCGGGCAAGCATCCTCTGGGCCGGCCTTGGCCGCGCCCACAACCTGGACTGAGTCCTTCGGCACGCCGCCCCCTTCCAGTAGCACTTTCCTCAAGATAGTTACTGTACTGGCGCGCGCTTATCCGGAGTTCACATCCGGCCGACGCCGGCTACTCCCCAGAGCGAGGCGGGGTCTTCCGGGACATCGCTTGGAGAGTTGGGCCGCCATTCGGGAAGCCAGACGAGGCCAGGCTCAAGGAGAGTGAAGCCGTCAAAGAGACGCGCGATCTCTTCGCGGGTGCGAAACGTGCTGCGGGCGGCGATCCGGCTGCTATAGGCGGTCTCGTACGCATTGGCCACGTTGGGAATCGTGTCCCGGCAGGCGTGGCTGATGGCCAGGTAACTTCCGGGGACGAGCGGACCGCGGAAGGTGGCGAGAATGCGATCGGGGTCGTCGCTGTCGGGGATGAAGTGCAGCACCGCTGCTAGCAGCAGGCCGACCGGCTGGGTGAAGTCGATGAGGCGGCGGGTTTCCGGGTGGTTCAGGATGGCCTCCGGATCGCGGAGGTCAGCGTGAATGACGGTCGCGTCCGGGTTCCCGCCGAGCAGCAGCCTGCTGTGGGCGACGGCCACGTCGTCGCTATCCACGTATACGACGTGCGCCCCGGGAGCGACTTCCTGGGCGACCTGGTGGACGTTCTGTTCAGTGGGGATGCCTGATCCGATATCCAGGAACTGGCGGATGCCCGCCTCCGCGGCCAGGTACCGCACGGCGCGTATGAGGAAGGCCCGGTACGCGCGCGCTATGACACGGGCCTTGGGTTCGACGGCGATCATCGCGCGGGCAGCGTCCTGGTCGACGAGGAAGTTGTGCTCGCCGCCAAGCCACCAGTCGTAGACCCGGGCGATGCTGGCCTTGGTCGTGTCGATCTCAGGAGGAATCCAGCTTGCTTCCTCGGCCACCATGACCTCCAGCCCGCCTTCCGTATGTACTTCGCACCACGGTTATAGCGGATCGCCGTCCACCGCGCTATCGATCTTGCATCTATCTGATGTTCTTCTACGCATGCTGTTTACTTCTGCGCCCACGGGCGGCCGAGCAGATCGTTCGGTCTACGGGGACGGACCCCAGCACCTACGGTCCGTCGTACCGGGCGACCCCGACTAGTCCCCAGTAGTTCTCCGGGTCGCTGGGGACGTCGTCGGGGGAATCGGGACGCCATTGCGGTATCCAGACCAGACCGGGCTCGATGAAGGTGAAGCCGTCGCATAGCCGCGTGATCTCGTCCCGGGTCCGGAAGCGGAGCTGCCCGGTGACGCGGCTGTTGTAGACGTTCTCGAATGAGGAGGCCAGCCCTGGCCGCTCGTCCTGGCAGTTGTGGCAGATGACGAGGTAGCTTCCGGGGGCGAGCGCGCCGCGCAAGGTGGCGAGGATGTCCGCGGCCTGGGCGTCGTCGGGGATGAAGTGCAGCACCGCCACCAGGAGCACGGCGACGGGCTGGCTGAAGTCGATCAGCAGCTGGGTTTCCAGATCACCGAGGATCTTGTCCGGCTCGCGCAGGTCAGTCTTGATGATGCTGGCGTCGGGATTGTCTTGCAGTATGAGCCGACTGTGGGCGACGGCGATCTCGTCGTTGTCCACGTAGACCACGCGCGATCCCGGGGCAATGTCCTGGGCGACCTGGTGGACGTTGTTCTCGGTGGGGATTCCCGAGCCGATGTCGAGGAACTGGCGGATGCCGGCCTGGCCAGCCAGGAACCGCACGGCGCGGCCGACGAAGGCCCGGTTTGCCCGCACGGCGGTGCGGAAGTTTGGGTCCAGGGCGATGATGGTGCGAGCGAGGTCCCGGTCGGCCTGGAAGTTGTGGCTACCGCCTAGCCAGTAGTCGTAGACCCGGGCGATGTTCGCTTTGGAGGTGTCGATCTCCGGCGGCACCCAGCCTGGCCCCACGGTCATCGGATCTCCGTTCCGGCTGCACGACGCTCGACGAACTTAGCGTAGCGCCGGTTCACTGTTTGCGTGGACTTGAGCCGATACGGTCGCTAAAGTTGCCGTGTCTGTTTTGTGAGGCCCGGGGGGCAGCTGGCCGGGAAGCCGAGGTACGGATGCCAGATGACCTTGACACCGCGGCAGGCCCTCACGGGAACATTCTCCCGGCCGGGCTGACCGCGGCAGAGGCGGAACTGAAGCTACGCGGCAGCCTGGATCTTGCCGAGATCGCTCGCCTCGTCTTGGACGCCACGGTTCCTGGTTTCGCCAACGCGGCAGCTGTGTTCGCGTCGGAGCAGCTGATCAGGGCCGGTGAACCGGTGGAGATGGCCGCGGATTGCAAGGTCACGGCCCGCAGGCTCGGAACCCGGCTCACTCACGAAAGCCGACGGGTAACGGAGGCGGCTTTCCCGGCTGGGGAAGTGATCGCCTTCGACGCTGACTCGCCGTATGGCCGGTGCGTGCGCGACGGCCAACCGCTCATCTTCGCCCTGCCGGACAGCGGAGCCCTGGAATGGGTGGGCCCAGCGGGCCGGAAGATAATGTCTCGTTACGCCTCGTACCTGGCAGTGCCCATGGTCGCGGGAAGACAGCCCACAGGGTTCCTGGCGTTCGCCCGCACCGCCGGTTCCCCGGCCTTCAGCGACGCGGATGTCACCGCGGCCACCCGGCTGGCGGCCGTGACCGGGACCGGGATCGCCAACGCCTTGACGCTGCTGCGGCAGCAGTCCGTCGCCGACACCCTGCAGCAAAGCCTCATCGCAGCCGAGCCCGTGGTGCCGCCAGGAATCGAGATAGCCGCACGGTGCCTGCCCGCCGCCGGGCAGATTGTCGGCGGCGACTGGTACGACATCATCGCCCTGCCCGCCGGCCGATGCGGCATCATCGTCGGCGATGTCATGGGCCACGGGCCCGCCGCCGCGGCGGTGATGGCGCAGTTGCGCGCCGCGGCCCACGCGCTGGCACAGCTAGACCTGGAACCGGCGGAGCTACTCAGCCACCTGGACCGGACAACGACAACACTCCGGCGGCCGGTGCTGGCCACCTGCGTGTACGCGGTCATCGACCCCGCCAGCCAGTCCTGCGTGCTGTCCGCTGCGGGCCACCTGCCGCCGGTACTGGCCATGCCGGACGGCGCCACCCGGGTACCGGACCTGCCGGCCGGGCAGTCGCTCGGGCTCGGCATGGCGGTCTACGGCCAGTCGCGCATCAAGCTTCCGCCCGGCACAGTCATCGCTTTGTACACCGACGGGCTGGTAGAGACCCGCACTCGTTCATTCGATCAGGGGATCAGCGCGCTGCGCGCCGTCCTTGACTGCCGACACGACCAGCTGGGGACGGCGTGCGACACGCTCATCGCGTCGCTCGCCGAACGCGCCGAAGACGACGTCACGGTCGTGCTCGCGCGCACCCCGTGAATCGCGTCACCCAGGGAATAGGGCGACAGCTGCCAGGGTTGCCCTGACTTGTGACGGAATCGACCAGCCACCTGTCCGAGACGTTGCTTGACGGGGCCGACGTGACCACCTTGTTCTCGCCGGTTAGCGTGGCGGGCCTCAAGCTCCGCAACCGGCTGGTGATGGCCCCGATGACCCGGCAGTTCTCCCCGGACGGCATCCCCGGCGACGACGTCGCGGCCTACTACGGACGCAGGGCGTCTTCGCTCGGCCTACTGATCACCGAGGGCACCTACGTCGACGAGGGCGCGGGCAACAGCGATCGGGTGCCGAGGTTTTACGGCGAACAGTCGCTGGACGGCTGGCGGAAGGTCGCTGCTGCCGTACATGCCGAGGGCGGTGCCATCTTCCCGCAGCTATGGCACATCGGCGCGGCCCGCAAGCCAGGTACCGGGCCGTTCCCTGACGCCCCGGTGATCTCCCCCTCAGGCCTGAACACCGCCGGCGACACCGTCGCGGCGCCCGCGACTGCCGAACAGCTCGAGTCGACCGTGGAGTCCTTCGCTCGCGCCGCCGCGGCAGCCAGAGACGCCGGGTTCGATGGCGTGGAACTGCATGGCGCGCACGGCTACCTGCTGGACCAGTTCCACTGGCCGGCCACCAACCGTCGCACCGACGCCTACGGCGGTGACATCATCAGCCGGGTCAGGTTCAGTGCCGAGGTGGTCGCCGCCGTCAGGTCGGCCGTCGGGCCGGATTTTCCGGTCGCGTTCCGCTACTCCCAGTGGAAGGCCGGCCACTACGACGCGAAGATCGCCGAGAGCCCGGCCGAGCTCGAGGCGTTCCTCACCCCGCTCGCCGAGGCGGGCGTGTCGATCTTCCACGCCTCGACGCGCCGCTACTGGCTCCCCGCCTTCGATGGCGATAGTCGCACCCTGGCCGGCTGGACCAAGCACCTGACCGGCGTCCCGGTGATCACCGTAGGCTCAGTCGGTGTCCCTTCCGCGTTCCGCGGCGAGGGTGAGGCCCAGCAGCCGACCCTGAGTCTGGCACCGCTCGTCGACCTAGCCGAGCGCGGTGAGTTCGACCTGGTGGCCGCGGGCCGCGCCGTCCTCTCCGACCCGGAGTGGGCGGCCAAGGTCGCCGTCGGCCGCGTCAATGAGATCCTGCCCTACGGCAAGTCCGCGGACGGCGTCCTGTACTAATCGGGAATCACCCTGCTCACGCGTCTATACGCAGCGATTTTATCGCTGACCGGCGACGACGAGCGCTAGGTACTCGCCCTTTCTGGCGACACCGTCAGCATGTCTTATTGATCATTAACGCTCCATGATCGATTCGCGGGACCGCGACAACGGAGCACGGCTCTTTTCTTTTTCCGCCGATCGTGGTGAGATGCCTTTGGGAGGGATCTGCTCGGACACATCTGACCATTCGAGATAGCGGCGGTTGTCTTGCCTACCGGACGCCACATCCTTCACATCCCGGGCCTTACCAACGTCCCGGATCAGTTCCCGCGAGCCATTTCGGATCTGATCAAAGCGGCGATGCTGTTTCAGCATGCCGATCAGATGGAGTGAAGTAACCGCCGCACCCGGCAACCTGCATACGAACTGAACCAGAACCGGCTCGCCGGGCGTCCCGCCAGGGCGCGAAAGACAGGAGCAGTCCCCATGCTCGCGGCATCTCCCAAACCGGCTTTCCACCAAGTTCTTGACCCCCTTCACTCGATCGCTGGAAGCACGCTGCTCGCCCTGTCGCCGGTGGTAGTCCTGCTGGTGCTTCTCGGCATCCTCCGGATGAGTGCCTGGCGCGCCGTGATCGTCGGCTCCGCCGTCACGCTCGTCCTCGCCTGCACAACCTGGCGGACGCCGGTCGGGACGGCCTTCGCCGCCTACGGTCTAGGGGCGGGTACGGGCGTCTGGTCGATCGACTGGATTGTCCTGTGGGGAGCGGCCATCTATAACACCATGGTCGTGACGGGTGCCTTCGACGACCTCAAACGCTGGCTGCTCGCGCGGGCCACCGCCGACGTCCGGATGCAGACGATTCTGATGGCGTGGGCATTCGGAGCGCTGATGGAGGGGCTCGTCGGCTTCGGTTACCCCTGGGCCGTGGTGGCCCCCATCCTGATCGGCCTAGGCGTTGCCGACCTCGCTGCCCTCCGGGTGTCCGCGCTCGCCAACAACGCCCCGTGCTCGTTTGGCTCACTGGGTACCCCCATCATCGGGCTGGCGGCCGTAACGGGATTGCCCCTGCTCTCCCTCTCGGGCTCGATCGGCGAGATCGTCGCCATCCTTGCCCTAGTGCCGCCGTGGGTGCTCATCTATCTCGTCAGCGGCTGGAGAGGACTACGGGACGGCTGGCCGCTAGCGGTCGTCGCCTCACTCGCGTACATCGCGGGCCAGCTCCCGACCGCTGTCTACCTCGGTCCTTACCTGCCCGACATCTTCGGCTCGCTGCTGTGCTTCGGCGCGCTGCTGCTTCTTCCCCGCTTCTGGCGGCCCAAGACCGTCCTCGGCTTCGGCGGCAGGGAGCTTACCGGTGACGAGGCCGTCGCACCCGTAGGCACGACCGACACCCCCGACGCCACGAAGCAGGGTTCCCGCGGTGCCCTTCGCGGGCTGTTGCCGTTCTTCATCATGGTTGTCGTCGTCACCGCATGGACCGGCCCATGGTCATACCTGCCGAAATACCTCTGGTTCGAGCCGACGGTCAAGGCCCTCGGGTCCCTGAGCCATAAGACGGTCTCGGTCTCGTGGTCGTTTGCGCCCTTTGTCAGCGGCACTGCCATTCTTGCCTGCTGGATCCTGGTCGTCGTGGTCCTGCGGCCCAGCATGGACCAAGTCCGCACCGCTTTCAGTAACATCTTCCGCCAGATGTGGGGGGCGTTCCTGGTCGGACCGATTGTTTTCGGGCTGGCCGATGCCTTCAACTTCTCCGGAATGGCCAACTCCATGGCGAACGGGTTCTCCAAGGTCGGAACCTCATTCATCATCCTGGCCCCGATCCTCGGCTGGATCGGGATCGCGCTGTCCGGCAGCAATACCTCAACCAATGCCGTCTTCGGCGGATTCCAGCTCACGGTGGCCAAGATCCTGGGCGCCCCGGTGCTGTTGTTTCCGTCGCTCAATTCCGTCGGCGCCGAGGTGGGCAAGGCGATCGCCTCTCAGACGGCGAGCGTCGGCGTATCGACCAGCAAATACGTTCGCCAGGAGGGAACGGTCATCCGCTACAACCTGCCCGGCAGTCTCGGCTACCTGGTCGTGGTCATCGCGATTGGCTGCCTCTACTACTTCCTGTTCCCCGGCGCCATGCGCGTCTAAGCACCGCGCCTAGGTCGCTCGTCCGGCGTTGCCCGTGGGCAGGGGCCAGATTCGGCCCTACTTTCCCCTCCAGATACAGTCAGTCGTCATTCTGTGACACTGTGCGATCTGCTTGGGGGATAGATGTCGTCGATCGTGATGGACGGGGTGATCGCGTTCGCTCACCCTCGTGAGCTGCCGCGGACCCGAGATCAGCTTCGCCAGGCTTTCGGCCTGGCTCCGGTGTCAAACGACGGGCGGGATCCCTGTCCGATCAGGGAGGAGACAGCGCGGCAGGAGCGTGAATGCGCCGAGCACGACCGTTATTTTGGGGTCTCGCGGAGCAGCCACCTGAGCGCGCTGAAGAACAGCATCACCGAGGTGGCCCTGCAGGTCGGCAAGCACCTGGCGGACGACGGGACACCGCTGTTCTCTTGTGGCGGTGAAGAGGTCCTGCTGGGAGCCGAACAGCATCTGCGAGCTCTCGCTGAGGGCCGCACGCCGCGGCTCGAACCGCCCGATGTGCCGGTTCCTGCGCAGTTCCCAGGCGTTTGCCGGAACACCGACGACCACTGGAGGATCGGCCACCGCCTGTTCTTCGTCCTCATTCAGTCAATGGCGGTGACGCTGCAGTGCTTCGAGGACGACTGGACGCACGGACGGACTAGCGACGCCGTCCGTGACCTGGCCGCGACCGCCGCGCTGGCGCGCAGTTCGTCGATGGCCATGAGCTATGCGGCCGCGTTCGGCATCCAGGAGTACGAGAGCCAGGTCCGGCCCTCGATGCTGCCGCCCACCGTCAACGAAGGCTTTAGCGGCCTGCAGACCCGCGACCACCGCCATCTGATCGCCGTCATGCGCCAGGTCGCTCCCGCACTCGCGGACGCTCGCCGGCAAGCGGACCTGAACGCCGGACTCGGCGATGTGCGCGCCGCCCTCCAGCAGATGTACACCGCTCACGGCTACGTCTGCACCCACTTTGGCGGCGACAGCATGCCCAGCCTGCGCATGGAAGCCCAGCAACGAGAAAACGCACGACCCGGAATGGACATCGTCAGGGAGATGGCCGCGGCCCGGCTCGCATCCCTGCCCGAACCCAAAGAGGAAGATCACATGAGTCAGCCCACTATCAGCGTGGCCATCGAGAGCCAGGACCCGATCGATGTCAAGGCGCTGGGTGACAAGTCAGCGTTCCTGCGCGAGGACATCCATCGCTACGTCGCCGAGAACGCCACCCCGCACGATGCGCTGCTGGCCAGCCTTCTCGCCGAGACCCACCAGGCGGTCGGGGAACGGTCCCTGATGGTCGTACCGCCCGAGCAGGGTCAGCTGCTGACCATGCTGACCCAGATGCTGGGCGCCCGCCTCGCGGTCGAAGTGGGCACCTTCACCGGATACTCCGCCATCTGCATCGCGCGCGGCCTCGCACCCGGCGGAAAGCTGATCACCTGCGATATCAATCCCGAACTGGCCGCCATCGCGAGCCGCTACTTCGCCGCCGCCGGGCTAGACGACCAGATCGAGCTGCGGCTAGGGGACGCCGCGGAAACCCTGCGGAACGTCCCCGGCCAGATTGACTTCGCCTTCATCGACGCCGACAAACCGGGCTACGTCGACTACTACGAACTGCTGGTTCCGCGGATGCGGCCCGGCGGGATCATCTGCGCCGACAACGTGTTGTGGTTCGGCCAGGTCACCGAGCTCTATGTCGACGATGAACACGTCGCCGGCATCCGCGACTTCAACGACCACGTACGCAACGACCCGCGAGTCGACCGCGTCATGGTCCCCATCGGCGACGGAATCACCCTGCTCCGTAAGCGCTAACGCGAACGGCTCCGTGCCCCTCGCCACCCGGGTGGCGAGGGGCACGGAGAACTACTGCAGGTCGGCGAGCTCCTGCTGGACCTTGCGCTCGTGCGCTTCGGCGTCCTCACGGGCCCGGCGAGGGCTCCACCGGCCGGCCATGACAAGGATGAACGGCAGGAAGACGACATCGCCGCCGACGCAGATCCACCACCAGTTCCGCCACTGGCCAGGAGCGGCTGCCGCGGCGGTCACCACGGCGGAGCCGTGTGCGTTCAGGAATGCCTCGTCGGACTTGGGCACGGCGGCAAGCGCGGTGAGCCGCTGGGTGGCGACCGCCGGACTGACGTGGAAGGCCGTCACGATCTCCCCCACTGCCGTGGTCGCCGCTGTCGTATTCGCTGGATTCGCTTGCAGCGCCGCGAGCGTCTTCGCGTCGATCGCCTTGGACGTGGCTAGCTCCGGGGCGTACTTGGCCGACAGGGCGGTGACCGACGAGCCGTAGGTGACCAGCGGGGTCATCGAGCTCACGACCGACGGCAGGATAAAGATCGAGATCGCGATCACCGCCCGGATGATCCATCCCCAGACGGCCAGGCCGGTCGCGATCAGCGCCGGGTTGTGCTTCTCCACCGTCTCGGTGAAGCTCGCCATCCACGGGCCGTAAGCGATCGCGAGGAACACGGCCAGGAAGCTGATCACGATGGCGAACGTGGCAAACGAGGTGGTCGCGCCTAGGTTAAGGAACACGATGGTCATCACGATCGCGCCGATCGCGCCGGCCACCATGAACGGCTTGCGTACCCGCAATCGGTCGGAGATGATCCCGAACACGATCAGCGCGCCCGCGTCGAACGCCCAGAACCAGTTCCCGATGCTATTGGCGGTCGACAGCGAGAAGCCGTGCAAGGTGGTGAAGTACACCGTGAAGAACCCGACCGCGGTGTAGTAGAACAGCAGGAACACCGATATCGCGAACGCCGAGCCGACGATGTCCAACCGCAGCATCTGCCGCCACGGACGCCGCAACGAGTCCGCGATGTCGATGCCGCGGGCACGCGCCTCGATCAGCGCGCGGTCCCGCAGCGACACCATGAGCTGGTCACGCAGTCCCGGCGACAGCTCCCGCAACCCGAACACCGCGATCACCCCGACCGCGACGCCGACGATGCCGCAGATGATGAACTGGTCCTGCCAGGGGTGCAGGCTGCCCACTGTGTTACTGGACACCACGGCGACCACCAGGCTGCCGACCACCGGCCCCAGCGTCCAGAAGCCCATCGCCGAAGCCCGGCCGAGCTGGGGCGAGTAGTCGCGGACCAGAGCCGGGGTGGCGACCAGGATAACGCCCTCGACCAGGCCGATCGCGGAGAACAACACGGCGTATGTCCACTTGCCGGACGCGTTCGGGATACCGAAGAGCGCCAGCGCTCCGGTGATCAGCAGCCCGTAGGCGACCAGGTTGGCGCGGCCCCACCGGTCGGCGAGACCCGCGGCCAGCGAGCCGAACGCTCCGACCGCGTTCGCGACCACGATGATGTACACGTAAAACGGGAACGTCATGCCGTACCCGGCGATGATGGAGGGCGAGACCGCCCCCGCTATGTAGAACTGGTAGTACAAGACGATCGTCGCGAGCACGACGATGGCCAGGTACCACATCCTGGCCCGCGTTTCGGGGTAATGAAGGAGCTCACGCCGCCAGAGACCATTCACGATTCCGGCTGGCTGGGCGCTGCTGGTGGTGGCTGTCATCTGCAACCCCTCTCCGCACCACGTCTCCGCTGACGCGCGCACGGACTAAAGTACGATTACGTACTTTAGATATTTTCCCGTTACTCTAGGCGCATGGCTGACGCCGTGCAAGGGGGTACGCTCGCCGGATCCCATGAGGGAAAGCCCGGTCTGCCCCGAGGCCGCAGCCGGTTGCCAGCCCGGGCCGTGCTGGCCTCGCAGCGCCAGCGTCTGTTGCGGGCCGCGGTCGGCGCCGTGGCCGCGTCGGACTACGCCACCGTCACGGTCGCCGACATCGTGCGCCAGGCCAAGGTCTCACGGGCCGCCTTCTACGCACACTTCAGCGGCAAAGAGGATTGCTTCCTCGAGGCGACCCGCGAGGGCGGGCAACTGATGGCGAGCCGGGTGCTGGCCGCCGCCCGCGCGGTCCCGTCCGGAGCGCCGGACGAGGATGTGTTGCGCGCGGGGTGCCGGGCGTTCCTGCGGTTTCTGGCGGACGAGCCCGCGTTTGCCCGGGTGTTCTACATCGACATGCCCGCGGCCGGCCCGGTCGCGGTGGAACGGCTGTACATCGCCAGCCGGCGGTTCGCCCGGATCAACCGCGCCTGGCATGACCGGGCGCGAGTACGTCACCCCGAGTGGCCGTCGGTTCCGTTCGATGCCTGCCTGGGCCTCGCCGGGGCCACCGCGGAACTGGTGCGGTGCAGGGTACGCGCCGACCTCACCAGCACGCTGCCGGATCTGGAGGACACGCTTGTCTCGCTGCACCTCGCCGTGCTGACGGGCCAACCGTGGGCCGCGAGCCATCTCGCTGGTTAGACCGCGCCGCCGTCGTCCAGTTCATCGCACTCGGGGCTCCGGCCGGGGGCATAGGCGCTCGTCGACCTCAGCTGGGCGCGCGGCAGCGGAGCGTTGCTGGTTGGTGCTGCACTACCAAGAAAAGAACCTGGGCAATGCAGCACCCACCAGCATCGCCAATAGTAGCTATGTACTTAATAGCCATGTACACTAACTGGCATGGAACCAACGCCCGGCTACCTGGTGTGGCGGCTAGCGATGAAGTGGCGGGTCGCCGTTGACCGCGCACTCGCGCCGCTTGGGCTGACGCACGCGCAGTACGTACTGCTGGCCTCTCTCTACGGCATGAAGCAGCCGCCGACTCAGCGCGAACTCGCCGACCACACCGGCCTGGAAGCGCTGTACGTCTCCAAACTGGCCCGCTCACTCGACGCCGACGGCCTCATCGAACGCGTCCGTGACACCAAAGACACCAGGGCCATCAGGCTGACCCTTACCGACCGGGGACGCGAGATCACCGCGCCCGCCATCAAAGAAGTGAACAAGCTGCTGACCCGCCTGCTGGCACCGCTCGGCGGCCGCAACGACCCGCGGACAAAGGCGTTCGTCCAGGACCTGACCACCCTGCTCGACACCCCGCTCGAGATGTTAAGGAGCCCCATGCCAGAAATCAACGCGATCCACTATGAAGATGAGGGCAGCGGGACGCCGTTCGTCTTCCTGCACGGCAACCCGGCCTCGTCTCACCTGTGGCGCAACGTCCTCCCCGGCGTGCCGAACGCCCGGCTACTGACGCCCGACCTCATCGGCATGGGCCAGTCAGCCAAGCCCGATATCGCCTACAGCTTTGACGATCACGCTCGCTACCTGGATGGATGGTTCGACGCGCTGGGACTCGAACGCGTCGTTATGGTCGGCCATGACTGGGGTGGAGCGCTGGCCTTCGACTGGGCGGCCCGCCACCCCGATCGAGTGGCTGGTATCGCATTCGCGGAGAGCATCGTCAAACCGATGAGCTGGGACGAACTGTCCCCGCAGGCACGAGCGCGGGGCGAGCGAGTCCGCGGCGACGACGGCGAGAAGCTGTATCTCGACCAGGACCAGATGGTCAGGCAGGCGTTCACCGGCGCCGTGCTCACTCCCGTCAGCGAGGCAGACCTGGCGGTGTACCTCGCGCCGTACCCGACCCGGGAGAGCCGCCGTCCGCTGCTCGCCTGGGCGAGGCAGATGCCGCTCGGCGGCGAACCGGCCGACCTGGTGAAACGGATCGAATCCTACGACGCGTGGCTAGCGACCAGCCCCGGCGTACCGAAGCTGCTGATGACCTTTGCAGGCTCACCAACCCTGCTCATCAGCGAAACGATGGCGGACTGGTGCGCGAGCCACATCGCCTCGCTCGAGATCGTGGCTTGCGGCCAGGCCGGGCATCACGCGCCCGAGGACCGTCCGGCAGAGATCGCCGCCGCCGTCTCGGACTGGGCGGACCGTCACGGTCTGCGCTAGACGATAGCCGGGAGATCACGCGGGTCGCGCAACCCGAGGCGAAGGTGCTCGCTGTGGTACACGGCCTCGTCTAGCAACCTGGGAACCCGGCCTGGTCGGGGTTCGGGCACTGCGCGACAAGACCCTGGACGTCGACCTGCTGATGGTGGCCGCCGCGATCGGCGCGGCGGCGGTGGGCCAGGTGCTGGACGGCGGGCTGCTGATCGTGATCTTCGCGACCTCGGGAGCGCTGGAGGCGGTCGCCACCCATCACACCGAGCGGGCGGTCCGCGGCCTGCTTGACCTGGCACCGGATCGCGCGGCGCGGCTCAGCGCGGACGGCGCCGAGGAACTGGTGGACGCGGCGGTACTCTCGGCTGGGGACCTGATCCTGGTACGGCCAGGCGAGCGGATCGCCGCCGACGGTCAGGTGACGGCCGGGGCGAGTGAGGTGGATCAGGCGACGATCACCGGCGAGCCGCTGCCCGCACCCAAGCTGCCAGGGGATGAGGTGTTCGCCGGGACCGTGAACGGCACCGGGATGCTGAACATCCAGGTCAGCAGGCCCGCGGCGGACTTCGTGATCGCGCGGATCGTGGCGATGGTGACGGAGGCGTCGGCGACCAAGGCCCGCACTCAGCTGTTCATCGAGAAGGTCGAGCAGCGGTACTCCATCGCGATGGTCTCCGCCACCGTGCTGTTGTTCGCGATCCCGCTGCTGGCGGGCGAGGCGTTTCAGGTGTCGCTGCTGCGCGCGATGACGTTCATGATCGTCGCCTCGCCGTGCGCGGTGGTGCTCGCCACCATGCCGCCGCTGCTGGCCGCGATGGCCAACGCCGGCCGGCACGGGGTGCTGATCAAATCCGCCTTGGTGATGGAGGAGACCGGCGGCACCGGGCTGGTCGCGTTCGACAAGACCGGCACCCTGACCGAGGGGGCTCCCCGGCTGGCCGCCATCCAGGTGCTCCCCGGCGCCGGGCTGGACGAGCAGCGGATCCTGGTCCTGGCCGCGTCCGCCGAACAGCCGTCGGAGCATCCGCTTGGCCGAGCGATCGTCACCGCCGCCCGGACGCCGGGCTGCCGGTGGAGCCGGCGACCGAGTTCAGCGCGCGGCCCGGACGGGGCATTACGGCGATGGCCGGCGGGCACCGGATCGAGATCGGCAGTCCCGGTCCCGCTGACCTAGCGGCGCTGGCGGACGACGGGCTGAGCGCCGCCGTCATGCGCGTCGACGGAGTGCCGGTGGCGGTGCTCGGGGTCGCCGACCGGATCCGGCCGGCCGCCGCCGGAGCGGTCGCCGCGATCACGGCGATCACCGGGCAGGGGCCGGTGCTGCTGACCGGAGACAACCAGCGGGCGGCCGCGCGACTAGCGGCGCAGGCCGGGATCACCGACGTGCGGGCCGGGCTGCTGCCGGAGGACAAGGTACGCGCCGTTCGGGAACTGCAGAGCGCCGGTCGCAAGGTGCTGCTGGCCGGGGACGGGGTCAACGACGCGCCCGCGCTGGCCGCCGCCAGCACCGGAGCGGCGATGGGCCGCCCTGGTCGGCTGGGATCTGGCCGGGCACCTGCCACTGCCGCTCGGCGTCCTCGGGCACGAGGGGTCGACCGTCATCGTCGGCCTGAACGGGCTGCGGCTGCTGCGCGCCAGGGCCTGGCCCGGTCAGCTCATCTTGTAGACGGAGAGGTTGTCGCAGTAGCCGATGCCGGCGATCTTGCGCCAGCACCAGATCTGCGCGGATGTGTACCCGGCGGCCGGGGTGAAGGTGATGACCCCTTCGCTCCACGACGTGCCGCTGGTTGTGTAGTCCGCGCCACCCGGGTTCGTGCTGCTGTAGAACTTGACGCCGATGTAGGTGGTGGCGGCGGGCGAGCCGGACGCCACCCAGCCGATCAGCTCGTAGGTATCCCCGGGGGTCAGCCCGGTGATGGTCTGCGCGACGCCAGCGCCACCGCCCTGGGAGTCCATCTGGACCAGGTACTCGCCGCTCTCCGCGCTGCCTTTGATCACGGATGAGTCAGAAGTGTCGGTCCACGGGGACAATGAGCCGGTCTCGAAGGAGCCGTTCGCTGCCAGGTCGGGCCCCACCGGCTGCGGCGCCGAGCTCTGGGTGCTGCCCGATGACGACGCCTGCGACGCGGGTGTCTGCGACGCGGGTGACGACGCCGCCGTTGTCCCGTTCGAGCCGGCGGACTTGGCGGACTTGGCAGATCGCGAGGCGCTGGCTTTCGGCGCGTGGGACGGGCTGGGCGTCGGGCTCGATGATGCCCCGTCCGCGATCGTGTTCGCGTGGGTGCTCGCCGCCACCGGGGCCGCCGAGCCGATCGCCTTGTCGATGCCCAGGCCGGCGGCTACCAGCACGAGCACCACGAGAACGGCGACGACCGGAAGGACCCATGGCCTGCGGTTGTCCCCGCTCATCGCGTGGGTAACGCCG